>CALCDT010000109.1 GCA_937900425.1 uncultured Alphaproteobacteria bacterium | reverse complement strand
CCCGCGGAACTCCTCGCCAATCTCACGGGACACAACACGTGCGCGGGAATGACGGATACGGATGGGTGAGCAGGTGGGGTGGTGGCGTCGGGCGGTTCGCACGGCATGCGACGACGAAACCGAAGAGGCGCAGAGCGGGAGGGGAAGAGCGATCCATGTCCTCGGCATCCTCCCGCCCCTCGGCAATCACCTGGATCTCCCTCGGCGTCGCCTGCTTCTCCATGGCCACTGCGATGTACCAGGGCTGGCTGGCGACGCGGAACATGGAGATCGTGCAGAAGGACATCGCCCGCCGAGAGATGATCCGCAGTTGCCGCGACGGGATCGAGGCCTATTTCGAGGCGAAGCTTAGGATCGCGCTGCTCCAGACCGGCGAGGCGACGGCGCGGAGGCTGGAGAACGCGGCGATCGCCGTCAGCCGCTTCGCCGCGATCGGAACCTTCCTCGCCAACGTCGAGGGCGAGGAACAGAGGGTCCGCTACACCAGACTGTCGCGCGAACTCGACCGCCTGAGGCTGTTGCCGCCCGCGGGCGGGGCGTTCGACGAGAAGGCCTTCTTCGCCGATGCGGACCGGCTGTTCGCCGGCATGAACGAGGATTGCGTGCGTTCGGCGCGACTGGCGCCGGTCTGATCGAAGCCTCCGGCCGAACGCCGCCCCGCGGCACACGGCGGGACGAAGGAACAACCGAGAAAAAGGGCGAGACCCATGTCCAACTACGACGTCATCGTGATCGGCGCCGGCCCCGGCGGCTACGTCGCCGCCATCCGCTCGGCCCAGCTCGGCCTCAAGACGGCTGTGGTCGAAAGCCGGCACCTCGGCGGCATCTGTCTCAACTGGGGATGCATTCCGACCAAGGCGCTGCTGCGCTCGGCCGAGATCTATCACTACATGACCCACGCCAAGGACTACGGCCTCTCCGCGGAGAACATCGGCTTCGACGCGGCGGCGATCGTCAAGCGCTCGCGCGGGGTCTCGTCCCAGCTCAACACCGGCGTCGGCTTCCTGCTCAAGAAGAACAAGGTCGACGTGATCTGGGGCACGGCCAAACTCGGCAAGGGCGGCAAGGTCTCGGTCGCGGCGGCCGACAACGCGCCGAAGGGCGCGCTCGGTGCCGGCGACTACACGGGCAAGCACGTCATCCTCGCCACCGGCGCCCGGCCGCGGGTGCTGCCGGGCCTCGAGCCGGACAAGAAGCTGGTCTGGACCTACTTCGAGGCGATGGTGCCGGAAAAGATGCCGAAATCGCTTCTGGTGGTCGGCTCCGGCGCCATCGGCATCGAATTCGCGAGCTTCTACCGCACCATGGGCGCCGAGGTGACCGTCGTCGAAGTGCTGCCGCAGATCCTGCCCGTCGAGGATCACGAGATCGCCGCGCTGGCCCGCAAGCGCTTCGAGAAGCAGGGCTTCAAGATCCTCACCGAAGCCAAGGTGACCAGGCTCGACAAGGGCGCGGACAACGTCACCGCGACGATCGAGACCAAGGACGGCAAATCGCAATCGCTCACCGTCGACCGGGTGATTTCCGCGGTCGGCGTCGTCGGCAACATCGAGAATCTCGGCCTCGAGGAGCTCGGGGTGAAGACCGAGCGCGGCTGCGTCGTCACCGACGGCCTCGGCCGGACCAACGTTCCGGGCCTCTACGCCATCGGCGACGTCGCCGGCCCGCCGATGCTCGCCCACAAGGCCGAGCACGAGGGCGTCCTCTGCGTCGAGGCGATCGCCGGCAAGCACGTCCATCCGATGGACAAGGCCAAGATCCCCGGCTGCACCTACTGCCACCCGCAGGTCGCCTCGGTCGGCCTCACGGAGAAGAAGGCGAAGGAAGCGGGCTACGACGTCAAGGTCGGCCGCTTCCCCTTCGTCGGCAACGGCAAGGCCATCGCCCTCGGCGAACCGGAGGGTCTCGTCAAGACGGTGTTCGACGCCAAGACGGGTCAGCTGCTCGGTGCGCACATGATCGGCGCCGAGGTGACGGAGCTGATCCAGGGCTACGTCGTCGCCATGAATCTGGAGACGACGGAGGAGGACCTGATGCACACGGTCTTCCCGCATCCGACCCTTTCGGAAATGATGCACGAGAGCGTCCTTGACGCCTACGGCCGGGCGATCCACGTTTAGGAAGGGCAAACAACAAAACGAAAGGTTGAGGCGAATGCTCCAGTTCTGGTTCGAGTTCGCCTCGTCCTACACCTACCCGGCGGTCATGCGCGTCGAAGCGCTGGCCGCCGAAAAGGGCATCGCCCTCGAGTGGCGCCCCTTCCTGCTCGGGCCGCTGTTCAAGGAGCAGCAGAACCTCTCCGACAGCCCCTTCAACGTCGTCGCGGTCAAGGGCCGCTACATGTGGCGCGACCTCGAGCGGATCTGCGCGGCCGAGGGGTTGCCCTTCGCCCGGCCGAAGAAATTCCCCGTCAACGGCCTCGCCGCCGCCCGTTTCGCCCTCGTCGGCATGGAGGAGGGCTGGGGTCCGGCTTTCGTGAAGGCGGCCTTCACGGCGAACTTCGCCCGCGGCGAAGACATCGGCGATCCCGGTGTGCTGGAGCCGCTGGTGGCCGAGGCCGGGGGCGATCTGCGCAAGGCGCGGGTGCGCGCCAATTCCGAACAGATCAAGGACCGCCTGCGCGCCAACGTCGACACCGCCCGGGCGCGGGGCATCTTCGGCTCGCCCTCCTTCGTCTGCGACGACGGCGAGCTGTTCTGGGGCAACGACCGGCTGGAGCAGGCGCTGGACTGGGCGAGCCAGCACTGAGCGACGGCGTCCGCTCGCACGCTCGGCCCGCCCCGGTTCGTCTCGTCGCCCTCGGTCGCCCCGTCGTCGTCCGTCCGTCAATGTTCATCCGACGGGAACAATCCGCGCGACGCCGACATTTCTCAAATCGGATATCATGCAACGGAGAGACACATGACGGGCGTCGGTATCATCGGGGCGATCATCATCGGCATTCTCGCGGGCTGGATCGCGGAAAAGGTGATGAAGCGGGACCACGGCCTCATCACCAACCTCATCGTCGGCATCGTCGGCTCGTTCCTCGGTGCCTGGATCTTCTCGGCCCTCGGGCTGTCGGTGCAGGCCGGCTGGATCGGCTCGCTGGTGGTCTCGACCGTCGGTGCGGTCCTCCTCCTGTTCATCGTCGGATTGATCCGGCGCTGACGGAGCGGGCGCGGCTCGCGTCTTTCGCTCATCGAACCTGCCGGAGAGCGGCGGGGCGGAGCACCGCCTCGCCGCTTTCTTTCGTGAGCATCGGGGCTATCCGTGCAGGGCTGGAATGTCGCCCGCGGCTGTCGCGACGGCGAAGCCTTTGCTAGAAAGGGCGAAGAGACCAACGACAGGATCTTGCGATGGTGACGATTCTCGACCGGACGCAGCGCCCGCGGCATCCGGAGAAGGCGAAGCGCCCCGACAACCCGATCCAGCGCAAGCCGGAGTGGATCCGCGTCAAGGCGCCGGGCTCGCCGGTCTACCGCGAGACCCAGGGCATCGTCCGCGAGAACGGCCTCGTCACCGTCTGCGAGGAGGCCGGCTGCCCCAACATCGGCGAGTGCTGGTCGAAGAAGCACGCGACCATGATGATCATGGGCGACACCTGCACCCGCGCCTGCGCCTTCTGCAACGTCAAGACCGGCCTTCCCGACGCGCTCGACCCCGGCGAGCCTGAGAAGGTCGCCATCGCCGTCGAGAAGCTCGGCCTCGAGCACGTCGTCGTCACGTCGGTCGACCGCGACGACCTCGCCGACGGCGGCGCCGCCCATTTCGCCGCCGTGATCCGCGCCATCCGCGCCCGCTCGCCGAAAACGACGATCGAAGTGCTGACCCCCGACTTCCTGAGGAAGCCCGGCGCGCTCGAGGTGGTGGTCGCGGCGAAGCCCGACGTCTTCAACCACAACCTGGAGACGGTGCCCTCCAAATACCTGACCGTTCGGCCCGGCGCCCGCTATTTCCATTCGATCCGCCTGCTGCAGCGGGTCAAGGAACTCGATCCCTCGATGTTCACCAAGTCGGGTATCATGGTCGGTCTCGGCGAGGAGCGGAACGAGGTGCTGCAGCTGATGGACGACCTGCGCAGCGCCGAGGTCGACTTCATCACCATCGGCCAGTATCTGCAGCCGACCCGCAAGCACCACGCCGTCGCCCGCTTCCTGACCCCCGAGGAATTCAAGTCCTTCGAGACCGTCGCCTACACCAAGGGCTTCCTGATGGTGTCGTCGAGCCCGCTGACCCGCTCCTCCCACCATGCCGGGGAGGATTTCGCACAACTCCGGGCGGCGCGGGCCGAAAGGCTTGCGGGGTCCGGCCCGTCCGTGTAGCGAGACACCGGACGAGGGGCGCGGCGGCGACGGCTTTCCGCGCGCGGGCTTGGGAAGGCTGGTGGATGCCGCAGTTCGAGACGAGACATCGGGTCGCCCACACGGCCGACCAAATGTTCGACCTCGTCGCCGACGTCGAGCGCTATCCCGAATTCGTCCCGATGTGCGAAAGCCTGCGCGTGCGCCACCGCAAGACCCTCGACGACGGCCGCGAGGTGCTGGTCGCCGACATGGCGGTCGGATACAAGCTGGTGCGCGAGACCTTCACCTCCAAGGTGACGCTCGACCGCACCGCCGGCCGGATCCTCGTCGAGTATATCGACGGCCCGTTCCGCTTCCTCGAGAACCGCTGGACCTTCGTGCCGGCCGGGGAGGGCGGCTGCGAGGTCGGCTTCTTCATCTCCTACGAGTTCCGCAGCCGCACCCTCGGCGCCCTGATGGGCGCGATGTTCGACCGCGCCTTCCGCAAGTTCACCGAAGCCTTCGAGGCGCGGGCGGACCGGGTCTACGGCTGATCACGCGAGGCGCGCGCCGGGTCCGGCCTCGACGCGAAGGCCGGCCGGCGCCGTTCGTCGCCCCCTCGGATGGCCGGCGCGGCCGTCGTGGCGCCCGCCGGGGCCGGTGGAAAGGCGCCGTTCACCTCGGCCCCTTCCGGATCGGGCCGCGACGCAATATTTAGCCCTTCGGGATAGCCAAGGGCCCGGTCGGGATGTAACGATCCGGGCAATGACGAAACGGTGACGCTGCCGGCCGTGCGGGTCGGTCGCCGGCACGCAACTTCGAGGCAAGTATGAAGGATCCGGTCGAATTCTATGCCAGCACGCTGGTGCCGATGGTCGTCGAGCAGACGAATCGCGGCGAGCGGGCCTATGACATCTTCTCCCGCCTCCTCAAGGAACGGATCATCTTCATCACCGGCCCGATCGAGGACACGGTGGCGACGCTGGTCTCGGCGCAGCTCCTGTTCCTCGAGGCCGAAAATCCGACCAAGGAAATCGCGATCTACATCAACTCGCCCGGCGGCATCGTCACCTCGGGTCTCGCGATCTACGACACCATGCAGTTCATCCGCCCGAAGATCTCGACGCTCTGCATCGGCCAGGCCGCCTCGATGGGCTCGCTGCTGCTCGCGGCCGGCGAGAAGGGCATGCGCTTCTCGCTGCCGAACGCGCGCATCATGGTCCATCAGCCGTCGGGTGGTTTCCGTGGCCAGGCCAGCGACATCATGCTGCACGCCCAGGAGATCCTGAAGCTGAAGCGCCGGCTGAACGAGATCTACGTCAAGCACACCGGCCGCGAACTCGACGCCATCGAGGAGGCGCTGGAGCGCGACAATTTCATGACCGCCGATCAGGCGAAAGAGTTCGGCCTGATCGACAAGGTCATCGAGACCCGGGCCGCGATCGAAGCCGAAGCCGGCTGAGGAAAGGGGCGGACGGGTGATCTGTCCGCACCGCATGGCCCGTATGCGAACAAGACCGCCCTCTGGTCCGTTCCTTAAGGCGCGTTAAGTATATGTTGATCCCTGTGACCCCAACATGCTGTCATCATCTCCCGCGGGTGTGCGTAACGGGTATAGGGTTCGAGGAAAGGCCCGGATGATGCAGCGGTCGACGACGGCTTCCGCAGCCGCCGCCGGCCTTCCGGGTGAGGGCGGGCGCACTGCGCCCGACAACCGAGCAGGAACCGATTGATGACCAAAGTCAGCGGCGGTGAGTCGAAGAACACGCTCTATTGCTCGTTCTGCGGCAAGAGCCAGCACGAGGTCCGCAAGCTGATTGCCGGACCCACCGTTTTCATCTGCGACGAATGCGTCGAACTCTGCATGGACATCATCCGTGAGGAGTCGAAGTCGAATCTCGTCAAGTCGCGCGAGGGCGTGCCGACGCCGGGCGAGATCCGCGCCGTTCTCGACGACTACGTGATCGGCCAGCAGCAGGCCAAGAAGGTCCTGTCCGTCGCCGTCCACAACCACTACAAGCGCCTCAACCACGCCACCAAGAACGCCGACGTCGAACTGGCGAAGTCCAACATCATGCTGATCGGGCCGACCGGCTGCGGCAAGACGCTGCTGGCACAGACGCTCGCCCGCATCATCGACGTGCCCTTCACCATGGCCGACGCCACGACGCTGACCGAAGCCGGCTACGTCGGCGAGGACGTCGAGAACATCATCCTGAAGCTGCTGCAGGCGGCCGACTACAACGTCGAGCGGGCCCAACGCGGCATCGTCTACATCGACGAGGTCGACAAGATCAGCCGCAAGTCCGACAACCCGTCGATCACCCGCGACGTGTCGGGCGAAGGCGTGCAGCAGGCGCTGCTGAAGATCATGGAAGGCACCGTCGCCTCCGTGCCGCCCCAGGGCGGGCGCAAGCACCCCCAGCAGGAGTTCCTGCAGGTCGACACCACCAACATCCTCTTCATCTGCGGCGGCGCCTTCGCCGGCCTCGAGAAGATCATCTCCCAGCGCGGCCGTTCGACCTCGATCGGTTTCGCCGCGCAGGTGATGGCTCCGGAAGACCGGCGTACCGGCGAGCTCTTCGCCCAGGTCGAGCCGGAGGATCTGCTGAAGTTCGGCCTCATCCCCGAGTTCGTCGGCCGCCTGCCGGTGCTGGCGACGCTCGAGGATCTCGACGAGGCCGCGCTCATCACCATCCTGTCGGAGCCGAAGAACGCGCTGGTCAAGCAGTACCAGCGGCTGTTCGAGATGGAAGACGTCGAGCTCACCTTCCACGACGAGGCGCTGCGGGCCATCGCCCGCAAGGCGATCGAGCGCAAGACCGGCGCGCGCGGCCTGCGTTCGATCATGGAGGCGATCCTGCTCGACACCATGTACGAGCTCCCGGGCCTCGACGGCGTCCGCGAGGTGGTGATCAGCGCCGAGGTGGTCGAGGGCAAGGCCCGGCCGCTCTACATCTACGCCGACCGGGTCGGCGAGGCCGAAGCGACGGCATAACGCGCCGCGGCGGTCACTTGAAACGGGGGCGCTCCGGGCACATCTCTCTGATGCGCCATACGGAACGCCCGAAGGGGGATCCGGCCGGATCCGAAGCGATCGGCCGGCTCCCGCCGAAGACGAAGGCCGAGAAGGAGCCACCCGCCGTGTCAGGCGGGCTGGCGGAACGGACGGGCGACCGGTTTTCCGGCCCCCGCTGGCGGCCCGGGCGCCTCCCGCCCCGACCCGACGTTCGTCCTCCCCGACCCGGTACGACGAGTAGCTGCGTTTCCGTAGACGGCGCACCAGAGCGGCGATGCCTCGATCTGGATCTCCGCGCCGGCCGACGTTCCCGATGCCCCTCCCGACATCGTCGACGCCGGGCCAAGAACACGAAGGAAACCAAGATGACCGATATTCCCTCCGCATCCGGTCACGACAAGGACGTCTATCCCGTCCTTCCGCTCCGCGACATCGTGGTGTTCCCCCACATGGTCGTGCCCCTCTTCGTCGGTCGCGAGAAGTCGATCCGCGCGCTCGAGGAAGTCATGGGTGCGGACAAGCAGATCCTGCTCGCGACGCAGATGAACGCTTCCGAGGATGATCCGGCTCCGGCCGCGATCTATCCGGTCGGCACGCTCGCGACCGTGCTGCAGTTGCTCAAGCTCCCCGACGGCACCGTCAAGGTGCTGGTGGAAGGCGGTTCGCGCGCCTCGATCCTGCGCTACCTGACGCGCGAGGAGTATTTCGAGGCCGAGGCCGTGCGCCTGCCGGAAGAAGCGGCCGACCAGGTCGAGGTCGAGGCCCTGGCCCGCTCGGTGCTGTCGGAGTTCGACAACTACGTCAAGCTCAACAAGAAGGTCTCGCCCGAGGTTCTCGGCACGATCACCCAGATCGAGGATTACTCCAAGCTCGCCGACACCATCGCCTCCCATCTCGCGATCAAGATCGCCGAGAAGCAGGAGATCCTGGCGCTCACCTCGGTCACCGAACGGCTCGAGCGCGTTCTCGGCCTGATGGAGAGCGAGATCTCGGTGCTGCAGGTCGAAAAGCGCATCCGCAGCCGCGTCAAGCGGCAGATGGAGAAGACCCAGCGCGAGTACTACCTCAACGAGCAGATGAAGGCGATCCAGAAGGAGCTCGGCGACGGCGAGGAAGGCAAGGACGAGCTGGCCGAGCTCGAAGAGCGCATCAACAAGACCAAGCTCTCCAAGGAAGCCAAGGAGAAGGCCGGGGCGGAGCTTCGCAAGCTGCGCCAGATGAGCCCGATGTCGGCCGAGGCCACGGTCGTGCGCAACTATCTCGACTGGCTGCTCGGCATTCCGTGGAAGAACCGCTCGCGCGTCCGCAACGATCTCGCCCTCGCCGAACAGGTGCTGGCCGAGGATCACTACGGGCTCGAGAAGGTCAAGGAACGCATCGTCGAGTATCTCGCCGTGCAGAGCCGCGCCAACAAGCTGAAGGGGCCGATCATCTGCCTCGTCGGCCCGCCCGGCGTCGGCAAGACCTCGCTGGCGAAGTCGATCGCCAAGGCGACCGGGCGTGAATACGTCCGCATGTCGCTCGGCGGCGTGCGCGACGAGGCCGAGATCCGCGGTCACCGCCGCACCTACATCGGCTCGATGCCCGGCAAGGTCATCCAGTCGATGAAGAAGGCGAAGAAGTCCAACCCGCTCTTCCTGCTCGACGAGATCGACAAGATGGGCATGGATTTCCGCGGCGACCCGTCCTCGGCCCTGCTCGAGGTGCTGGATCCGGAGCAGAACGCCACCTTCATGGACCACTATCTCGAGGTCGAATACGACCTTTCGGACGTGATGTTCGTGACGACGGCCAACACGCTCAACATTCCGGCCCCGCTGATGGACCGCATGGAGATCATCCGCATCGCCGGCTACACCGAGGACGAGAAGGTGGAGATCGCCA
>CALCDT010000108.1 GCA_937900425.1 uncultured Alphaproteobacteria bacterium | reverse complement strand
CGCCGGGCCGGCGCCCGGCTGCCCGGCTGGACGGAGACCGCCCGCCGCGTCGCCGCCGCCCTCGCCGCGTCGTGACCGCCGACAGCCGTGCACCACTCCGAATCGCGCCGACTTGCGGAGCGGCCTTCGAAAGACGGGCCGGCGGGTCCCCGAAAGACCGGATTGCCGGGGCGCCGACCCGGTGCCAGAGTTCGCCGCGGCGCGGACCCGGCACCGGCGTCGCTACCGACCGGAAACGGAAGAGGAAAACCATGCTCGATCACGTCGGACTGGCGGTATCGGACCACGCCGCCGCCGCGGCCTTCTACACCGCCGCCCTCGCTCCGCTCGGCATCGTCCCGCTGATGGCGGTGAGCGCCGAGGAGACCGGCGCCGGAAACCACCTCGGCTTCGGCGAGGGAGTGAAACCCTTCTTCTGGATCGGCGACGGCCGGCCGGCGAGCGGCGGCGTCCACGTCGCCTTCACAGCCTCCTCGCGCGCCGCGGTCGACGCCTTCCACGCCGCGGCCCTCGCCGGCGGCGGCCGCGACAACGGCGCGCCGGGTCTTCGCCCGCACTATCACCCCGACTACTACGGCGCCTTCGTGCTCGACGCCGACGGCAACAACATCGAGGCGGTCTGCCACCGGCCGGAGCCGGCGTGAGCGGCTTCTCCGTCTCCTGGCTCGACCTGCGCGAGGCCGCCGACCACGCCGCCCGCGACGCCGGCCTCGGCGAGGCGGCCGGCCGCTTCCTCCGCGATGGCCCCGGCGCCGTGGTCGATCTCGGCGGCGGCACCGGCTCGACCTTCCGCGCCCTCGGCGGATCGTCCGGTCCGCTCCTGCACGGCCACCCCTGCCGCCTCGTCGACCTCGATGCCGGACTGCTCGCCGAGGCGACGGCCCGCGATCCGGCGATCGCTGCCCACCCGGCCGATCTCTCCGGCGTCGACGACCTGCCGATCGGCGACGCCCGCCTCGTCACCGCGTCCGCCCTGCTCGACCTCGTTTCCGCGGACTGGCTGCACGCGCTCGCGCGGCGGCTCTCCGCTTGCGGCGCCGGCCTCTACGCCGCCCTCACCTACGACGGCCGCATGGCCTTCTCGCCGCCTCACCCGCTCGACGGCGCCGTCACCGCCGCTTTCAACCGCCATCAGCGCGGCGACAAGGGCTTCGGCCCCGCGCTCGGCCCCGACGCGGCGGAGGCGGCGGCCGGCATCCTGCGCGCCTCCGGCTTTTCCGTCACGGCGGCGACGAGCGACTGGCGCCTCGGGTCCGCCGACGCCGCTCTCGCCCGCCCGCTGGTCGAAGGCATCGCAGCGGCCGCCGGCGAGGCCGGTCTCGGTCCCGACGAGGCGGCCGGATGGCTCGCCTTTCGCCTCGCTCACCTCGCCGGGGGCGAGATCCTCGTCGGCCACCGCGACCTCCTCGCGCTGCCGCCTGCGGACGGGCAGACAGATGACATCGAAGCCGGGCTGCGCGAAGCCGATGCCGGAGAATTCGCATCGGAGGAAGACGTTGCTCGCATCATCGAGCGGTACACCGGTCGCAGACCGGAGCCATGAATCCGGATGGACCGACGCGGGCTGACGGCCGGGGTCTCAATCCGCCCCGTCCGAAAACCCTGCCGCGAACCGGGCCCGGAAGTCGCGCATCGGCATCACCGGCGTCTGCGGCGAGGGCGCCATGCCCGCGGTCCAGCCCCAGCCGGCGAAGACCGACAGCACCGCCGGATCGCGGGCGACGACGTGGATCGGAACGTCGCGGCCGGCCCCTTCACCGGTGATCAGCGGGGCCGGCTGGTGGTCGCCGAGGAAGATCAGCACGAGATCGTCGTCGCCGAAGGTCTCGACGTAGCTCGACAGCACGTCGAGCGAATAGGCGATCGAGATCGAGAACTGCTCGCGGACCCGGTCCGAATCGAGCCAGAGCACCGCCGGCGGATCGCCGCTGTCCGACCAGCGGTTGAACACGGTGCCCTCGCCGACCTCGTCCCAGCCGATCAGCGGCGGGATCGGCGTCCACGGCGCGTGGGACGAGATCAGCGCGATCTCGGCCATCACCGGCGCCTCGCGCGGCACGGCCAGTTCGAACCGCCGCACCGCGTCGAGGACATACTGGTCCGGCATCGTCACCCAGTTGAAGGGCCGGCCGCGGTAGCCGAGGGTGTGGGCGTCGTAGATCGCGTCGTAGCCGAAGAAGTCCCCCTCCGGCCAGGCCATCGAGATAGCCGGCATCGCCGCCACCGTTCGCCAGCCGGCGCGGCGGAAGTCGCGGTTGAGGGTGCCGCGCCGCGAGGTCACGAGGCTGACGTAGCGCCGCTGGTTGTCGACCTCGAGCCCCGACAGCAGAGTGCCGTGGGCGAGCCAGCTCTGGCCGCCGACGGTGGTCGACGTCAGCCAGCCCGTGCGCGCCGAAAAGCCCGCCGCGGCGATCCGCTGCTCGAAGCGGGCCAGCGCCTGCGCGGTGCGCGCCGCGCAGCAGGCACCCTCGACCGCGGCGCGGCCGTAGGATTCCACGAAGACCAGCAGCACGTCGCGGCCGCGCAGGCCGGAGAACAGCGCGCCGTCCGCGATGTCGGCTACCGGGTCCACCGCCGCCTCGCGCAGGAAGCGGGCCCGGTCGTCGAGGCTGTCCACCGCGACGGTGACGTGTCCGGCGAGGCTGCGGCTCGCGATGGTCGTCACCGGCAGCGGCAGGACGGCCGGCGCGGCGAGGGCGGCGAGGGCGAGGCCGCCGAGCGCCGCCGCGACGAGGCCGACCGCGAGGCGGTGGCGCCGCGCGAAGCGCGTCGTCACGGCGAGGGAGCGTTCGGCCGCGACGACGACGAGGATGACGAGGAGCACCGCCGCGGCCGCGGCGAGAAAGGCCCCGATTCGCCCGACCGCGCCGGAGAGCAGGTTCCAGGCCGCGCCGAGCAGGTGGACGTCGAGAACGAGGTTGAACGGCCGTCCGAAGGCCTCGAAGGAGCCGACGTCGGCGAGGCGGAAGATCAGCGAGGCCGACAGCAGGATGGCGGCGAGCAGGCGCACCGGCCCGGCGAGCAGCGCCGGCAGCAGCAGCGCGACGAGCAGGTAGGCCGGCGCCTCCAGCGGCAGCACGAGAAAGGACGCCGGCGTCATCCGGGCGAGCGAGGCCGGAAAGACGAGCGCGGCGAACAGGAAGTGCGACGCGAGAACCGGCGGCCACCACCGCGTCCGTGGCCCGCCCGCTCTCCTGCCCTCGCCCGTTCGTCTGCCGTCCATCGCCCCGCCCCGTCCGATCACCGTCCGGTCCCGTCGTCCCATCGCCGCCCGGTCCCGTCATCGCCAGGGTCGCGGCCGTTCTGTCGCCGTCATCCGTGGCCGGCGGGATCCTCGCCCCGGCGGGCAACGGTTCACCGCGTCGTCGCGGCCTTTTGCGGCCCGACGCCGGCGTCGCCGTGCTTCAGCCCGCGAGCCGCGCGTAGAGGTCGCCCTCGCGCGGACCCTCGCAGAGCCGGGCGAGGAAGTCCTTCGCCTCCCGCGCCGGAACCCAGGTCGGCGACACCAGGCGGTGGGTCTCGCCGCGAACCGCGTTGAAACTGTAGTCGCCGAGCCGTGCGAGTTCGTCGAGGCAGGCCCTCGCCACCTCCGGCGCCTGCGGCAGGAATTCCACGGAAACGAGGGGGACGGCGAAGGACAGCCCTTTCAGGATCTCCGCCTCCATGCCCTCGACGTCGATCTTGCAGAAATCCGGCCGGCCGTGGGCGGCTGCGAGGGCGTCGAGCGTCGTCACCGCGACCCGCTCGCGCCGGTCCCAGGTGACGCCGGCGAAGGACGCGTCGCCCGACACCGTCTCCCGCCAGCTCTCCGAGAGGGTCGAGACGGTCGGATGGCGGCTCGAGACCGCGAGGTCGGCCTCGCCCGGCCGCGCCCCGACCGCCGCCCGCACCACGGTGATGCGTCCGCCGTGAAGATGCCGGCGCAGGAAGGACTCGAATCGGGCCTGCGGCTCCACCGCGACGACGTCGAGCCCGAGCCCGGCGAGGATCCGCGTCCGGTGGCCGACGTGGGCGCCGATGTCGAAGGCCCGCATTCCCGGCTTCAGCAGGTCGCCGTAGAGCCGCCCGAGCGCCCGGCCCTTCCACGGCTGGCCGTAATAGAGCGCCAGCGAACGGGCGAAGCCCGCCGCCCCGGCGACGGCGCCGAGGGCGCCCGCCGCCCGGCCGGCTTCGCCGCGTCCGGCTCCTCCACCCGCACCGCCGCTCATGCCGCCCGCTCCGGGGCCTGCCGCAGCAGGGCGGCGACGTCGATGGCGAAGGAGACCAGCAGCGCGGCGAGGGCGGCGCCGACCAATGCCGAACCGACCGCACCGGAGACACCGGGCGCGAGCGCCGCGATCAGCGCGACATATTGCAGGACGCAGACGCTCTGGCGACGCTTCGAGGGCGCCAGCGGCCCGGCGAGCGCCGGAACGGCGACAGCCGCCGCGACGAAGAGGTAGCGGGCGAGGCCGATAAGCACCGCGAAGGCGCCGGCCCGGTCGGCGACGACCACGAGGAAGCTGAGGCAGAGGATGGTGAGGGCGTCGATCTCCATGTCGAAGCGTGCGCCGAACACCGAACTCTTGCCGCTGCGCCGGGCGAGGAAGCCGTCGACGCCGTCGAGCGCCAGCACGCCGACGAGAAGGGCGACGAGCGCGCCGCCTTCGCCGCCGGAGAAGAGATCCTTCGCCGCCTGATGAACGCCGCCGGCCCCGCCTCCCGCCAGCGACAGCGCGACGACGAAACCGACGAGCAGCGCCGCCACCGCCGAGCGCAGCGAGGTGACGACGTTGGCCGGACCGAAGGCCGCGAAGGGATGATGGCGGCGCACCGTGAGGAGAACGGTCGCCGCGATGACGCCGTAGGCGACCATCGCGCCGCCTGCGAGCGCCGGGCCGAGCGCCGGATGCGCGGACAGCCACGACACCGCGCCGAGCAGGGCGAGGCCGAAGAAACCGAGGGTCGCCGCCGCGCCGAGCAGGACGCGGCGGGCCGGGTCGAGGGTCATCCAGGAACTCCGCTATCCATCGGCTGCGACAATGATCGCGCCGCCGTCGGCAAACAATACGGCACCTGGCCGGAAACGGATGTTTCGCAAGAAGGAGGGCCGGGGCAGCGCCGGGGAGAGAACGGCGCCGGACCGGACGCGAGGGCAAACCGACGGGAAAGGCGAGCGAAAAGGCCGCGCCGGGCGAGGCCGGGCCGACTCTTGCTCTTCGCGGCGAATTCTGGCAATAATTCGGCGAATGATAGGACAGGAATGCTGTCCATTTGTTCCGCGACGAACCGGTGCGCGATGACGGGCTCTGCCGATCGCCGGGCGTAAGGCCGGCCGTCGTGAGGCCGGCCTCGTGCCCGTGCGGTGCGCCCGCGGGGCTGACCTCGCCGGACCCGTCGTGATATACCCGGACCGGAAGCCGGATCGACGGCTCTCGCGAACTCCCGCGACGATGGCATGCCGAGTTGACGAAGGCCGCGACGTGCCCGCAGACGGTTCGACGCGGCCGGGCGGACCGCCGCCCGGATCGGGCACGAAGCATGCTAGGCGCTGCGGGGGAGATGACGGCAGCGCCGCCGGATCTTCGGCGGACGACGGCTCGCGGTGCCGGAAATCTCCGGTCGCGGCCTTCTTCGCGTGGAGGTCGAAGCGACGCCCGGGGGCCCGCGTCGGCGGCAGACTGCCCAGCGGACGGGCAGACCTGCGGGACCGGTCGGCGAGACCGGGCTACAGCGCGCCGGAGCACCGCGACACCCGACGCCTTCGGGCCGGGGGCGAAGTGGCGACGGACGGGTGAAGAGAACGACACGCGCGGCGCGCACCATGCCGCCGCGCAGGACGAGGACGAGGAAGCGATGATGAAGCCCGACGATCTTTTCGGTTCGGCCCCTCGCAGCGGCGACGCCGCCCCCGTGCGTGCGCATGGCGCCGCCACGACGGCTCGCGAGACGGCCGCCGAAAAAGGGCTCTATCAGCCCGCCCGCGAGCACGACGCCTGCGGCGTCGGCTTCATCGCCCGCATGAACGGCGAGAAGTCGCACCAGATCGTCGCCGACGGCCTCAGGATCCTCGAAAACCTGACCCACCGCGGCGCGGTCGGCGCCGATCCGCTGATGGGCGACGGCGCCGGCATGCTGGTGCAGATCCCGCACGCCTTCTTCAAGGACGAATGCGCCGCGCTCGGCTTCACCCTGCCCGAGCCCGGCGACTATGCCGTCGGCCACCTGTTCATGCCGCAGGACGCCGGCAGCCGCGCCCGCTTCGAGGCGATCATCGCCAAGGTCGTCGCCGACGAGGGCCAGGTGCTGCTCGGCTGGCGCGACGTGCCGGTCGACAACTCCTGCCTTTCGAAGGCGCCGGACATCGTCGCCACCGAGCCGTTCCACCGCCAGGTCTTCATCGGCAAGGGCGCCGGCGTCTCCTCCGACCGCGAGTTCGAGCGCCGGCTGTTCATCCTGCGCAAGGTGATCTCCAACACCATCTTCGCGGCGAAGAACGCCGAGGCGTCGGACTTCTACATCGTGTCGATGTCGTCGACGACCGTCGTCTACAAGGGCATGTTCCTCGCCTACCAGCTCGGCGCCTATTACAAGGACCTGACCGACCCGCGCTTCGTCTCGGCGCTCGCGCTCGTCCACCAGCGCTTCTCGACCAACACCTTCCCGTCGTGGAAGCTCGCCCACCCCTACCGGATGGTCGCCCACAACGGCGAGATCAACACCCTGCGCGGCAACGTCAACTGGATGGCGGCCCGGCAGGCCTCGGTCGAGTCGGAGCTGTTCGGGCCGCAGATCTCCAAGCTGTGGCCGATATCCTACGAGGGCCAGTCCGACACCGCCTGCTTCGACAACGCGCTCGAATTCCTCGTCATGGGCGGCTATGAGCTTTCCCACGCCGCGATGATGTTGATTCCCGAGGCTTGGGCGGGCAACCCGCTCATGGACGAGGAACGCCGCGCCTTCTACGAGTATCACGCCGCCCTGATGGAGCCGTGGGACGGGCCTGCCGCCGTCGCCTTCACCGACGGCCGCCAGATCGGCGCCACTCTCGACCGCAACGGCCTGCGCCCGGCACGCTACGTCGTCACCGACGACGGCCTCGTCGTCATGGCCTCGGAAGCCGGCACCCTCGACATCCCCGAGGAGAAGATCGTCACCAAGTGGCGGCTGCAGCCGGGCAAGATGCTGCTGATCGACCTCGAGGAAGGCCGCATCATCTCCGACGAGGAGGTGAAGAAGCGCCTCGCGGAAGCCAACCCCTACAAGGCCTGGCTCGAGAAGACCCAGATCGTGCTCGAGGACATGCCGCCGGTGTCGGTGTCGTCGGTGATCTCGAACGAGACGCTGCTCGATCGCCAGCAGGCCTTCGGCTACACCCAGGAAGACCTCAAGCTGCTGATGGCGCCGATGGCCGTCACCGGCCAGGAGGCGATCGGCTCGATGGGCACCGACACCCCGATCTCGGCGCTGTCGGACAAGGCCAAGCTGCTCTACACCTACTTCAAGCAGAACTTCGCGCAGGTCACCAACCCGCCGATCGACCCGATCCGCGAGGAACTGGTGATGAGCCTCGTGTCCTTCATCGGACCGCGGCCGAACATCCTCGACCTCAAGGGCACCTCGACCAAGAAGCGGCTCGAGGTGCGCCAGCCGATCCTGACCAACGCCGATCTCGACAAGATCCGGATGATCGGCGACATCGCCGAGAACCAGTTCCAGGCCAAGACCCTCGACATCACCTTCGACGTCCGCCGCGGCGTCGAGGGCATGAAGGCCGCGCTCGACGCCCTGTGCCAGCGCGCCGAGGAGGCCGTGCGCGCCAAGTACAACATCATCATCCTGTCGGACCGCCTCGTCAGCCGCACCCGCGTGCCGATCCCGGCGCTGCTCGCCACCGCGGGCGTCCACAACCACCTGATCCGCAAGGGCCTGCGCACCTCGGTCGGCCTCGTCGTCGAGAGCGGCGAGCCGCGCGAGATCCATCACTTCTGCGTGCTGGCCGGCTACGGCGCCGAGGCGATCAACCCCTATCTCGCCTTCGACACCCTCGCTGCGATGAAGAGCCAGTTCCCCGAGGAGGTCGACGAGGAGGAGATCGTCTACCGCTACATCAAGTCGATCGACAAGGGCATCCTCAAGGTCATGTCCAAGATGGGCATCTCGACCTACCAGTCCTA
>CALCDT010000107.1 GCA_937900425.1 uncultured Alphaproteobacteria bacterium | reverse complement strand
CGGCATCGCCGAGCAGCACGCCGTCACCTTCGCCGCCGGCCTCGCCGCCGAGGGCTACAAGCCGTTCTGCGCGCTCTATTCGACCTTCCTGCAGCGCGGCTACGACCAGCTCGTCCACGACGTCGCGATCCAGAACCTGCCGGTGCGCTTCCCGATCGACCGCGCCGGCCTCGTCGGTGCCGACGGGCCGACCCACGCCGGCTCCTTCGACATCGCCTTCCTCGGCTGCCTGCCGAACATGGTGGTGATGGCGGCGGCGGACGAGGCGGAGCTCGTCCACATGGTCGCAACGGCCACCGCCCACGACGCCGGCCCGATCGCCTTCCGCTATCCGCGCGGCGAGGGCGTCGGAGTCGAGCTGCCCGAGCGGGGCACGGTGCTCGAGATCGGCAAGGGCCGGGTCCTGCGCGAGGGCTCGAGCGTCGCCATCCTCTCCTTCGGCACCCGCCTCGCCGAGGCGCTGAAGGCGGCCGAGGAACTGGAGACGCGCGGCCTTTCCACCACCGTCGCCGACGCCCGCTTCGCCAAGCCGCTCGACCGCGACCTGCTGGCCCGGCTCGCCCGCGGCCACGAGGTGCTGGTCACGGTCGAGGAAGGCTCGGTCGGCGGCTTCGGCGCCTTCGTGCTGCAGCACCTGGCCGCCGAGGGCCTGCTCGACGAGGGTCTGAGGGTGCGCACCCTCACCCTGCCCGACGACTACCAGGACCACGGCAAGCCGGAGGCGATGTACGCCGCGGCCGGGCTGGACGCCAGGGGCATCGTCGCCGCCGTGCTCGCGGCGCTCGGCACGCGCGCGACCGTCCCGATCGAAGCGGGAGCGTGACGCCGGCCGGTCCGGCCCGGCGTCCTCCTGCCGGCATGCGCGTGTTCGGTCGCGCCGCTGGCGTCAGCTCCGCTCGCCGGCCTCCCGGACCGGCATCCGCACCGTGAAGACCGCGCCGCGCCCTTCCTGGGAGCGGGCGGAGATCGACCAGCCGTGCTGGTCGGCGATCGAGCGGCAGATCGCGAGGCCGATTCCGGAGCCCGGATAGCGGGCCTGGGTGTGCAGCCGCTTGAACGGCTCGAAGATGCGGTCGGCATAGCTGCTCTCGAAGCCGATGCCGTCGTCGGCGACCTCGACCTCGATCGCCCCTTCCCGTCGCCGCGCCGAGATGGACACTTTCGGTGCCTCGTCGGGCTTGTGATACTTCAGGGCGTTCGACACGAGGTTCTGGATCAGCTGCATCAACTGGGTCTGGTCGGCACGAACCACGATGCCGTCGACGTCGGTGCGCACGTCGGCGCCGGACCCCTCGATCGCCTCGGACATGTCTTCGAGCACGGTGTCGACGGCGGCGGCGAGATCGACCGTCATGAAGGAGAGTTCGGCGTTGGCCGAGCGCGAGAAGCGCAGGAGGTCGGCGACGAGGCGCCGGGCCCGGCCGGCGGATTCCTGCATCACCGAGGCCGCGTAGCGGACGTCCGCCTCGTCCTTCTTCTCGATCGCGTCCTCCAGCACCCCGGCGAAGGTGGTGATCTTGCGCAGCGGCTCCTGCAGGTCGTGCGAGGCGACGTAGGCGAACTGGCTGAGGCCGACGTTGGCGCGTTCCAGATCGCGGGCCTTCTCCCGCAGCCGCGCCTCGGCGGCCTCGCGTTCGGTGACGTCGACGACGACGGCGAAGGCGGTGTCGCCGGTGCCGCCCGGCTCGGTGATCGCCGAGATCTCGGCCTCCATCGTCGAGCCGTCCTTGCGCACCAGCGTCTGGCGCAGGCGATGGCAGGCACCGCTGGCCCAGAAGGCGGGCGCGGTCTCCGTCGCCAGTTCGTGCTGCTGCGCCGCGGCGACGAAGCTGCGGGCGAGACGGCCGATCACCTCCTCGCGCTCGTAACCCAGCTGGTCGACCCAGTGGTCGTTGACCTCGATGAGCCGGCCCGAACGGTCGACGGAGTGCATCATCACCGGGGTCGTGCGGTAGAGCGTGCGGAAATACTGCTCGCGCTCGGCGAGGCGCTGCATCGCCTCGGCGAGCTCGGCGGTGCGCGCGGCGACCTTCGCCTCGAGCTCGGCGCGCATCGCGACCAGCTCGCCGTTGATCCGCTCGTTCTCGTGGATGCGCTCCTCGAGAGCGACGTTGGCGGCGCGCAGCTGGGCAGGGCTCGGCAACGCCAGAGCCTTCGGGATCACCGGCCAGAGATAGATCGCCGTGACCGCCGAGACGAGGGCGGTGGCGACCTTGATCAGGCCCTGCGCGCCATAGGCCGGAACCCAGAGCGTCGCAGCGCCGGCGATGTGCGTCATGCCGCAGGCGACGATAAAAGCTGCGAACATCCAAAAGACGTGCGAATAATGGAGATCGCGCCGCCGGCGCAGAAAGACGGCGATGGCGAAGGGGATCGAAAGGTAGGAGACCGCGATCACCACATCCGAGACCAGGTGCATCGCGACGAGGTCTGGACGCCAGAGCAGGCAGTACCCATGTGGAATGAAGGTCGCCGATCCGAGGAGATAATCGAGGAAGCCGTTCATTCCCACCTCCTGCGCATTTTAGCATATTCTATCGCACGATCGAGGTGACCGTCATGCTGGCTCGCGTCGAAGGCACATCTCTCGATTACCGCATTCTAATCGTGGAGGATGATCAGGACGACGTCTTTTTACTGAGGCGCGCCCTGCTCCGCGAATGTGCCCGGATCGGCCGCGGCATCGAAGTGCTCACCGCCAGCAACGGCCTCGACGCCCTCGCCGCTCTCGAAGACGAGGACGAGCCCGGCGGCCTTCCCGACGTCATCGTGCTCGACCTCAACATGCCGGTCATGGATGGCCTGACCTTCCTCTCGGTGCTGCGTAACCGCGTTCTCGCGCCGGACGTTCCGACCATCGTCGTCACCACCTCGCACGAGGACGCCGTGCACCGGGCGGCCAAAGACGCCGGTGCCGACGCCGTCCACGTCAAGCCGGACACCCCCGGCGGCTTCGCCGGCATCGTCTCCGCGATCATCCGCTCCTGCGGCTGACGCGGGCCGGCGCGGCTGCGGATGATCGCGCCTGCCCCGTGCCGAGCCCGACCGGCCGCAGCACGGGGACGAAACAATCGCCTTCGGCGCGGGTTCGCCCCTCGTACCGGGCGACCGGCCGGCGAGCGGGCCGGGCCGACCGACTCCACCGCGGAACAGCGAATCAGGACGGGGCATGCATCAGACTTCCCTCGACGAGACGGCGAGCGCGCGCCGCGCGGCGCAGCGGCCCCGCCGGCCGCCCTCCTCCGAGCAGGACATCCACGACCTCTGTGGTCTGCTCCAGCGGATCGCCGACGTCGCCCGCGATCGAGGCGGACTGCGGGTCGGACAGATCGTCGACGTCGTCGGCACCCGTGCCTTCGGGCCGCTGCTGCTGCTGCCCGGGCTGGTGCTGGTCTCGCCGCTGTCGGCGATCCCGACCCTGCCCTCGCTCACCGGGCTCGTGATCCTGCTCATCGCCGGGCAGGTGCTGGTCGGACGCCGCACGATCTGGCTCCCCGAGGCATTCCTGCGCCGGCCGATCGACCCGGCCCGGGTCTCGAAGGCCGTCGCCTTCCTGAGCAAGGTCGCCCGGCCCGTCGACCGCGTGATGCGCCCGCGGCTGAAGTGGCTGACCGGCGCTCTCGCCGACCGCGTCGTCGCGGCGATCTGCATCGCGATCGCCCTCACCATCCCGCCCCTCGAGATCTTCCCGATGCTCTCGTCGAGCGCCGGGGCCGTCGTCAGCCTGCTGGCGCTCGGACTGCTGGTCCGCGACGGTCTCGTCATCCTCGTCGCCTACCTGCTGCTGGCCGCGGCGGTCGCGACGGCCGCCGGCTTCGTCGCCGCCTGACCGCCAAATAACCTGCCTTTCGCATGGAACCATCCGCGGCGGTGAACATTCGGCTCATCGAGGCGGTGCGGCGACGGCGGCGGCGGGCGGATCGCCGCGGCGCAACGGGCGAGGCGGAGCGGGGGCGGCCATCAGCACGATCGACGACAGAAACGGGCGGCGTCGCTCGCGGACCCGGACTTCGGCCGTGGTGCTCGCGGGGCTTCTTCTCGCGGCCTGCGACGGCCCGCAGTCGGCGCTCGATCCGGCCGGACGCGAGGCCGCCGGCATCCTCACCCTCTTCTGGGTGATCCTCGCCGTCTCCGCCGTGGTCTGGATCGCCATGATGGGTGCGACGATCTACTTCGTGCTGCGCCCGCCCGGCGACGACCCCGAGCGCGACGCCACCCGCCTGATCATCGGCGGCGGCGTGATCTTTCCGACCGTCGGCCTCGCGATCTTCCTCGGTTTCGGCCTCTCGATGCTGCCGGACTGGCGCGAAAGCGGCGCCCGGCTCACGGTGAAGGCCCAGGGCGAGCAATGGTGGTGGCGCTTCACCTACGAGGACGGCGACGGCGAGCCGGTCGTCGGCGCCAACGAACTGCATCTCCCGGCGGGCGAGCCGGTCGAATTCGTGCTCACCGCCAACGAGGTGATCCACTCGTTCTGGATTCCCGCTATCGGCGGCAAGCTCGACATGATCCCGGGTCACACCAACCGGCTGCGGCTGACGGCGGAGCGGCCCGGCGTCTACCGCGGCGTCTGCGCCGAATTCTGCGGCCCGTCCCATGCCTTGATGGCCTTCGAGGTCGTCGTCCACGAGCGGGCCGATTTCGAGCGCTGGCTCGCCGCGCAGGCGGTCCCGGCGGCGGCGGCGACGGCCTCGGCCGCGCCGGTGGACGGCGCGGT
>CALCDT010000106.1 GCA_937900425.1 uncultured Alphaproteobacteria bacterium | reverse complement strand
GAACTCGTCCATGTTGAGCTTGCCGAGCATCACCGCGCCGTCGGCCCAGAGGTTGTTGGTGACGGTCGATTCGTAGGCCGGCCGGAAGCCGTCGAGGATGTGGCTCGCCGCCTGGGTGTGGACGCCCTCGGTGGCGAAGAGGTCCTTGATGCCGAGCGGAATGCCCTCGAGCGCCCGCGCTTCCCCGGCCGCGATCCTCGCGTCGGAGGCGGCCGCCATCGCCAGCGCCTTCTCCGGCGTCTCGACCACGTAGGCGTTGAGCTCGCGCGCCGCCGCCATGGCCGCGAGATAGGCCTTCGTCAGTTCGGTCGCGGTGAAGTCCTTGCCGGCGAGGCCCTTGCGGGCCTCGGCGATGGTGAGGGCGGTGAGATCGGTCACGGGAGGGTCCAGTCGAAACGGGTGCGCGGGTCGGGCGGAGGGCGGGCGGCCGGTCTACTCGACGACCTTCGGCACCATGAAGAAATCGTCGTCGGACATCGGCGCGTTGCCCGTGACCTTGGCGGCGACGTCGCCGTCGGTGACGACGTCGGCGCGAAGGCGCATCGTCATCGCCACAACGGAGGTCATCGGCTCGACGTCCGAGACGTCGACCTCGTCGAGCTGCTCGACGAAGCCGAGAATCGAATTGAGTTCGCCGGTCATGCGCTCGGCCTCCTCGTCGCTCACCTTGATGCGGGCGAGCCGGGCGACGCGGCGGACGGTGGCCGTATCCACGGACATGGGCGGTTCTTCCTCGCTCGGGCTGAATGTCGCTGTCGCTATAGCAGAGGCGAAACCGCGGCGCCAACGCCGGAATCGCGGGCCGGCCCGGCGGCGGGGCGACTGGATTTCGTAAGGCAGGCGCTCTATGCCGGAGCATCCCGAGGTCGAAACCGGCGCGCCGCGCCCACCGAAAGCCCGCCCGCCGCGATGTCCGAATTTCGAGAAACCCTGATCGGTATCGCCGCCGTCCTCGCCAGCAGCGCCGCCTTCATCTTCAACGACACCTGCACCAAGCTCGCCAGCGCCCATCTGGAACTCGGCGAGATCATGGTGATCCGCGGCCTGATCGCGAGCACGATCATCGTGCTGGTCGCCTGGCGCTTCCACGCCTTCGCCGGCTGGCGCGCCCATCTCAACGTGCCGCTCGGCTGGCGCACGGTCGGCGAGGTCGGGGCGATGGTCACCTACCTCGTCGCGCTCTTCAACATGCCGATCGCCAACTCGACCGCGATCATGCAGGCGGTGCCGCTGATGATGACGGCGGCCGGCGCCTTCTTCTTCCGCGATCAGGTCGGCTGGCGGCGCTGGGCCGCGATCACCGTCGGCTTCGGCGGCATCCTGCTGATCGTGCGGCCTGGGGCGGAGGGCTTCAACCTCTATTCGCTTCTGGCGCTCGCCGCGGCCGCCTCGGTGACGCTGCGCGACCTCTCGACCCGGCGGATGCCGGCGACGACGCCGACGCTGTTCGTCACGGCGACGACGACGGTCATCGTCATGCTCTGCGGCGGCGTCATCGCCCTCGGCCAGCTCGCTTCGGGCATCGCATTCCGGCCGGTGACGGCCGAAGCCTTCCTCTATCTCGTCGGCAGCGCGATCTCGGTGCTCGCCGGCTACACGCTGATCATCGTGGCCATGCGCCGCGGCGACACGCTCACTGTCGCCCCGTTCCGCTACAGCCAGGTGCTGTGGGCGATCGTCGCCGGCTATCTGGTCTGGGGCGACCTGCCGACGCTGCCGACGCTGCTGGGCATCGTCATCGTCGTCGGCTCGGGAATCTACATGGTCCACCGCGAGCGCCTGCGCGTCGCGGCGCTGCGTCGCTCCGCGCTCGCCCCCACCCCCCTGCCCTGACGCCTCTCGCCGCCGTCTCGCGGCCGAATTCCGCGCGCCGGGAGAAGGTGCTGGCCGGCGGGCGGCGTTGCGGGGTCCTCTCGCCTCGCTTATGTCTGCCGTTATCCGGCCTCTCCGCCGTCATCCCCGCGAAAGCGGGGATCCAGCCCGGCGTCGGGGGAAAGCGGCGAGGTGATCTTCACGACGTCGCCGCGCCGTGGAGCGGGCACGCGTTGAGACGATAGCGAGAATTCGTCGGTTCCGTCCCCGCGGCGGGCTGGATTCCCGCTTTCGCGGAGATGACGGATAGGGCGAGGGGATTGGCGACGGTCGGGGCGGAGACATACGCCCGCCGAGGCGACACCGGCCCGACGACGCGGTCTTTCTTCGGGCGAAACAACGGGCGGAGACATGGCGTATTCGCACAGCGATGACACCCGGATCGTCGGCTGCATCCTCGCCGGTGGCCTGTCGCGCCGGATGGGCGGCGGCGACAAGAGCCTGATGGTGCTCGCCGGCGTGCCGCTCGTCGCCCGGGTCGAGGCACGTCTCGCCCCCCAGGTCGATCATCTGATCGTCAACGCCAACGGCGACCGCGACCGCTTCGCCGGCCTCGGCCGCCTCGTCGTCGCCGACGGACTGCCGGATCATCCGGGCCCGCTCGCCGGCCTGCTCGCCGCGCTCGACTTCGCCGCCGCCCACGTCCCCGCCGCCGAGGCGGTCGTCACCGCGCCGGCCGACAGCCCGCTGGTGCCGGCCGATCTGGTCTCCCGCCTCATCGCCGCGACCAAAGTCGGCGAGGCGGCCTATGCCGCTTCGGCCAGCGGCGTCCACCCGGTGTTCGGGCTCTGGCCGCTCGCCCTCGCCGAGCCGCTGCGGGCGTTTCTCGGCTCCGGCGAGCGGCGGGTGCTGGATTTCGCCCGCCGGGTCGGCGCCCGCGAGGTGCGCTTTCCCGCGACCCGCATTGGCGCGGCCGAGGTCGACCCCTTCGTCAACATCAACCGGCCGGAAGACCTCGCCAACCTCGAGGCGCTGATGCGGCCGGAGTTGCCGACGACGGGCGAGCGCGCGGTGATCGGCATCGCCGGCTGGAAGAACTCCGGCAAGACCACGCTGACGGCGCGACTCGTCGGCGAACTCACCGGCCGGGGCTTTCGTGTCTCCACCGTCAAGCACGCCCACCACGGCTTCGACGTCGACCGCGAGGGCACCGATTCGTGGCGCCACCGCGAGGCCGGGGCGCGGGAGGTGGCGCTGGTCTCGTCGCGGCGCGTCGTCCTGCAGCGCGAACTCGCCGGCGAGGACGAGCCGCCGCTGCGCGACGTGCTCGCCCGGCTGGCGCCGGCCGACATCGTCCTCGTCGAGGGCTACAAGCGCGAGCCGATCCCGAAGATCGAGATCCGCCGGCTCGAGGCGGCGAAGAGCGAGCCGCTGGCACCGGCCGATCCGCTGGTCATGGCGATCGTCGCCGATCACGCGGTGACGGACGCCGGCGGCCTGCCGGTGTTCCCGATCGACGCGGTCGACGCCGTCGCCGATTTCCTGGTCGCGGCCTTCAAGCTCGGGTCGCGCCGGTGAGCGGGCCCGCGGTCGACGACTGCTTCCGCCACGACGAGCGGGTGCTGACCCACGACGAGGCGATCGCGATGATCCTCGCGCGGGTGCCGCCGATCGAGGGCACCGAGCGCCGGCCCGTCGAAGGCGGCCTCGCCCGGGTGCTCGCCGAGGACGTCGTCGCCCCGCGCAACGTGCCGATGACCGACACCTCCGCCGTCGACGGCTGGGCCTTCGCCCACGCCGACCTGATCGCGGCGGGCGGCGAGATGCCGGTCTCCGGACGGATCATGGCCGGGCGCGCCGCCGAGGAACCGCTGCGGCGCGGAACCGCCACCCGCATCTTCACCGGCGCCGCCATGCCGGCCGGCGCCGACACCGTGGCGATGCAGGAGGATTGCCGGCCGGCCGGCGATCCGCCGCAGCATGTCGTCATCCCGACCGGGCTTCGCCCCGGCGCCAACCGCCGCCGCGCCGGCGAGGACGTTGCCACCGGGACCGCCGTCGTCGGCGCCGGCACGGTGCTGCGCCCGCAGGAACTCGCGGCGATCGCCTCGCTGGGCGTGGCCGCGATCCTCGTGCGGCGTCCGCTGCGGATCGCGCTGCTGTCCACCGGCGACGAGATCCTGCGACCCGGCGCGCCGATCCGTCCGGGCGAGGTCTACGACGCCAATTTCGTGCTGCTGTCGAGCCTCACCGCCCGACCGGGTTTCGCCGTCACCGACCTCGGCGTACTGCCCGACCGGCGCGACGACGTGTTCGCGGCGATGGCGGCCGCGGCGGCGAGCCACGACGTCGTCGTCACGAGCGGCGGCACCGGCCACGGCGAGGGCGACCAGGTCGCCGCGGCGATCGAGGCGCTCGGGCGGCGCCACCTGTGGCAGCTCGCGATCAAGCCGGGCCGCCCGCTCAGCCTCGGCCAGATCGGCGACGCCATCACGATCGGCCTGCCGGGCAACCCGGTGGCGGCGCTCGTCAGCTTCCTGCTCTACGGCGAGCCGCTGCTGGCCCGCCGCCGCGGAGCGAGCTGGCGGCCCCCGGTGCGTTACCCTCTGCCCGCCGCCTTCGACATGCCCGCCCGCAAGACCGGGCGCAGGGAGTTCCTGCGCGGCATCCTCGTCACCGGACCCGACGGCCGGCTCGCCGTCGACAAATACGGCCGCGACGGATCGGGCCTCATCAGCGGGCTTCGCGCCGCCGACGGGCTGATCGAGATCGCCGAGGACGTCGACGCGGTGCGCGAGGGCGAGGCCGTCGCTTTCCTTCCCTTCACGGAATTCGGCCTGCCGCAGCGTCAGCCCGGCCTCTGAGCCGGTCCCGCCGGCCATCCGCGCTGCTCCCCAATTCATCCTGCCCGGAACTGTTGCAAATTGGTGAAATCCGGTTTCAACTCGTCGCCGATCGGCCGCACGGGACGTCGCACACCCGGGGCCATCGGCGACAATAACGAGGGGTACAGGGGGCCCGGCACGGTCGCAGACGTCGACCTCGGCACCGGCGCTCATCCCGCAAACGACAGGTGACGCATGCGTGTTCTCAAGGCACTCGCCGCCGCGGCGACGGTTCTGGCTCTCACCGTCGGCGCCGCCGATGCCAAGGACTGGAGCAAGGTGAAGATCGGCACCGAGGGCGCCTATCCGCCCTTCAACTATCTCGACAGCAACGGTGACCTCAAAGGCTTCGACATCGACGTCGCCAAGGCGCTCTGCGAGGCGATGAAGGTCGAGTGCGAATTCGTCACCCAGGACTGGGACGGCATCATCCCGGCGCTGCAGGCCGGCAAGTTCGACGCGATCATCGCCTCGATGTCGATCACCGAGGAGCGGATGCAGCAGGTCGACTTCACCAACAAGTATTACAACACGCCCCCGGCGATCGCCGTGCCGAAGGACTCCGCCCTCGCCGGCGTGACGCCGGAGGACCTCAAGGGCATCGCCCTCGGCGCGCAGGGCTCGACGACCCACTCGAACTACGCCGAGGCGAAGTTCTCCGAGGCCGACATCAAGCTCTATCCGACCGCCGAGGAGTACAAGCTCGACGTCGCCAACGGCCGCCTCGACGCCGTGATCGACGACGTCGTCGTGCTCAGCGAGTGGCTGGCGACCCCGGAAGGGGAATGCTGCAAGATCCTCGGCACGCTGACGCCGGATCCGGTGATCAACGGCCCGGGCGCCGGCATCGCCATCCGCAAGGGCGAGGACGATCTCAAGGAGATGTTCAACAAGGCGATCGAGCAGATCCGCGCCGACGGCACCTACAAGAAGATCAACGACGCCTATTTCGCCTTCGACGTCTACGGCGGCTGAGACCGGCGGGACCGTTTCGATGCCGACGCGCGGCCCCTCGTGGCCGCGCGTCCTTCGCTGTGGCTCGCATCAGGGGAGTTGAGCCATGGATACCTACCTCTCGCTGCTGGCGTGGGGCTCGGGCGGCTGGGGCGACGAGATCGCCGCCGGCATCTGGCTCACCGTCACCCTCGCGCTGGCGACGCTGCCGATCGGCCTCGTCCTCGGCTTCTTCGTCGCCCTCGCCAAGAATTCCGAAGAGCCATCGCTGAAGACGGCCGCGAACATCTACACGACGCTGTTCCGCGGACTGCCGGAACTGCTGACGCTGTTCATCATCTACTTCGGCCTGCAGATCCTGCTGCGCAACGTCTTCACGTCGATCGGCCTGACCCCGATCGAGATCAACAGTTTCGTCGCCGGCATGATCGCGCTCAGCCTCGTCTTCTCGTCCTTTGCCAGCGAGGTCTTCCTCTCCGCCTTCAAGGGCATCGCGTCGGGCCAGTACGAGGGGGCGAGCGCGCTCGGCCTGTCGCGGCTGCAGACCATGCGGCTCGTCATCCTGCCGCAACTCGTCCGCCTCGCCCTGCCCGGCCTCTCAAACCTCTGGCTGATCCTGCTCAAGGACACCTCGCTCGTCTCCGTCGTCGGCCTCTCCGACGTGCTGCGCCAGAGTTCGATCGCCGCACGCGTCAGCCGCGAGGCCTTCTTCTTCTATTTCGTCGCCTGCCTGATCTACCTCGTGCTGTCGATCATCTCCTCGGTCGGCATCGGCCGGATCGAGGCCTGGACCCGCCGCGGAGACCTCGGCCGATGACCGACGCCGCCCTGCCCCCGCCGCCGCCCGCGCCCAAGGGCTGGACCGGCGCCCGGCTCGCCGGCCATGTCTTCCTCGGCTTCTGGGTTCTCGCCGGCTTCGCCATCGTGCTCGGTGTCGCCACCGGCTGGGACGGCACCTTCCTCGCCACCTACGGGCCCCGGCTGATCGAAGGCCTCAAGGTCACGCTGTGGCTGGTGTTCTGGTCGCTGTCGATCGGCGCGCTGCTGTCGCTGCCGATCGCGGCGGGGCGGATGTCGAAGAGCCGCATCCTCGGCGGCTTCGCCTTCGCCTGGGTCTATTTCTTCCGCGGCACGCCGCTGCTCGCCCAGACCTTCCTCGTCTACTACGGCGCCGGCTCGTTCAGCGCCGAACTCAAGGCCCTCGGGCTCTGGGACTTCTTCCGCGAGGCGATGTTCTGCGCGGTCTTCACCTTCGCCCTCAACACCTCGGCCTACCAGGCGGAAATCCTCGGCGGCGCCCTGCGCAACGTGCCCAAGGGCCAGCGCGAGGCGGCGGCGGCGCTCGCCCTGCCCCGCCACGTCACCTTCTTCAAGGTGATCCTGCCGCAGGCGCTGATCGTCGCCCTGCGCCCCTACGGCAACGAGATCATCCTGATGATCAAGGGCTCGGCGATCGCCTCGATCATCACCGTGCTCGACCTGATGGGCGAAACCCGCCGGGCCTTCTCGCGCAGCTTCGATTTCGAGGCCTACCTCTGGGCGGCGATCCTCTACCTCGTCATGGTCGAGATCCTGCGCCGGGTCTGGGACCTGCTGGAGAAGCGACTGACGCGGCACCTGCAGCGGCGGGAGGAGTGACCGGGATAGGCGTTCGAGAAGGACGACGAGTCGCCGGGCTCCGCCGCGCCGTCGCCGAATCGCCCTCTCCCTCAGAACACCTTCGCCGCCGTCACCTCGACCTCGACCTTGAACTCGGCCCGGGTGAAGCCCGAGACGATCAGCAGCGTCGAGACCGGCAGCGGCGGGCGGGTGTAGCGGTCGCGCACGGCCATATAGACCGGGAAATCCTCGCGCCGGGTGACGAAACCGCAGATGCGGACGACGTCGGAAAAATCCATCCCGCCCTCGGCGAGGATCGCCTTCACCGCCTCGAAACACAGCACCGCCTGGGCTTCGACGTCGTCCGGCACGGTGTCGTCCGGCGCGATGCCGAGCTGTCCGGAGGTGACGAGCAGGCTCGCCCCCGGCGGCACCAGCAGGCCGTGGGAATAGGCGCCGAAGGGCCGGCGGACGGCGGGCGGATCGAAGGTCCTCTTCACGGCGGTCGGTTCCGGGGGCAGTTCAGGGGGGTGCCTCGGGGGTCAGCTCCGGGCCGAGACGGCGCCGGGCGGCTGGGTCGGCAACGCGGTCGGCTCTCGGGCCGGCGGGGTCGCCGGTCCGCCGGCCGCGGCCTCGGGTGCGGCCGGCG
>CALCDT010000105.1 GCA_937900425.1 uncultured Alphaproteobacteria bacterium | reverse complement strand
GGCGACGTCGATGGTGATGCCCTGCTCGCGCTCGGCCTCGAGGCCGTCGACGAGGAGGGCGAAGTCGATGTCCTCGCCGGTGGTGCCGTGCTTGCGGCTGTCGCGCTCGAGCGTCGCCAGCTGGTCCTCGAAGATCAGCTTGGTGTCGTAGAGCAGCCGGCCGATCAGCGTCGACTTGCCGTCGTCGACGCTGCCGCAGGTGAGGAAGCGCAGCAGGCTCTTGCGCTCCTGGGCGGCGAGATAGTCGGTGAACGCCGAGAGCTCGAGCTTCATCGCGGTTTCAGCCATCAGAAGTAGCCCTCGCGCTTCTTCTTTTCCATCGAGGCGGCCTCATCGTGGTCGATCAGGCGGCCGGAGCGCTCGGAGGTCCGGGCGATCAGCATCTCGCGGACGATCTCGGGAAGCGTCGAGGCCGACGATTCGATCGCACCGGTCAGCGGGTAGTCGCCGAGGGTGCGGAAGCGGACCATCCGCTGCTGCGGCACCTCGCCGTCGCGCAGTTGCATCCGCTCGTCGTCGACCATGATCAGCATGCCGTCGCGCTCGACCACCGGCCGGAGCTTGGCGAAATAGAGCGGCACGATCGGGATGTTCTCGGCGAGGATGTACTGCCAGATGTCGAGTTCGGTCCAGTTCGACAGTGGGAACACCCGGATCGACTCGCCCTTGGCTATGCGGCCGTTGTAGAGCCGCCAGAGTTCCGGCCGCTGGTTCTTCGGGTCCCAGCCGTGGCTCGCGGTGCGGAACGAGAACACCCGTTCCTTGGCGCGGCTCTTCTCCTCGTCGCGGCGGGCGCCGCCGAAGGCCGCGTCGAAGCCGTATTTCGTCAGCGCCTCCTTCAGCGCCTCGGTCTTCATGGTCTGGGTGTAGAAGGAGGATCCGTGATCGAACGGATTGATGTTCCTGGCGATCCCGTCCTGATTGGAGTGGACGATCAGGTTGAGACCGAGGGTCTTGGCCGTATCGTCCCGGAACTTGATCATCTCCCGGAACTTCCACGTCGTGTCGACGTGCAGCAGCGGGAAGGGCGGCTTCGACGGGTAGAAGGCCTTCATCGCGAGATGAAGCATCACCGACGAGTCCTTGCCGATCGAATAGAGCATCACCGGGTTGCGGAATTCGGCCGCGACCTCGCGGATGATGTGGATCGACTCTGCTTCGAGCCGCTTCAAATGCGTCAAACGGTCAATCGACACGGTGGATCACCTCGATCAAAGTAATGTCAATGGCAACGGCGCGACCATAGGGCGTCACCGTTCCGGCGACAAGCAACGTCCCGCCTCGTTTCGCCCCGCCGCCAGGGCATGGTCTGCCCTCTGCGGGGATTTCGGCGGAATGATGTTGCTCGTCTCGTCCTCGCCCGCGAGAACGGCGCCCTCGCCGTCGTTCCCGGGATCGCCTCGCCCCGGCTCAAGCCAGAGCCACGCCACCTGCCGCGATGAAATGCGGGTTGGCGAAGTCGGTATCGGTCGGCTGGTCGCGCTTGCCGTAGCGCAGCGGGGCGCCGTCGACGGTGACGACCTTGCCGCCGGCCGCGCGCAGCACGGCGTCGCCGGCCGCGGTGTCCCATTCCATGGTCCGGCCGAAGCGGGGGTAGACGTCGGCCTCGCCGCAGGCGACGAGGCAGAATTTCAGCGAGGACCCGGCACCGGTGAATGATGCAACGTCTAAGCGTGACAGCCAGGCTTCGGTTTCGGCCGAGCCGTGCGAGCGGCTGCCGACCGCGACGAGGCCGCCCGAGGCCTCGCGTACGGCGATCGTCTCGGGCGTACCGGGACGGCCGGCCTCGTCGACGAGGATGCGGCGGGCGGCGCCGCCGGCGGCGACGTAGAGCCTGCCGAGGGCCGGGGCGTAGACGACGCCGGCGACGGGCACGCCGGCCTCGATCAGGGCGATGTTGACGGTGAACTCGCCGTTGCGGCTGACGAATTCCTTGGTGCCGTCGAGCGGATCGACGAGGAAGAATTCGCCGTCGGTGGCGGGGACGCGGCCGGCGGCGACCTCCTCCTCGGCGACGACGGGAATGTCGGGAGCGAAGGCGGCGAGCCGCTCGAGGATGATCGCCTCGGCCTCGGCGTCGGCGGCGGTGACAGGAGAGGCGTCGGACTTCACCGTGACGTCGAAGTCGGCGCCGTAGATCGCCATGATCCGGCGTCCGGCCTCGATGGCGGTGTCAACCAGAAAGTCGGCCAACTGATCGTCGGAAAATCGGGACATTGAAATTCCTTGAAGAGATCGGGCGCGCGCCGGCGGAACTCCGCCGGCGGCCGGGTCGCTCGCGGTCGGCCGGTCAGGCCGGCCGGCCGATGCTGACGTAGGTGAAGCCGGCCTTCGCCATCTGGTCGGCCCGGTAGATGTTGCGCAGATCGACCAGCACCGGAGCGGCGGCGAGTTCCTTGACGCGCTCGAAGTCGAGGGCGCGGAACTGGTTCCACTCGGTGACGATGATCACCGCGTCGGCGTCGGTGACGCAGTCGTATTCGTTCTCGACGTAGTCGATGCCCTCGATGATCTTCTTCGCCTCTTCCATGCCCTGCGGGTCGTAGCCCTTGACCTTGGCGCCGGCGTCCTTGAGGGCCTGGATGATCGAGATCGCCGGGCTGTCGCGCATGTCGTCGGTGTTCGGCTTGAAGGTGAGGCCGAGCACCGCCATGGTCTTGCCGCGGATGTCGCCGCCGCAGGCCGCGACCACCTTGCGCGCCATCGCCCGCTTGCGGGTGTCGTTGACCGAGACGGTGGTCTCGATCAGCCGGATCGGGCTGGCGTAGTCCTGCGCGGTCTTGACCAGCGCCATGGTGTCCTTGGGGAAGCACGAGCCGCCGTAGCCGGGGCCGGCGTTGAGGAACTTGGCGCCGATGCGGTTGTCGAGGCCGATGCCGTGGGCGACGTCCTGGACGTTGGCGCCCACCGCCTCGCAGAGGTCGGCGACCTCGTTGATGAAGGTGATCTTCATGGCGAGGAAGGCGTTGGCCGCGTACTTGATCAGTTCGGACGTGCGGCGCGAGACGAAGATCAGCGGCGACTTGTTGAGGTAGAGCGGACGGTAGACGTCGATCATCGGCTCGCGGGCACGCTCGTCCTCGATGCCGACGACGATGCGGTCGGGGATCTTGAAGTCCTGGATCGCGGCGCCCTCGCGCAGGAACTCCGGATTGGAGACCACGGCGAAGTCGGCGTCGGGACGCTCCTCGCGGATGATGCGCTCGACCTCGTCGCCGGTGCCGACCGGAACGGTCGACTTGGTGACGACGACGGTGAAGCCGTCCATGGCGCGGGCGATCTCGCGGGCGGCGGCGTAGACGTAGGAGAGATCCGCGTGGCCGTCGCCGCGGCGGGACGGGGTGCCGACCGCGATGAAGACGACCTCGGACTGGGCGACGGCGTCGTCGATTTCGAGACCGAAGGAGAGGCGGCCCTCCTTGACGTTGTTGGCGACCAGTTCGTCGAGACCGGGCTCGTAGATCGGGATGCGGCCGTCGTTGAGGGCGTCGATCTTGCGCTTGTCCTTGTCGATGCAGAACACGCGGTGACCGAAGTCGGCGAAACACGCGCCGGAGACGAGACCCACGTAGCCCGAGCCGATGATCGTAATACGCATCCGATATTTCCCTGTTGCGAATAGAACTAAACCATGGGGGCGCAGATCGGCCGGCCCGTGCGTCGCCGGCCACTCCGGCTTCCGTCCTTTTCCGCTCCCCGTCGCGCTGTCGCGCGGTCCTGCGGCCATCGCCGCGGCGGCACCGCGCGGGCACCATCCAATTGTGCAGCGCGAAGCGACCCTAGACGACCTTTTCCGCCTTGCCTAGGCCGTCGTCGGCCGCAGCACCGACGGCGGCCATGTTCGTGCCGCATGCGTCGGGGCTCCGCCGGCGCTCTCACTCCATGGCCTCCGCCGTCGCTGCCGCGTGGCGGCGATGGACGGCGACGGCCTTTTCGAACAGCGCCAGTTCGCTGGCCGCGGCGGCGCGGACGCCGAGGCGCGAGGCGACGCGCACCGCCGACAGGCTCATCGCCTGCCGCTCGGCGGGGGCGAGGGCGAGGAAGGCGTCGATCGCCGCGTGGATCGCCTCGTCGGACCGCGTGTCGGGAAGATAGCCGTCGATGCCGTCGCGGATGAACTCCTGTGCCCCGCCGAACACGGGCGCCACCGGCACCGCGCCGCAGGCCATGCCTTCCAGGGCGGTGCGGCCGAAGGCCTGGTAGTCGGAGGCGTCGAGGAACAGGTCGGCGGCGGCGAGGCTCTCGGCGACCTCGGTGCGGTTCAGCACGCCACGATGGTCGATCGCGGGATCGAGCGCGATGCAGGCGGCGTCGAGTTCACCTTCGGCGCAGCCGAAGGTGACGATTCGCACCGCCTCGCCCAGCCGGCGGGCGAGGCCGTTGAGGACGCGGGCCGTACGCGCGGGGGCGCGGCGCGGCGTGCGCGGGCGGATCATGGCGGCGACGACGAGCTGCTCGCCGCCGCGGCGGCCACGGGGACGGTAGACCTCGTGATCGATGCTCGGCTCGACCTTTTCCACCACGAGGCCGTGGTTGATGGCGACGACGCCGCGCAGCCAGTCGGTCTTGGCGAAACGCAGGGCGCCGGGCAGCATGTCGAAGGCCGCCCGGGCGCGGCGCCACTCGCGGGAGTCCGGGGCGTGGAACAGCGGCTCGTAGTCCTGGAGATAGTGGGCGGCGAGCGGTGCGGGTGCGTCGCCGAGTTCGTCGAGCGCGGCGGCGACGTGGGCGAGGCTGGCGTTGTTGGTGGCGCAGAGCACGTCGCTGTCGGCGGCGAGGGCGGCGAGGGCGGACCAGTCGGCGTAGCTCTCGAGCGCGACTCCGGCGCCCGGAAGCTCGGGATAGGTCTCCGAGATCGAGGCGAGATGGCGTGGCGGCACGGCGACGCGGACCCTCGCCCCGAGCTCCGCGAGGCCACGCGATTCCTGGGTGACCGAATGGCTGCCGCCGCCGCCGCCGAAGGACGGCAGCACGAAGGTCACGCGCAGGGCGGGCGGGCGCATCATCACCACGGCATCGTCCCTTCCGGCAGGTCCGCGGCGTCGCCGGCGAGAAGGGCACCGATTCTCGCGGCGTCGAACCAGGGATGGCGGTCTTCGAGGACGCGGGCGACGTCGGCGATGCGATCCGGCGCCGGCGCCGCCGGGCGGTGCCTGACGAGGGCGTGCCCGCCGGCGAGGCGCAGGCGCCAGCCGGCCTCGCGGGCGCGCAGGCAGAAATCGAGGTCGTGGCCGAGGCCGTCCGGGAAGGCCTCCTCGGCGAAGCCGCCGAGTTCGACGAGGGCGCCGCGGCGCAAGGCGAGGCAGCCGGACGGCAGCAGCGCGACGCGGCGGCCCTGGCGTCTCGGGCCGTCGGTCCGGTCGGCCTCCGTGTCCGACCCGTCCTCGTCGGCGCCGGCGCCGGCGGTGGCGAGCGCCGATGCGGCGGTGGTCTCGTCGGTGAGAAGGGCGGCGAGCAGGACGTCGAGCCAGCCTTCCCGCACGGTGACGTCCGCGGACAGCAGCACGACGACGTCGGCCCCCGAATCGAGGACCGCGCGGTTGAGCAGACCGGTCGGCGTTCCGTCGCGATCCGGCTGCAGCAGGCTCTGCCACGGCCGCTGGCGGATCCGTCCGCGGGCGACGGCGGCGAGCCTCGGGTCGCCGGAGCTGTCCGCGACGGTCAGCAGGTGCGGCCGGTCGGTCCAGCGGTCGAGGGCCTCGAGAGCGTCGGCGAGGCCGCCGGCGTCGAGGCGGGCATCGAGGACGATCTGGATCGAGGCGGCATGGTGGCGCGGATGGCGCCAGCGCGCCGGCGTCACGCCCGCACGATCGCGCACCGGCGACATGGGCTCGGGCGCCAGCCAGTCGGCGAAGCCGCGCAGGCCCGGCAACTGGCGGGCGATGTTGGTGTCCTCGAGCGCGAGATGGCCAGCGGGCGGCGACGCGTCGCCGTGGCCGGCGACCGGCCTCAGCGAGACGTCGGCGAGCCGCAGGCCGCAGTCGCCCGCGATGTCGAACTGCAGCAGCAGCGACAGCGGGCGTCCGTCGGCCTGCAGGCGGCGGATGTCGTGGTCGATGGCGCGCGGCAGCGGGAAGGTGTGGTAGCCGCCGATCGGCTCGACCTGGACCTGCCGGGCGATCTCCCAGATCACCTCGTCCTGATGGCGGGGGTCGTCCGCCTCCGCGCTGGCGGCGAGCCGCCCGATCAGCCGGATGCGATGGAGCGGTGCCTGGGAACCGGCCGGGCGCCAGTCCGCCGCCCGGGCGGCGTGGAAGCGGAGCTGACGGTCGGCCGGTGCGGTGAAGGAGGCGGTGGCGAGTTCGGCGAAGAGGCGCAGGCGGCTGTCGTCCCCGCCGGCGATCCGCATGGCGTAGCCGGGGCCACCGCGGATGCCGGCCCGGGGATCGCGCAGCACGAGGGTCTCGGCGGAAACGGTGACCGGCGGCGGCGGCCGGCCGACCCGCAGCATCCAGTGGTCGGCGAGGCGGGTGTTGCGATGGGCGACGTCGATGACGAGGCCCCGCCGCCACATGCGGAAGTCGCCGTTGAGGACGGCGTCGTCGGATCCCGGGTCGAGCAGGGCGCGGTCGTCGAGCGCGCGCAGCGTCGCCTCCGTCATCTCGGCGAGGCGCAAGGTGACGAGACCGATCTCGCAGTGACCGATGTCGCCGGGCACCTCGACGAGGAGGCGGGCGCCGGTGACCTCGGCCGAGGCGGCGGGCACCGGCACGGCGCCCTCGTACTTGCCCCAGCGCGGCGAGAGGAAGACGGCGGCGGTGGTGCGGTGCCGGGTGCCGTCGGCGGCGGTCGTCTCGAGGACCACGGTCATCTCGGCGGCGGCGCGCGATCTCGCGACGACGGCGAGCTGGAGCGCGTCGCGCGACTTCAGGATCCCGGTCGGAACCGCCTGCTCGAGCAGGACGACGTCGTCGCGATGGGTTTCCGCGCCGCTGTCCTCGCCGGCCTGGTCGTCGGCGTTGTGGTCCTCGGCGAGGGTGAAGCGGGCGCCGCCGGCGCCCAGGTCGCGGTCGCTCGCCTGCTGGCCGATCGGGGTCGCGACGACGCCCTCCGCGAGGCGCCAGTGCGTCGGTCGGTCGCGGTCCCAGTCGGCGAAGGTCTCGTTGGCGAGGATCGACTGCGGCAGGTCGGGCCGGGCGATGAGGGCGGGCGGGGCGAGGGGGGGCTCGCCGGCCGCGAGCCGAGCGGTCATCGTGGTGACGAGGGCAAGTCCCTCCGGCCGCGTCGCGACGTAGGTGAGGAGGCTGCCGCCGGCCTGTTGCACCATCGGCGCCGCCGTGAAGGCCGGCATGTCTCCGTCCGGGGCGGGGCGCAGTTCGGCGACGAGGTCCGGTGCCCGGTCGACGGCGAAGGGGAGGTGCAGGCGCACGACGATGCGCTCGTCCTCGAGATCGGCCGACAGGCGTGGCCCGGAGGTGATCACGTCCCTGAGGCCGGTGGCGAGCCGGAGCGGCCGGCCCGCCAGCGACAGGGCGGCCTCGCCGGCGCAGAGGGTCCGACGCAGCCGCTGAAGCGTCATCGGAATGCGGGCGATCGGGCCTTCCTTGCGCCGGGCGAAGGGCACCGTCTCGCGTTCGGTCCCCGTCGTGACCTCGAGGGCGAGACCGGTCGGATAGGTCCTGCCCGGGGGCATCGACACGACGACGTCGCCGCCGGTGATCTCGATGTCGGCGTCGAAGGCCGTCTCCTCCTCCGGAACCCTGAGGACGAAGCGGCCGCCCTTGGCGGGCTGGACGTCGTCGTCGAACAGCACCACGGCCTCGTGCTCGCGGCCGTCGCACCAGGGCTCGGGGATCTCGATCAGGAAGCCGTGGCGACCGCTGCCGTAGCCGTGGCGCTGCAGGTCCTCGCGAAAGACGTCGGCGCCGACGCGGGCCACTTCCTCGCCGCCGATCAGCAGGCGGACGGAGACCGAGCGGTCGAAATTGGAGGTGTCTGCCGCCCAGCCGTAGACGACATAGCCGGCGACGCCGTCGACGAACCCCTTGACGCCCTTGTCCTCGGCGGCGGGTTCCGCCGCCGGCCGGCGCCGCATCGTCTTGAAGGGGAAGCGCATCGTCTGGTTCGTCAGCCTCGGCGGTCGGCGGGTCGAAACCTGCGGGGCGCAGGGCCACGAGGGTATCCGCAGTCTGTTCAGGCGCCGCGGCCAGCGCGACCGTGCCGCGGCGGACGCCGTGGCCGGAGCGGGCCCGCGGCGATCCGGTCAGCCGGACGATCTGCGTCGGCGCGTGGGGCTTTTTAGTGGCCCGGCCGAAGGATGTCACCTGCCTTTTTCCACAGGCCGCGGCCGGCCTGCCCGACCCGTCCCGGCGGCGGCCCGACGGCATGTCGGGCCCGGCGCGGGCGCGGACGTCAGCCCGAGTAGCTCACGGTGTCGCCGAGGCGCGGGCGCTCGATGAAATAGCGGTCGAAGGTGTAGCCGTGGTTGTTGCCGAAGCCGGCCCAGTTGGTGGCGACGAGCCATTTGTACGTGTAGGCCGTCTCGACGACGATGACCTGTGTGCCCGAGGGAATGACGTTGTTTCCGATGGTGATCGGCGCGTTCGATCCCGCCGAGAGCGCGGTACCGTTGAGGGCGCGCGACCAGACCACCTTCTTCTTGTCGTCGACGACGCTGACGACGATCTTGAGGTTCCCGGAACTATAGGGGCTCATCAGCGCCTGCGCGCCGCTGAAGATGGCGTTGACCTCGGCGGCGGAGACCGACGACGACTGGCTGAGCAGGTCGGCGACGGAGAAGGCGACGTGCTCGACCCGCCGGGCGACGCGCAGGGCCTCGCCGATCTCCGAGGTGCCGAGGAACAGGAACACCATCAGCGGCAGGATCAGCGCGAATTCGACCGCGGCGACGCCGGCCTCGGCCGCCTTGAAGCGTCGCCAGAACGAGCGGCGCCTCGTCTCTCGCAGGGGGACGTCGCGACCGGGGGCGGCGGAGCCTGCAACCGCGGGAGCGGGCGGGCGCCGGAGTGTCGGGAGAGAGCGGAGGAACGGCATGTCGGACCTCGGGGAGCCCCTCACGGGAACGGTTCGTTGCGGAACAGGGCGCCGGCGCTCAGCAACATGTCGCCGTCCGCGGTCTGGGTGCCGGAGATCGGCATGAAGGTGACGAGGCGCTTCCACGGCAGGTAGGCGCGGACCTGGACGATCTGGCTGGTTCCGCCGAGCTGGAACGGCTGATCCTTCTGGAGGTTGCCATCCTCGTCGAGCGGCGGCGTCGAGTCGGCGGAGGCGAAATTCGCGAGCACCTTGCTGTCGACGTAGATCCGGTTCTCGCAGTCGAGATAGGCCATGAGGCCGCCGCAGACCGCGGCCTTGAACTGGGAGATCGTGGTTTTCTGGTCCTGGGCCTGGCCGGTCTTGATCATCCGCGAGGCCCGCACCACGCCGTTCTCCATCATGGTCTCGGAGAAATACATCAGACCCGTTTCGGTCATCGCGGTCATGATCGCGAGGAAGGGAAACAGCACCGCCGCGAATTCCACCGCGGCGACGCCTTTCCGGTCGCGGGCGAAGCGCCGGGCGGCGCTTCGCGGATGGAGCTTCTTCGGGATCATGCGGAGACGCGCAGCTTGGAAATGGTCGACATGATCCGGGCGAAGACACTGCTCAGCGTCGCCGGATCGGAGACGTCGTAGTAGTAGTCCGCCGTGGTTGCGCAATTCTTAAGAAGCGAGGCGTTGCCGTCGATCACACGGATCGTGAAAACGGTGATTCCCGCGTTCTTGATGCCTGTGCAGATCGTCTTGGAATTGGCGTCGATGGTGCTCACGCTCGAGCCGAGCGTGTTCTGGGTGTTGTCGCCGTCCGAGAGGACGATCATGTATTTCAGGACCTTGCGCTCGGGCTTGCTGGTCTCGGCGAGCGACGTCGGCGCGCCCGGCGTCAGGCTGTTCCAGCCCCAGATCAGGCCGGCCGGAAGGTTGGTGTTGCCGACGGCGGCGAGGTTCGCGATCGTCGTCTTCGCGGTGGTGAAGTTGGTCGACAGCGGCAGCATCTGCGAGGTCGAGCACCAGTCGTAACCGTCGGTGCTGCTGTTGTAGTAATAGCGCGGGTAGAGCGAGGCACTGGTGGTGGCGACGGGCGTCGAGTTGGAGGTCGTGTAGGAACCCGAGCGTTCACGCACGCAGCCGGTCCAGACCTTGGGCACCTGCGTGTAGGTGGTTTCGGTGTCGTACCAGCAGTAATTGTAGCCCCAGAAGTTGGTGCACTTGCGGACCTGAGTCGTACTGGCGACCGAGGACGTCTCCTTGGGCCCGAGCCAGGTGGCGGAATCGTAGTCCGTCCCGACCTTCACGGCGACCGCGAAAGGCACGATCGCAACCGAGGTGCGGCCGCTGAGCCCGGCGTTGGAGTTGGCGAGGTTGGTCAGCATGGACGTCGCCGCCGACTTCAGCTCGGTCATCTTGTTGTTGGATTTCATCGAGCCGGTGGTGTCGAGCACCATGGCGATCTCGACGTAGTCGGTACCGCTCGTCACCGTCGACTTCGTGGTGATGGCGAGCTCGGAGACGTTGAAGACGTTGAGGAAGCTCGTCGGCATGGTGCCGGTGACGGTGGAGGTCACGGTACCGGCGGCCGGGTTGGAGGTGTAGGTCGCCTCCCAGCCGGACAGCGTCGCCTCGCCGAGATTGAGGGCGAGCACCGCCTGCTTGTGGGCGTCGATCTGGGCCTTGGTCTTGCCGGCCTCGAGATCCTTGGCGATGGCGAGGGCGACCATGTCGGAGGCGGTCTGCATCCGCGTCCGGGCGTGGAAGGCGCGGCCGTAGTCGACGGCGATGCCGATCACCAGCATGAACATGAGCAGCGTCAGGCCGAACATCATCGCGACGTTGCCCGACGTCTCCCCCGCGAAAGCCCTTGCCGCCAGGGCGAGGCGCCGCACGAGGAACCCGCGGCGACAGTCGTTTGCGTTGATCACCTGCCGTCTCCTTGCCGGAACCCTCGCTCGCAGGCGGGATCCCGATCAGCCTGGCGGACAATGGTCCGCTCATGAGGGCAAAGAATGCGCAGGGATGATTGACGACTCGTATATCCTTGCGATTACGGCGGTTTTTCCCTTCGGAAACAGTAAACGCCGATTGAATCGAATGCCGCAGCGGAATGCGAAAGCGGTTGAATTCCGTGACGTTACTCGGAAAATCGACGATAAATTTAGCGAGAATTTTAGCAGGTGACCCGACCGGCGACGGGCGCGCGGCGGCGAGCCGCCGCGGTGGAGCGGCGTGCCGTCAGCGTTCACCGCGGCGGAAGGGCTGCATCAGCGCCTGCGGCACCCGCGCCCGGCGCGCCATGACGACGAGGGCGGCGATCGACATCAGGTAGGGGATCATCAGGAAGACCTGATAGGGCACGGCGTTGCCGACGACGTGCTGGAGGCGGAGCTGCCAGGCGTCGAACAGGGCGAAGATCAGGGCGCCGAGCACCGCCTTGCCCGGCCGCCAGGACGCGAAGACGACGAGGGCGATCGCCACCCAGCCGCGGCCCTGGATCATCTGCGGAAAGAAGGAGTTGAAGGCCGACAGCGTCAGATAGGCGCCGCCGACGCCCATCAGCGCGCTCCCCGCCACCACGGCGCCGATGCGCAGGCGCACCGGGTCGATGCCCTGGGCCTCGGCGGCGTGCGGGTTCTCGCCGACCATGCGGATGGCGAGGCCGAGCGGGGTGCGGACGAGCATCCAGGCGAGCAGGCCGGCGACGAGGAAGGCGAGATAGGTCGGCGCGGTCTGGCCGAACAGCGCCGGGCCGAGGAAGGGAAGGTCGGAGAGGACCGGAATGGCGAGCGGCCGGAACGGCTCGATCGTCGGCGGGGTCGAGGCGGTCGGCAGGACGAGGCGGAAGACGTAGTAGGTCAGGCTCGAGGCGAACAGGGTGATACCGAGGCCGGTGACGTGCTGGGACAGGCCGAGCGGCACCGTCATCAGGGCGTGGAGCAGGCCGAAGGCCGCCCCGCCGAGGGCGGCGGCGGCAAGGCCGAGCCAGAGGTCGCCGCCCTGGTGCACCGTCAGCCAGCCGATCATGGCGCCGAAGGTCATGATGCCTTCGATGCCGAGGTTGAGGACGCCGGCCCGCTCGCAGAGCAGGGCGCCGAGGGTGGCGAAGATCAGCGGCGCGGCGATGCGCAGCACGGCGGCCCAGAGGCTGGCGGTGGCGAGGATGTCGAGGGCGGCGGTCATCGGGGGGCGACCTCGTGCCGGCGGGCGGAGAGGGTGGGCGGGCCGCCGTGGCGGAGGCTCGCGCCGACGAGGCGGCGGTGAGGGCCGTGACGCTCGGCGGACCCCGCGGCGGCGGGCTCGTGGAACCGCTCCATCCTCACCTCCTGACCCGGTAGGTCGTGAGCAGCAGGGCGACCAGCATGGTCAGCAGCGACAGGGCGACGATGACGTCGGCGATGAAGCTCGGGATCGCCATCGCCCGGCTCATGCCGTCGGCGCCGACGAAGACGCAGGCGACGAAGAAGGCGGCGAGGACGACGCCGAGCGGATGGAGGCCGGCGAGCATGGCGACGACGATGCCGGAATAGCCGTAGCCGGGCGAGAGGTCGGTGGTGACGTAGCCCTTGAGGCCCATCACCTCGATCGCCCCGGCGAGGCCGGCGAGGCCGCCGGAGAGGCAGGCGGTGGCGAGGAGAACCCGGGCGACCGGCAGGCCGGCGAAGCGGGCGGCGGCGGTGTTGAGGCCGACGGCGCGGCCGGCGAGGCCGACGCGGGACTTCGCCTCCAGAAACCAGACCAGCAGGGCGAGGGCGAGGGCGACGAGCAGGCCGACGTGGAGCCGCGAGCGCGGCAGCAGCTTGGCCAACGCGAAATCGCGCTCGATCGGGACCGACTGCGGCCAGCCGAAGGCCATCGGATCCTTCATCGGCCCCTCGATCATCATCGAGACGACGAGCAGGACGACGAAGTTGAGCAGCAGCGTCGTCACCACCTCGTCGACGCCGAAGCGCAGGCGCAGCGCCAGCGGGCCGAGCAGCAGCAGCAGGCCGGCCACCGCGCCGGCGACCATCATCAGCACGATGTGGAGGGCGGGCGGCAGGCCGAAGCCGTGGGCGCCGAGAAAGGCGGCGGCGAGGGCGCCGAGATAGAACTGGCCCTCGCCGCCGATATTCCAGATCCGGGCCCGGAAGGCGACCGCGGCGGCGAGGCCGGTGAGGATCAGCGGGGTCGCCCGGGTCGCCGTCTCGGTCAGCGAGAGGCGCGAGCCGAAGGCGGAGACGACGAGCTGGCGGTAGGCGGCGAGCGGGTCGACGCCGGCGAGGGCGATCAGGATCGCGGCGAGCGCGAGGGCGGCGACGATCGCGCCGACCGGGGCGGCGACGGCGAGCGCCCACGGAATGTCGGCGCGCCGTTCAAGCCGCATCGGCGCCCTCCTCCCAGAGGCCGGCGATCATCAGGCCGAGGCGGCCGGCGTCGAGCCCGTCCGCCGGCACCGGCGGCGACAGCCGGCCCTTGACGATGGCCTGGACCCGGTCGGCGAGGGCGAGCACCTCGTCGAGATCCTCCGAGATCAGCAGCACGGCGGTGCCCCTCGATCGGGCGGCGAGGATCTCGCCGTGGACGGCGGCGATGGCGCCCTCGTCGAGGCCGCGGGTCGGCTGGTTGACGACGAGCACCCGCGGCGTCGCCATCAGGTTGCGGCCGAGGATCAGCTTCTGCATGTTGCCGCCCGACAGCAGCCGGGTGCGGGTGGCCGGGGCGGCGCCGCGCACGTCGAAACGGGCGACGATCGCCGCGGCGAAGGCCTCGGCGGCCTTGCGGCGGACGAGGCCGAAGCGGCTGAAGCGCCGCTCGCCGAGGCGTTCCAGCACCGCGTTCTCGGCGACGTCGAGGTCGCCGACGACGCCCTCGGCGTGCCTGTCCTCCGGCACCCGGCCGACGCCGGCGGCGACGAAGCCGGCGGGCGAGGGCTTCTCCACCGGGTCGCCGCCCAGCAGCAGTGTTCCCGCGCTCGGGCGCAGCAGGCCGCAAGCGAGGGCGCCGAGCGCCGACTGGCCGTTGCCGGCGACGCCGATGACGGCGAGCACTTCGCCGGAGCGCGCGGCGAAGGAGACGCCGTCGAGTCGCTTCGCACCACCGGCGACGACGTCGACGCCTCGCGCCTCGAGCCGCACGGCGCCGGGCATCGCCTCGCCGCGCTTCGGCCGCGCGACCCGGCGGCCGACCATCAGTTCGGCGAGTTCGGCGCGGTCGGTTTCCGCGGGCCTGCGCTCGGCGACCACGCGGCCGCCGCGCAGCACGACGATGCGCGAGGCGGCGGCCATCACCTCGCCGAGCTTGTGGGAGATGAAGATCAGCGACAGCCCCTCGGCCGCCATCGTCTTCAGCGTCGCGAACAGCCGCTCGGCCTCCTGCGTGGTGAGAACCGCGGTCGGCTCGTCGAGGATCAGCACCTTCGCGTCGCGGTAGAGGCTCTTGACGATCTCGACCCTCTGGCGCTCGCCGACCGAAAGGTCGCCGACCCGGGCGTCGGGGTCGACGGCGAGGCCGAAGCGGCCGGCGACGTCGGCGAGGCGGCGGCGGGCGCCGCGGCGGTCCGAGACGAGACGGGTCAGCTTCTCGGTGCCGAGCATGACGTTGTCGAGCACCGAGAGGTTGGCGGCGAGGGCGAAATGCTGGTGGACCATGCCGATTCCGGCCTCGATCGCCGCGCGCGGGCGGCCCGGCGGCAGCGTCCTCCCGAAGGCGCGCACCTCTCCGGCGTCGGCGGTGTAGTGGCCGAACAGGATGTTCATCAGCGTGGTCTTGCCGGCGCCGTTCTCGCCGAGCAGGGCGAGCAGTTCGCCGCGCTTCAGCGTCAGCGAGACGTCGTCGTTGGCGACGAGCGGGCCGAAACGCTTGGTGACGCCGGAGAGTTCGAGGACGGTCTCGCTCATCCGCCGACCCCGGCGCCCGCCCCGATGCCCGGCCCGGCACCCTCGCTCTCGGGCAGGCCGGCGATCGGAAAGCGGAAGCGCCAGGGCGCCTCGCGCTCGAACAGGCGGGCGACGCGCAGCAGGAGGGCGTCGGAGCCCATCGGCCCCAGCACCTGCACCGGCAGGGGCAGGCCGTCGCCGTCCTCGCCGTGGGGGAAGGTTATCGCCGGGATGCCGCCGACGTTGGCGATGGCGGCATAGGGCGCGAAGTCGGCCATCCGCCGCCAGTGGGCGGCGGCGTCGGTGTGGTCGAGCGGGAAGGCGCCGACGGGGAGCGGCGGTCCGGACAGCATCGGCGTCAGGATGACGTCGAAGCCCTCGAAGAAGCGCCAGAGCGCGTGGGCGATCTTCGCTGCGGCGAGGTCGGCCTCGACGAGGGCGGCGGCCGGCATCGCCCGGCCCTCGACGATCAGGTGGCGGGCGAGGACCGAGACGTCGTCCTCGGCGAGGCCGTCGACGACGGCGCCGAGGTTGCGGGCGAAATTGGCGAGGATGATCGTCGCGAAGACCTGCTGGGCCTTGGCCAGCGGCTCGGCGCAGATGTCGGCGTCGAGCCGCGTCACCTTGTGGCCGGCACGGGCGAGACGGTCGGCGGCGGCGGCGACCGTCTCCATTCGCTCAGCGGTGACGCCGACGTCCGGCGCCTCGAGGAAGACGCCGACGCGCAGGGTCGGCAGCGGGGCGTCGAGATCGGCGAGGGTCGCCAGGCGGAGGTCCGGATCGGGCAGCGGCCCGCCGGCACGGCCCGACAGCGCGACGAGGGCGGCGGCGCTGTCGCGCACGCTGCGGCTGACGACCAGTTCGGAGGCGACGCCGAACAGATGGTTGCCGAAATCCGGGCCGGTCGGCATCGCGCCGCGGGTCGCCTTGAGGCCGACGAGGCCGCAGCAGGCGGCCGGCACCCGGGTCGAGCCGGCGGCGTCGGTGGCGTGGGCGAGGGCGACGATGCCGGCGGCGACGGCCGCACCCGCCCCCCCGGACGAGCCGCCGGGGGTCAGGGCCTCGTTCAGCGGATTGCGGGCGAGCGGCCCGGTCGGCGGCTCGGACGAGAGGGCGAGGCCGAATTCCGGCACGGTGGTGAGGCCGTAGGGCAGCAGCCCGGCGGCGCGCAGGCGCATGGTGAGAAGGTCGTCGCCGGCCGGGATCGGGTGGCGGGCGAGGAAGCGGCAGCCGGCGGCCTTGGGCAGGCCGGCGGCGGCGGCGCCGAGATCCTTCATCAGGAAGGGAACGCCGCCGAACGGGGCGGTACGGGCGAGGGCGTCGCCGTGGACGAGGCGGCGGTCGAAGTCGGCGGCGAGGTCGCGGGCCATGCGCGCGTCGAGCAGGCGGATGGCGCCGAGATGCTCGAAGCGCGCCGCCGCCGCGAGCGAGGCCTCCATCGCCGCGGCCGCGGTGGTGCGGCCGGCGCGGATCGCGTCCGCGAGGGCGGTGGCGTCGGCGGTCATGGCTCGGCCTCTCTCAATGCGGGATCGCTCCTTGATAGGCCGGCGGGGCGGTGAGGTGAAGGGGCCTTGCGAGGGGGCGCCGGCCCCCTCGCACGGTCAGGCGCGCCCTGTCGGGCTGGCCCGGTCAGCCCGGCTGGGTCTCGTCGATCGGCACCTCGAAGGTGCCGGCCTTGATGGCGGCGCGCTTCTCCTCCATGGCGGCGAGCGCTTCGGCGGGGACTTCGCTCTCGACGAAGAGGATGTCGTTGCCGCCGTGTTTCATGAAGGAATATTCGGTGTAGTCGCGCCCGGTCGGACTGCCGGCGGCGATGTCGGCGAGGATCGCGTCGATGGTCGGGCGGTAGTACCACATGGCGTTGGCGAAGACGGTGCCCGGATAGCGCGGGGTGTAGTCGATCAGCGAGCCGATCGCCTTGACGCCGCGCTCGGCGGCGGCGTCGGCGGTGCCGATGCGCTCGCCGAACAGGATGTCGGCGCCGGCGTCGATCTGGGCCATGGCCGCCTCCTTGGCCTTGGGCGGATCGAACCAGGTGCCGATGAAGCCGACGAGGAACTTCGCATCCGGATTGACCTCCTTCACGCCGGCACGGAAGGCGTTGATCAACAGGTTGACCTCGGGGATCGGGTAGCCGCCGACCGAACCGAACACGCCGGACTTCGACATCGTCGCCGACAGCATGCCGGCGAGATAGGCGGCCTCGTGGTTGCGGGTGCCGAAGACGCCGAAATTGTCGCCCTGCGGGCCGCCGGACGAGCCCATCAGGAAGGCGGTGTCGGGATAGTCCTCGGCGACCTGGCGGGCCTCGGTCTCGACGGCGTAGGATTCGCCCCAGACCAGCCGCGCGCCCTGGTCGGCGTATTCGCGCATGGCGCGGGCGTAGTCGGTGCCCGAGACGCCCTCGGAGAAGACGTAGTCGATGACACCGTCGTTCGCGGCCCCGAGCAGCGCCTCGTGGATGCGCGAGTTCCACGCGTTCTCGACCGGCGAGGCGTGGACGCCGGCGACCTTGATCTTCTCGGCGGCGAAGGCGCGCGGCAGCATCAGCGCCGAGGCGCCGGCGGCGGTCGCGGCGAGAAGGCCGCGGCGGGTCATGAGGAAGGACATGTCGGCTGTTCCCTGTGGTCTGCGGTTTTTCGGCTCTGCCCCTGCCGTCTCGGCCGCCGCGCCCTCGTGCGAAGAGAGGCGGATCGATGGCCGGCGGAATTTTTTCTGTCTGGTTCAAAGTTCCTCGATTGCCCATGAAATTGTCAAGGGCAGCGGGTGGGCATTTTTCGCGGGGCCCGCCCCGGTCGGACCGTGCCTCGCGGCCCCCCGCCCGTGAGGCGTGGTGTCCAAATTTCCGCGCGAACCGGATGCTCCGCGGCGGCGTTTCCTGCGTATCCTCGCCGTGGCCGCCGTGCCGCGGCTCGCCCTACCCTCTTTCCGGCGTTACCCCGTCCGATGATCCCCGCCGACCTGCTCCACCCGACGCCGAAGGGGCTCTACTGCCCGCCGGGCGACTTCTACATCGACCCGATGCGGCCGGTGCCGCGGGCGCTCGTCACCCACGGCCATTCCGACCACGCCCGCTCCGGCCACGGCGCGGTGATGGCGACGCGGGAGACGCTGGACGTGATGGCCCTGCGCTACGGCGACGACTTCGCCGGATCGCGGCAGGAGGCGGTGCTTGGCGAGCGGGTCAGCGTCGGCGGCGTCACCGTCAGCTTCCATCCGGCCGGCCACGTGCTCGGCTCGGCCCAGATCCGGGTGGAGAAGGACGGCCTCGTCATCGTCGCCTCGGGCGACTACAAGCGCCGGGCCGACCCGACCTGCCGGCCGTTCGAGCCGCTGGCCTGCACCGTCTTCATCACCGAGGCGACCTTCGCCCTGCCGGTGTTCCGTCATCCCGACCCGCTCGCCGAGACGGAGAAGCTCATCGCCTCGCTGCGGCAGTTTCCCGAGCGCGCCCATCTCGTCGGCGCCTATTCGCTCGGCAAGGCCCAGCGGGTGATCGCGCTGGCCCGGCAGGCCGGCCACGACGCCCCGATCTTCCTGCACGGGGCGATGGCGAGCCTTTGCGACTATTACGTCTCGCGCGGGATCGACCTCGGCGACCTGCGCCCGGCCACGGTCGCGCGGGGGCGGGGGGCTTCGGGCGAGAACGCCGCCTTCGCCGGGTCGATCGTGGTCTGTCCGCCCTCGGCGATCGCCGACACCTGGGCGCGGCGCTTTCCCGACCCGCTGCCGGTCTTCGCCTCGGGCTGGATGCAGGTGCGCCAGCGGGCGAAGCAGCGCGGCGTCGAGCTGCCGCTGATCCTGTCCGACCACGTCGACTGGACCGACCTCACCGCCACCATCACCGAGATCGGCCCGGAGGAGGTCTGGATCACCCACGGCCGCGAGGAGGCGCTGATGCGCTGGTGCGAGCTGCGCGGCCTGCCCGCCCGGCCGCTCCACCTCGTCGGCTTCGAGGACGAGGGCGGCGAATGAAAGCCTTCGCCAATCTCCTTGAACGGCTGGTGCTGACACCCCAGCGCGGCGGCAAGCTCCGGCTGATCACCGACTATTTCCGCGCCGCGCCCGATCCCGACCGCGGCTACGCGCTGGCGGCGCTGGCCGGCACCCTCGACCTGCGCACGGTCAAGCCGCAGCTCCTGCGCGACCTCGCGATGGAGCGGGTCGATCCGGTGCTGTTCGAGTACTCCTACGACTACGTCGGCGATCTCGCCGAGACCATCGCGCTGGCCTGGGAGCGACCCGAGGGCGCGGCTCCGGCCGGGGAGGCGGTGCCGCTCGGCGCCGTCGTCGCCCGGCTGGAGCGGGCCGGGCGCACCGAGGCGCGCGGTCTCGTCCGCGACCTTCTCGACGCGCTGGAGCCGTCCGAACGCTTCGCGTTGCTGAAGCTCGTCACCGGGGGCCTGCGCGTCGGCGTCTCGGCCCGGCTCGCCCGGCAGGCGCTGGCCGATCTCGGGGAGAAGGACGCCGCCGAGGTCGAGGCGCTGTGGCACGGCCAGGCGCCGCCCTACCCGGCCCTGTTCGGCTGGGTCGAGGGGCGGACGGCGAAGCCCGAGACGCGCTCGCAGGCGATCTTCCGCCCGGTGATGCTGGCGACCGCGATGACCGAGGCCGACGTCGCCGCCCTCGATCCGGCCGACTTCGCGGCGGAGTGGAAATGGGACGGCATCCGCGTCCAGTTCGTCGCCCTCGGCGGCGAGCGGCGGCTGTTCTCGCGCAGCGGCGAGGACATTTCCGACACCTTTCCCGATCTTCTCGAAGCGGCGGACTTCACCGGCGTCGTCGACGGCGAACTGCTGGTCGGCGGCACGCTGCGGCGCAACCGTCCGACCGGCACCTTCTCCGACCTGCAGCAGCGGCTCAACCGCAAGAGCGTGACCAGGGCGATGCTCGAAAGCCATCCGGCGATCCTTCGGGCCTACGACATCCTGATGGACGGAGAGGAGGAGGTCGGGGGCGAGGTCTTCCTCGCCCGCCGCGCCCGGCTCGAGGCCGTCGTGGCGGCCGCCGACCCGTCGCGCTTCGACCTCTCGCCGCTGGTGCCCTTCACGGACTGGGCGGAACTCGACGCGCTGCGCAAGGCGCCGCCCGATCCGGTGATCGAGGGGGTGATGGTCAAGCGCCTCGCCTCGCCCTACGTGCCCGGCCGCTTCAAGGGCGACTGGTTCAAGTGGAAGCGCGATCCGCACGTCGTCGACGCCGTGCTGCTCTACGCCCAGCGCGGCCACGGCAAGCGGTCGAGCTACTATTCGGACTTCACCTTCGGCGTCTGGACCGAGACCGAGGCCGGCGAGACGCTGGTGCCGGTCGGCAAGGCCTATTTCGGCTTCACCGACGCCGAACTGGAAGAACTCGACCGCTTCGTGCGCCGCAACACGGTGGAGCGCTTCGGCCCGGTGCGCTCGATCCGGGCCGAGCCGGAGTTCGGCTTCGTCGTCGAGGTCGCCTTCGAAGGACTCGCCCGCTCGACCCGCCACAAGTCCGGCGTCGCCATGCGCTTTCCCCGCATCTCCCGCCTGCGCCGCGACAAGCTGCCCCGCGAGGCCGACCGGTTGGAGACGCTGACGGCGATGATCGTGGAGCGGGAGGAGTAGCGCGGGAGTGGCGTTCGGGGGGGGGCGGAGAGGGCGGGGTGGAGGAGAGGGCGAGATGGAGGAGAGGCCGCACCCCCTCATCCGGCCCTGCCGGGCCACCTTCTCCCCGGCGGGGAGAAGGTCAAGCCGCGGTAGGGCTTTACCCGACGACGACAGCCTTCCCGGTCCTCCGCGCCCGCGAATGCCGCCCGCGGCTTCAACACACTCCAACGATCTTCTTCCCAGCGGGGAGAAGGTGGCCCGAAGGGCCGGATGAGGGGTGCGGCCCATCCACCCCCTGTGCCGACGCCATCGAGCCCCCAGCCGCCATCCTCTTAATCTCGACTAATTTAGTAGATAATGCCTTCCGCCCCGACAGGCGCCGTGACAGTCTCGACCCTGTCCGGCGCTCGATGCCGGACAGCATCCACCGGACACAACGGAGGTCCATCATGTCGCTGATCGTCGCTCACGCCGCTTCGCCCCGCAGCCGCGCCGGCTGCCGCCTGATGATGGACCGCCGCGGCCGGCTCGTGCAGGTGTTCCACCAACCGCCGAGGCGGCGATGACCGGCGCCGCTGCGATCGAAGTGGCGGGCCTGCCCGTCGCGGTGGCCAGGCCGGAAGGCGGGGCCTACCGGTTCGTCGCGGTGAGGTTCGAGGTCTGGGATCTCGACGGCGCCGTCTTCACAAGTCCCGAGGCGGCCCGGCTCGCCGCCGCGGGTCTCGTCGCGGCCGCGGGCGGACCCGGCCCGGTGGCTCGCCGCTCCGGCGGGCATCCCATGGCCGCGGCCGGTGGAGAGGGACACGGGCTCCCCCACCCCCGTCCGCACTGACCCGTCACGACGGCCCGCCGCCCCGCGCGGCGGGCCGCTCGCCGCCCGCCGAAAGACGTCGGGGTCTCAGAAACGCTCCATCTCGCCGCGCACCTTCTTCAGGAACCGCCCGCGCGTTTCGTCGGTCGAGCGGTTCATGTCGTAGTGGACGAGGTGGACCAGCGGCGCGAAGGGGGCGATCTGGGCGCGCAGCACCCGGCGGACGATGCGCCGGGGCGGGTCCCCGGCGAGGAAGGCGCGGGTGCGGTGGGCGCCGTAGGTCATCACCGCGCCGAGCTTCCGGATGTGGCGCAGGCGCGGCTTCACGCGCCCGTCGACCATCTCGAAGGAAACGCCCGGCAGGAAGACCCGGTCGAAGAAGCCCTTCAGCATCGCCGGCCAGCCGAAATTCCACACCGGCGAGACGATCACCAGCGCCTCGGCCGCCTCGAGCCGCCGGCACCAGCCGTCGACGTACTGTCGGTTGGAGGGGATGTCGTGGTAGCCGAGCCGTTCCTCGCGGGTCAGCACCGGCGAGAAATTCTCCGCGTAGAGGTCGCAGTCGTCGACCTCGTGGCCGGCGGCCGTCAGCCCCGCCACCACCTCGGCGTGGATCGCCGCGTTGAAGCTCGATTCGACCGGATGGCAGAAGACGACGAGAACCCGCATCACGCCCCCACGGTGTCGGCGAGGCCGGGGAAGAGGTAGGTCTTGCCGGCGGAGAAGTCGAAGTGCGGGTTCTCCCAGGCGATCATCTTGCCGGGGTTGAGCAGGCCCTTCGGGTCGGTCTCGCCCTTGAAGGCGAGCTGCACCGTGTCGGTGCGCTTCATGCCGCCCTCCTCCAGCGTGTAGCGGTGCGGGTTGAACACCGGGCAGCCGTGGTCCTCGTGGATGCGGATGATCTCTTCGAGCCGCTCCTTGGTGGTGAAGCGCACCAGCGGCAGGCCGGAACACTGGATGCGGCCGGAGAAGCGGATGAATTCCAGGTGACCCGGCACCTCGTCGCCGAACAGCTTCGTCATCGCCTCGACCCGGGCGACGTGATCCGGCCCCGGATAGGCGACCTGGAGATAGGTGATCGAGGGATCGACCTTGAGGGCGCGCAGCGTGGTGTGGTTCCAGGTCAGCTCGAAGGCGGCGGGCAGGCCCTTGAGGCTTTCCGCCGTGTCGGCCCGGAACACGATCTCGCCCCTGGAGCGGGCGACGAAGGCGGTGAAGGCCTCCATCGCGTGGGGGGCGACCATGGTCACCACCACCGACTGGCCGGGGCGGACATACTGCTTGTGGCGCGAGAAATAGGTCTCCGGGATCGGTGCGGCGATCGGCGCGATCTCCTTGACCAGCAGGCCGTTCTCGTGGGCGAGGGCGTCGGCGAAGCGCACGGCGTCCATGTAGCCGTCGAAGCCGACGAGGACGTCGATCCAGTCGTAGGCGGCGGTGAGCGGCATCTCGACCTCGGTGATGATGCCGTTGGTGCCGTAGGCGTGGGTGACCTTCTGCAGGTCCCAGGCGGAGAGCTCCAGCACCCGCGGCTCGGCCTCCATGGTGACGACCCGCAGGCGCGAGACGTTGCCGAGGTCGCGAAGGCCGCCCCAGTTGATCGAGCCGACGCCGCCCGAGCCGCCGGCGACGAAGCCGCCGATGGTGGCGGTGGCGGCAGTCGAGGGGTGGAAGCGCAGCTCCTGGCCCGAGTGGGCCCGGGCCGCCTTGTCGATCTCGGCGATGATCGCCCCCGGCCCGGTTACGACGCGGCCGGGATGGATCGCCTTCACCTCGTTCATGCGGGCGAGGCTGAGCACGATGCCGCCCGACAGCGGCATCGCCTGGCCGTAGTTGCCGGTGCCCGAGCCGCGCGGCGTCACCGGCACGCCGTGGGCGTAGGCGACCTTCAGGGTGCGGATCACCTCCGCCTCGCTCGCCGGCGAGACGACGAGGTCGGCGGTGACGGCGTCGAGCTGGTCCTTCAGGATCGGCGAATACCAGAAGAAATCACGGCTCTTCTGGCGCACCAGCTTCGGATTGTCCTCGACGGCGATCCCCTCGAGGTCTTTCTTCACGGCGTCGTAGTCGGGCATGGGATCCTCGTCGGGCTTCGCTTTCGGGGCTTCGGGCATCGTTCGTTCAACCGCCGGATATGCGGAGAGGCCGTTTCACCCCTCTCCCTGTCCCTCCCCCACAAGGGGGGAGGGGACGAAAAAGGATATTCCGGCGGGCCTAAAGAGCCTTTGCGCCAAGGCGCTGAGTTGCGTTTCGAGAGTCGTTGCGCCGAGCGTCCCCTCCCCCCTTGTGGGGGAGGGACAGGGAGAGGGGTGGGCCACATGGCAAAGCGCCGACATCACCCCGCCCCCAGCACCGCGTCGAGTTCACGGTAGTTCGGCAGGGTGCGGTCGATCGCCTTGCCCGCCCGCAGCACGACGCGGTCGGCCTGGGGACGGGACAGGAATTCCGACCAGTGGCGGGCGGAGAAGACGACGAGGTCTGCGGCGAGGCCCAGGGCGATGCGGCCGACGTCGGGGCGGCGCAGCATGTCGGCCGGAGCGGTGGTGACCACGCGGGCGGCCTCGTCCAGCGGATGGTCGAGGTGGAGGATGCGCACCGCCTCGCGGAACACTTCCACCGGGTCGAGGTCGCCGTAGGCGTAGAAGGGATCGCGTGTGTTGTCGGAAGCGACCGCCACGGCGCCGCCGGCGGCGCGCAGTTCGTGGACGAGGGTGACGCCACGCCACCAGGGTGTTTTGCCGGCTAACCGATCCTGCAGATACATGTTGCACATCGGCAGCGAGACGACGCCGATGCCGGCCTCGACCACCCGGTCGATGGTGCGGGCGGCCTCGTCGCCGTCCTGGCGGGCGAGCGAGCAGCAGTGGCCGGCGACGACCTTGCCCTCGAAGCGGTTGCGAATCACCGCATCCGCCAGTGCCGCCAAGGTTTTCGCCTCCGGGTCGCGGGTTTCGTCGATGTGGAAATCGAGGTCGAGGCCGTGGTCGGCGGCGGCGCGGATCAGCCGGTCGAGGTCGGAATCGAGCTCCGGACCCATTTCCGGGTGGCCACCGATCAGCCCGCCGGATTTTGTTATCTGGCTAAGCAACGTGTGGAAATAGGTCGGATCTCGGGTCGCTTCGCACGGCATCAGCGCGACGGCCTGCAGGTCGATCCGCCCGGCCCAGCGCGCGCGCATGTCGCGGAAGAGGTCCCAGCTGATCTCGTGGTGGGGGGGCAGGGAATCGAGATGGGTGCGCAGCAGCCTGGTGCCGTGGGCATAGGCGCAGCGCAGGGAGAAGTCCATCCGCGCCTCGATGTCGGCGGCGGTCCAGCTCTCGACCCGGTCGGCGCGCACCGCCTCGAGGGCGCCCATGAAGTCGCCGGTGGGGTTGGGCTTGCGCGGCCAGACGTGACCCTTGTCGACGTGGGTGTGCATGTCGACGAAGGCCGGCCAGACCATGCCGCCGGAAAGATCGATCCGCGGCAGGGCGGCGTCGGCCGCCGGTGCCGGGGTGCCGCGCGGCGTCACGGCGACGACGGTGCCGGCGCGCAAGGTGAGGTCGGCGCGCAGCAGGCCCTCGTGAAGGACGCC
>CALCDT010000104.1 GCA_937900425.1 uncultured Alphaproteobacteria bacterium | reverse complement strand
GGCTTGATCGAGATGCCGCCGGTGTCGAAGACGACGCCCTTGCCGACGAAGGCGATCGGAGCCTCCTTCGCCTTGCCGCCGTTCCACTTCATGATCGCCATGCGGGCCGGCCGTTCCGAGCCCTGGGCGACGCCGAGCAGCGCGCCCATCCCGAGCTTCTTCATGTCCTTGTCGGTGAGGATCTCGACCTCGACGCCGTGCTCGGTCAGGCCCTCGGCGATCCTGGCGAATTCGACCGGCCCGAGCACGTTCGGCGCCTCGTTGACGAGGTCGCGGGCGAGCGCGACGCCGGCGGCGATCTCCTCGCATTCGGCGAAAGCCTTCTTGACCTTGCCGGCGTGCTCGGTGGCGATGGTCACCGCCATCTTCGGCGGCGCCTCGTCCTTCTTCACCGTCTTGTGCTTGTCCCAGTCGTACGCGCGCAGCCGCATGCCGAGGCCGAAATGGGCGGCGAGCGCCGGCTCGGCCTCGGCACCGTCGGTGCGCTCGAACAGAACCGTGACCTCGGTGGCCTTGAGCTCCCTGAGCTTGCCCATCACCGCGCCACCGAGCTTCATCGCCGCATCGGCGTCGAACTCCCCGGACTTGCCGGCGCCGGCGACGATCACCCGCTTGAGGTCGAGCCCGGCCGGGGCGACGACGTCGAGCAGCGCCTGCGCCTTGCCCTTGAAGTCCGTCGCGCTCACCGCCCGCTCCAGCGATCCGCCGGAAGCGGCGAAGACCGCGTCGGCGAGAGGACCGCGGGCTCCCTCGGCATCGGCGAGAATCACGACGACGCCCTGCGTCGGGACCTCGGCCTTGGCGACGGAGATGGAGGGGGACTGCGCCATGATGGATTCCTTAAGCCTTTTCGTTCAAATTGACCGGGATTTTTGCGAGTCCCGCCGGCGGACGACGCCGGGTTTCGGCGGCCTGAATCCCCCGGGAGGCTCGGAAAATCGCCTGCGGAAGGTGGCGCTTTCGGTGCGGCTCCGCAAGCCTTGCTTGATCGGTCGACACCGAAAAGGCCAAATGCCCCGCGAGGTGTCTCCTCGCGGATGATGTCCTGAGTATGCGGACGGGCGAATGCGGCGGATCGACACCTACCTCTTTTCGAGAACCGCGAAGACCGCCCTCGCCATTCTGCTGGTGCTCACCGCCATCGTCTGGGTGACCCAGGCGCTGCGCCGTTTCGAGCTCGTCACCGCCAAGGGACAGGCGATCGTCACCTATCTCGGAATGACGCTGCTCGCGGTGCCCTCGCTGATGACCATCGTCGCGCCCTTCGCCCTCGCCATCGCCATGGTCGTCGTGCTCGACGCCATGCACGCGGACAGCGAGCTCGTCGCCATCGACGCCGCCGGCTCGCCGCCGCGGCGCACGCTGCGTCCCTTCCTCGTCCTCGGCGTCGCCACCGGCGTCCTCGTCGCCTGGATCGGGGCCTATGCGGCTCCCGCGAGCCTGCAGCTGCTGCGTGACTACACCAGCGCGGTGCGCGCCGACATCCTCGCCAACGTCGTCCAGCCCGGCCGCTTCGTCGAAGTCGACGACAATTTCATCTTCCACATCCGCGACCGTGCCGGCGACGGGTCGCTGCGCGGCCTGTTCATCTTCGATACCCGCGATCCGGAGCTGACCTTCACCTACACCGCCGAACGCGGCCGCTTCATCGAGGCGATGGACCGCACGCTGATGATCATGGAGACCGGCACCATCGAGCGCCGCAAGGCCGGCAGCAGTTCGACCACCTTCGTCGCCTTCGGCTCCTACGCCTTCGATCTGACCTCCTTGAAGCAGGCCGACACCACCACGGTCTACCAGGCCAACGAGCGTTCGCTGTCCGAACTGCTCGCCCTGCCCGCGGACGACGCCTGGCGAATGCGCAACGAGAGCCGGATCGCCCAGGAGATCCAGAACCGGCTTTCCGCGGTGCTCTACCCCCCGGCGATGGTTCTCGCCGTCTTCCTGTTCCTCGGATTCGCGCGAACGACCCGCCAGAGCCGCTGGTCGGCGGTGCTCGCCGCGATCGTCGCGGCGACGCTGGTGCGTGTCGCCGGGTTCGGCGCCGCCGGCCTCGCCGCGAACGACGGCGTTTTCCTGCCGCTCGTCTGGATCGTTCCGCTCGCGGTGATCCTCGGTGCCGGCGCGGCCATCGCGGCCGACAAGCCGCCCCGTTTCGAGGCGGGCGCCCGCCTCGCGGTCCTCGCCGAGGCACTGCGCCGCCGGGTCGGGAGTGCGCCATCGCCATGATCGGACGCACGCTTTTCCGCTATGTCGCGGTCCTCTTCCTCAAGTGGATTCTCGGCCTCTTCCTCGGCGTCTACCTGCTGAGTTCGATGATCGACCTGCTCGAGGTGCTGCGGATCGCCTCGGGCCGCGACGACTTCGACCTTTTCGCCGTGGTCGCGGTCTCCGCCCTGCGCATGCCGGTCGTCGCCGAGCAGGTTCTGCCCTTCGCGGTGCTGGTCGGTTCGATGGGCGCGCTGCTCACGCTGTCGCGGCGTTCCGAACTCGCGGTCAGCCGCTCGGCCGGCCTGTCGGTCTGGCAGTTCACGGCGCCGGGCATCCTCGTCGCCCTCGCCGTCGGCATCGTCGCCACGACGCTCTACAACCCCGCCGCCACCTGGCTCAAGGGCGAATCCGACCGCATCGCCGCCAGCGGCGCCACCGGCCGGGCCGCGGCGATCCTCGGCGACGCCTCGAGCCGGACCTGGCTGCGCCAGCACACCGTCGAAGGCGACAGCGTGATCCGCGTCACCGCCGTCGCCGAGGGCGGCGCGCTGCTGCTGCAGCCGACCTTCTGGCAGTTCGGCGAGGACGGCCGCCTCCTGCGGCGCATCGATGCCGATCGCGCCATCCTCGCCGGCGGCGTCTTCCGCCTCGACAACGCGGCCGTCGACACCGTCGACGGCGATCCCCGGCGGGTCGAACGTCTGGAGATTCCAGCCTCGGTGACCCCCGAACTCGTCACCCAGCGCCTCGCTTCGCCGACCTCCGTGTCTTTCTGGTCGCTCCCCGCCACCATTGCGCAGGCGACCGGCGCCGGGCTGCCTCCCGATCGTTTCAGCCTTCAATTCTATGTGCTATTGGTCCGGCCGGCGCTGCTCGCCGCGATGGTCCTCATCGCGGCGACGGTCTCGCTGGGGATGAGCCGGAAGGGCAACGTCGGGCGGATGATTCTCGGTGGCATCACCGCGGGGTTCATGCTTTACGTGTTCACGGAAATCTTCGGCGATCTCGGCAGCGAGGGACTGGTTCCGCCACTCCTCGCCGCCGTCGCCCCGGCGTTCATCGCCCTGTCCCTCGGTGCCACGGTGCTCTTGTTCCAGGAGGATGGATGAGCGCTTCCATGTCCCTCCTGAAGCCCTCCGTGCGTCGCCGTGCCGGGCTGCTGCTGTCGATTTCGGTGCTCGCGCTCGTCGCGCTCGCCGCCCCCCCGGCGCAGGGTCAGACCGCCGATCCGGCGTCCGCCACGGCGCAGGTGCCGCCCGAGCGGATGATGCTCGAAGCGGATACCCTGATCTACGACCTCGAAAACGACCGCGTCTCCGCGGTCGGCCGCGTCGTCATCTACTACGGCGGTTACGTCGTGATGTCGGACCGCGTCGAGGTCGATCGCAATGCCAAGACCGTCTCGGCGGTCGGTTCCGTCCACATGACCGATCCGACCGGAAACGTCGTCGAGGCCGGCGCCGTCGAACTCGCCGACGACCTCAGCGCCGGCATCATCGAGTCGCTCGAACTGCTGACCCGGGAACGAACCGCCTTCCGCGCCCGCCGGGCGACACGCAGCGACGATGACGTGACCGTCTTTGAAGAGGGCGAGTACGAAGCCTGCGTCAACTGCGACGGCGTGCCGGGCAAGAAGCCGATCTGGACCATCAAGGCGAAGCGCGTCGTCCATCGCCAGGGCGAGAAGACGGTGACGCTCGAAGACGCCACATTCGAGTTCGCCGGCGTGCCGATCGCCTGGGTGCCGAAGCTGACCCAGCCCGATCCGAGCGTGAAGCGGCGCAGCGGCTTCCTGATCCCGAACCCGACTTTCGACCAGGACCTCGGCTTCGGACTCACCGTCCCCTATTTCTGGGCCCTCGCCCCGAACATGGACGTGACCTTCCGCCCGGCCGCCTATTCGCGCCAGGGCGTTCTCGCCGACGTCGAATGGCGCCACCGGGTCGACAACGGCGAGTATTCGCTGCGCGTCGCCGGCATCCGCCAGGCGTCGCCCGGCGCCTTCACCGGAACCACCGGCGACACCGACTGGCGCGCCGCGGTCTATTCGACCGGCCGCTTCGCGATCAACCAGCGCTGGAACTGGGGCTGGAACGTCACCGTCGCCTCGGACCGATCGTTCCTCGACGACTATGACCTGCCGAATGCCAGCAACGACGCCGCGACCTCCTCGCTCTACCTGACCGGCTTCGGCGACCGCAGCCTGTTCGACGCGCACCTCTACGGCTTCTTCGTCCAGCAGGAGGACGACGCCTCCACCGGACTGCCCCAGGACGTCTCGCTGCAGTCGAAGCAGCCGTTCGTCCATCCGGTGGTCGACTACGAGAAGATCCTCGACCGCCCGGTGTTCGGCGGCGAGGTCTCGATCACCTCGAACTTCACCAGCCTCACCCGGCAGAAGGACGACGTCTACTCCTTCGACAACGGCAACGCGGAGCGGTTCCGCGGGGTCGGCGGCACCTTCAGCCGCGCCAGCATCGAGCTGATGTGGAAGCGGCAGATGACCGATCCGCTCGGCCAGGTCTTCACGCCCTTCGCCGGCGTGTCGGCAGACGCCTTCTTCCTCGACACCTGGGACGACAGCACCTCCGGCCTCGCCTCCAACGACGTGCTCGCCCGGGCGACGCCGGTGATCGGCCTCGAATACGCCTATCCTTTCCTAGTCTCCGGCCCCTTCGGCGACAGCGTCATCGCCCCGACGGCCCAGATCGTCGCCCGGCCCAGCGAACGGCTGATCGGCGAGGTGCCGAACGAAGACGCCCAGAGCCTGGTCTTCGACGAATCGTCGCTGTTCGACATCGACAAGTTCTCCGGCTTCGACCGGCGCGAGGGCGGCACCCGCCTCAACCTCGGCTTCCGCCAGACGACCAATCTCGCGACCGGCGGTTCGATCAGCGCCATCGCCGGCCAGTCGTTCCATCTCGCCGGCGAGAATTCCTACGCCGCCTCCAACATTTACGCGACCGGCGTCGATTCCGGCCTCGAGTCCGACCGCTCCGACTACGTCGCCGGCCTCGTCTTCAACACCAACGTCGGCCTGCTCGCGGGCGCCCGCGCCCGCTTCGACGATGAAACCTTCAACGTGCGCCGGGCGGAGGCGCAGGTCCTCGCACTGAGCGGACCGCTGACCACGTCGCTCACCTACGTCTATCTCGAGGATCAGCCCGATCTCGGCGTGCCCCAGCGGTCCGAGATGCAGGGTGCCGCCAGTCTGCGGCTTTCGGAGCGCTGGCGGCTGTTCGGCGCGGCCCGCTACGACATCGTCAACGACGATTTCGTCCGGAACGCGGTCGGAATCGGCTACGACGACGAGGCCTTCTCCGCCTCGATCTCCTATTCAGAGGACCGCACGAGTTCGAGCGAGAACACCGACCGCACCGTCTTCCTGCGCCTCGGCTTCCGCACCCTCGGCGACGTCTCCACCAGCGCCGACCTCGGCGACTGACGCCGGCGCGGCCGCTCGGCGCCGCAGGCGGCGCAACGACGCGCGTTTCTCAGACGCAAGATTTTGGCATATAAGGCTTTTTTCGATCGAGGCCATCATCCTTTTGCCACAGGCCACGTCTAGTTGCTATAAAGACACGAAAGATCGCTCCGCGGCCATGCGAGACGGAGCACGATCACCGACCGGATGAACACGACCATCATGATGCAGCACGCGCCCTTCCGCCTCGCCTCCCGCCTCGTCGCCCTCGCCGCGGCGCTGGTGCTTCTCGTCGGAGCGGCCGTCCCCGCCGGCGCCGCCGCGGTCAAGATCGTCGTCAACGACAGCGCGATCACCGACTACGACATCGCCCAGCGCGCCCGCCTGCTGGTGATCTCCCAGCGCCTGAGCGAGGGCGCGGCGCGCCAGGCCGCGATCGAGGAACTGATCGTCGACGCCCTGCGCATGCAGGCGGCCAAGCGGTCGGGCGTGTCGGTGCCGAACGCCGAGGTCGACGAGGCCGTCGCCGGCATCGCCTCGCGGATGAAGCTCTCGCCCTCGCAGTTCAGCCAGGCCCTCGGCCAGGCCGGCGTCGACATCGGCGTCTTCAAGCAGCGCATCCGGGCACAGATGACCTGGGGCCGGATCGTCCGCGCCCAGCTCCAGCGCAAGGTGCGCACCGAGAAGACCGACATCATCGCCCAGCTCCACGCCGACAAGAAGGACGGCCCCACCGCCGAGGACTACATCCTCCAGCGCGTCATCTTCACCCTCAAGAAGGGCGCCCCGGCCGCCACCGTCGCCCGGCGCAAGCAGGAGGCCGAGCAGCTCCGCGCCCGCTTCACCTCCTGCGACACCGGCCTCGCCGCCGCGCGCGCGATCCCCGAGGTCGCGGTCCTCAACGTCGGCCGCCGCCTCGCCGGCGAACTGCCCGGCCCGGTCGCGGAACTCGTCAAGGACACCCCCGTCGGCCGCCTGACGGCGCCGCAGGTCGGCGAGAGCGGTATCGAGCTGTTCGCCGTCTGCGGCAAACAGGCGTCGGTCGGCGGTGGCGACGCCGCCTCCGGCTACGATGCGGAAGCGCTCAACAGCCAGGGCAAGGAAATCTCCGACGACCTGACCCGCCGGCTCCGCCAGCAGGCCAACATCGTCTATCGCTGACCACAGCGTCTTCTCCCACAGCCGAAGGCCGAGCCGATCGGCCTTCGGCGCCAACGATCCCAGCACGGACCCAGCACGGACATCGTCATGGCCAGCACCAGGACGCCGGCGGCCGGCGCCGCATCGCCGATCGCCGTCAGCGTCGGCGAACCGGCCGGGATCGGCGCGGAGATCGCCGCGCGCGCCTGGCTCGCGCGCGGGACCCACGACCTCGCGCCCTTTCACCTTCATGCCGACCCCGCCTTCGTCGCGAGCCGCCTCGCCCGCCTCGGCCTCGACCTGCCGATCGCGGTGGTGTCGCCGGAGGAGACCGCCGCCGCCTTCGCCGGCGCCCTGCCGGTGGTCGACGTCGGCCTGCCGATGCCCGACGCCCCCGGCGTGCCGACGAGCGCCGCCGGCGCCGCCGTGATCGCGGCCATCGAGCAGCCGGTCGTCGATGTCGCCGCGGGACGTGCCCGCGCGCTCGTCACCGCGCCGATCCAGAAGGCGGTGCTCTACGAAGCCGGCTTCGCCCATCCCGGCCACACCGAATTTCTCGGCGAACTCGCCGCCCGCCACTGGCCCGGCCGGCCGGCGTCCCCGGTGATGATGCTGGCGGGGCCGGAACTGCGCACCGTGCCCGTCACCGTCCACGTCCCCCTCGCCGAGGTGGCGCGGCGGCTGAGGACCGAGGCCGTCGTCGATACCGGTCGCATCGTCGCTCGCGACCTCGCCGCCCGCTTCGGCCTGCCCTCCCCGCGCCTCGCCGTCGCCGGGCTCAATCCCCACGCCGGCGAGGGCGGGGCGATGGGGGCCGAGGACGCGGCGATCATCGCCCCGGCCGTCGCCATCCTCCGCGCCGAGGGCATCGACGCCACCGGCCCCTGGCCGGCCGACACCCTGTTCCACCCGCGCGCCCGCGCCGGCTACGACGCGGTGCTGGCGATGTATCACGACCAGGCGCTGATCCCGGTCAAAACCATCGCCTTCGACGAGACGGTCAACGTCACCCTCGGCCTTCCCTTCGTGCGGACCTCGCCCGACCACGGCACCGCCACCGACATCGCCGCCCGCGGCATCGCCCGGCCGGACAGCTTCATCGCCGCCCTGAAGATGGCCGACGCGATGGCGCGGACGGCCGTGGATGCGGACCCTCCCGGCGATGGTGCGGCGGCCGGTGGTGCGGGCGCTTCACGATGAGCGCCATCGACGACCTGCCGCCGCTCGCCGAGGTCGTCCGCGCCCACGGCCTCGATCCGAAGAAGGCGCTCGGGCAGAATTTCCTGTTCGACCTCAACCTCACCGCCAAGGTCGCCCGCACCGCGGGCAGCCTCGTCGGCCATCTCGTCGTCGAGGTCGGCCCCGGCCCCGGCGGCCTGACCCGGGCGATCTTCGCCGCCGGCGCCGACAAGGTGATCGCGATCGAGCGCGACGCACGCGCCCTGCCGGCGCTGGCCGAGATCGCGGCGCGCTATCCCGGCCGGCTCGAGGTGATCGAGGCCGACGCCCTCACGGTCGATTTCGCAGCACTCGGCGACGGCCGACCGGTGAAGATCATCGCCAACCTGCCCTACAATGTCGGCACGCAATTGCTGATCGGCTGGCTGTCGTCGCCGGTCTGGCCACCGGCCTGGACGTCGCTGACGCTGATGTTCCAGAAGGAGGTCGCCGAGCGCATCGTCGCGGCGCCGGGTGAAGAGGCTTACGGCCGGCTCGGGGTTTTCGCCGGCTGGCGGACGCAGGCGACGATGATGTTCGACATCTCGCCCCGCGCCTTCGTGCCGCCGCCGAAGGTGACGTCGTCGGTGGTGCATCTGGTGCCGCGCCCGGCCCCGGCGCCCTGCCGGCTCGCCGCGCTGGAGGCCGTCACCGCCGCCGCCTTCGGCCAGCGCCGCAAGATGCTGCGCCAGAGCCTGAAGACCCTCGGCCTCGATCCGGCGCCCCTGCTGGAGGCCGCGGCGATCGATCCGACCGCCCGCGCCGAAACCATCGACGTCGCCGGCTTCGTCGCCCTGGCGAACGCCTTCGACGCGGCGCGCGCCGCGGCCGGCGTCGCCCACGACGAAAACCGCCCATCCTGACGGATGGACGCCATATCGCGTTGAATTTTCAGGAAAAACCGACCAGCTGAGTGCTGGTCGGAGCGGCCGGATTCGAACCGACGACCCCTTGACCCCCAGTCAAGTGCGCTACCAGACTGCGCTACGCTCCGACGCGAAGGGGTGTAGCCGGTTCGTCCCGGCAGGACAAGAGGCAATCGACGCGATCGGCGTCGCCGATCGAACACCCGAAAGACCTCCCGTTCAGGCTTCGCCCCCCGCGCCCGCGATCGGCGCCATAGTGCGCCGCACGGGACGGCGCGGGGCGACTTTCGGCGCCGTCCGTCGTCGTTCGTCAGGCCTCGGCCGGCTCGCGCACCCGCTCCGGATAGGGCCGGCCGTCGCGGCGGACGTAGGTCGCCGGGACGCCGCCGATCGGGGCGACCATGTCGATGTCGGAGTAGAAGGCGGCGTCGGTGGCGACGCGGCTGCCGATCTCGAGCACCAGGGCGTCGGCGCCGGACAGGTTGCGCAGGCTGTGGCCGTCGGGATCGCCGGCGGCGAAGCCCGCGCAGTCGCCGGCCCGCAGGATTTCTTCCCCGCCATCGGTGACGAGGGTGACCTCGCCGGAGATCACGAAGACGAACTCGTCCTCCTCGGTGTGCCAGTGGCGCTGGCTCGACCACGCCCCCGGCGGCAGCCTCAGCAGGTTGACGCCGAACTGGGTGAGGCCGGCGACATCGCCGAGGCGGCGGCGTTCGCGCGTGCGGCACGGGGTGTCGAAGGGCGGCGGATAGAGCGTCCCGATCACCGGTGCGATGGCGGCGACGTCGATCTTCTTCGTCATGATGGCGGCAACTCCCGGCTCGAACCCGATGGCGCGAGCCTGCGACGGCCGCCGGGCGAGGGCAAGGGCCGGCGGGGGGCGGGCTCCAGGGTCTCCTGACAGGGTCGTGTCAGGAGACCGGCGGGTGCCGTGACGGTCGGCGTCAGATGCCGCGCATCAGGCCGCCGTCGACCCGGAGGTTCTGCCCGGTGATGTAGCCGGCGCCGTCGGAGGCGAGGAAGGCGACGGTGGCGGCGATTTCCTCGGAGGTGCCGTAGCGCCCCATCGGCACCGAGCAGCGCCGCTCCTCGGTCGCCGGCAGGCTGTCGATCCAGCCCGGCAGCACGTTGTTCATGCGCACGTTGGCGCCGGCGTGGGCGTCGGCGAAGAGCTTGGTGTAGGCGGCGAGGCCGGCGCGGAACACCGCCGAAGTCGGGAACATCGGGCTCGGCTCGAAGGCCCAGGCCGTGGAGATGTTGACGATCGCCCCGCCCTTCTGCGCCACCATCACCGGCGCCACGAGCCGGGTCGCCCGCACGACGTTGAGGAGATAGACGTCGAGGCCCGCGTGCCACTGCTCGTCGGTGATGTCGAGGATCGCGGCCCGCGGGCCGTGGCCGGCACTGTTGACGAGCACGTCGATCCGGCCGAACCGCTCCCTCGTGCCGTCGACGAGGCGGGCGAGATCCTCGGCCGACTGGTTGGAGCCGGTGACGCCGAAGCCGCCGAGTTCGGCGGCCAGCGCCTCGCCCTTGCCGGACGAGGACAGGATGGCGACGGCATAACCGTCCGCCGCCAGCCGGCGCGCCACCGCCGCCCCCATGCCGCTGCCGCCCGCCGTCACCATCGCCACGCGCTTCTCGCCCATCGTCTCCTCCCGTCGTGATGCCCTTCGACCGGCCCGCCGCCTGGCAAGCCGCGCCGGCGATCGAACCGGGCGCTCGTTTCCCGGATGCTGCCTGCCGGAACGAAAACACCCGGACCGCGTCTCCACGGCCCGGGCGTCGCTCACATCGGCTCGTGTGCCCCGCTCAGCCGGCCGCGGCGATCTTGGCCTGGCCGGCCGCGTCGTCGCGTTCCTTCTTCAGGTTCTCGGCGACGAGGAAGGCGAGTTCGATGGCCTGGTCGGCGTTGAGCCGCGGATCGCAATGGGTGTGGTAGCGGTCCTGCAGGTCGTCGGCCGAGATCGCCTTGGCGCCGCCGGTGCACTCGGTGACGTTCTTGCCGGTCATCTCGATGTGGATGCCGCCGGCGATCGTCCCCTCGGCGCGGTGGACGTCGAAGAAGGCTTCGACTTCGCCGAGGATGCGGTCGAACGGCCGGGTCTTGTAGCCGGCCATCGTCACGGTGTTGCCGTGCATCGGATCGCAGGACCACACGACGTTGCGGCCCTCGCGCTTCACCGCCCGAACCAGCGCCGGCAGATGGTCGTGGACCTTGTCGTGGCCGAAGCGGCCGATCAGCGTCAGCCGGCCCGGCTCGTTGGCCGGGTTCAGCGTGTCGACCAGCCGCAGCAGACCGTCCGGCGTGGTCGACGGGCCGCACTTGAGACCGATCGGGTTCTCGATGCCGCGGCAGTATTCGACGTGGGCGTGGTCGGGCTGGCGGGTGCGGTCGCCGATCCAGATCATGTGGCCCGAGGTCGTGTACCAGTCGCCGGAGGTGGAATCGACGCGGGTCATCGCCTGCTCGTAGCCGAGCAGCAGCGCCTCGTGGCTGGTGTAGATGTCGGTCGAGCGCAGCTCCGGGTGCTTTTCCGGATCGATGCCGCAGGCCCGCATGAAGTTCAGCGCCTCCGAGATGCGGTCGGCGATTTCCTGGTAGCGGTGCGCCTGCGGGCTGTCGGAGACGAAGCCGAGCATCCACTTGTGGACGTTGTCGAGGTTGGCGTAGCCGCCCTGGGCGAAGGCGCGCAGGAGGTTCAGCGTCGCGGCCGACTGCCGGTAGGCCATCTCCATCCGGTTCGGGTCGGGGATGCGGGCCTCGGGCGTGAACTCGATGCCGTTGACGATGTCGCCGCGGTAGGACGGCAGCTCGACGTCGCCCTTGCGCTCGAAGTCGGACGAGCGGGGCTTGGCGAACTGACCGGCGATGCGGCCGACCTTCACCACCGGCTTGGCGGCGGCATAGGTCAGCACCACCGCCATCTGCAGGAAGACGCGGAAGAAGTCGCGGATGTTGTCCGCGCCGTGCTCGGCGAAGCTCTCGGCGCAGTCGCCGCCCTGGAGGAGAAATGCGCGACCCGCCGCGACGTCGGCGAGATGGGCCTTCAGCGCGCGCGCCTCACCTGCAAAAACCAGCGGCGGATAGGAGGCGAGGCGGGCTTCGACGGCGGCGAGTTCGGCGGCGTCGGGATAGGCGGGAACCTGCTGGATGGGCAGAGATCTCCAGGTGTCGGGCTTCCAGGCGGTGGTCATGGCTTGCGTCTTCCTCGTTGGCGCGGTCCTCTCGCCGCGCCTGCCTTTCGAAGCGCCGGCGACCCGTCGGGGGTCGGCTCCGGCGCTCCAGCGTGCCCGCGAACACGCCGCGGGCGGTCCACCCTCGCCCGCGGACAACGCGATCGGACGGTGAACGTGGCGCCTTATACACGGCCCGCCCGGCAATTGCCATGACGAGGCCGCGCCCCGGCCATCCGCCGCGGCAGGGTGTCGGAAGGCCTCCGGCCCGCCGGCCGGGTTCAGGCGGGACGGCGTCCGGAGGACGGAACAAGGCCGCGCGGCCCGCTGTTGTCGCCATGACCCCAACCATTGGAAAGGACACCGACATGGCCAGCCGCAGCGAAGCCCTGGAACAGCCCGAACGCCAGCTCTGGGACGAGATCGATCACGTTCCCGCCGGCATGCTCGGCGTCGAGGGCAAGGGCCACATGCAGCCGATGGCGGCGCAGGTCGACGCCGCGACCAACACCATCTGGTTCTTCACCAAGATCGACGCCCCGATCGTCGCGCACGTCGGCTCCGGCGCCCGCGCCCATTTCTGCGTCGTCGGCAAGAACCACGACTATCACGCCTGCCTCGGCGGCCGCCTCACCGTCGAGCCCGCCGCGCGCGAGAAGATCGACGAATACTGGAACGCCGTCGTCGCCGCCTGGTACGAGAACGGCAAGGAAGACCCCAAGCTGACCATGCTGGCGCTCCGCCTCGACGACGCCGAGATCTGGGCCTCCACGGGCAGCGCGATGAAATTCGGCTGGGAGATCGCCAAGGCCAACTACGACGCCGAAAAGATGCCCGACGTCGGCGTCAAGCGCGAGATCCGCTTCAACTGAGCCGATCGAGCCCCGCCTCGGTCAGCCGCAGCGCCGGTCGGAAGCCGAGGCGGGCGATCTCGGTGTCGACCAGACGCTCCAGCGCCTCCTCGCGCGGGATCGATCGCGGATAGGTCGGCGCCGCCCGGTCGTCGAGCAGCGGCACATCCCAGGCGTCCGTCGTCTCGACGAAGCGGCGGACGCCCTCCTCCCCGAACAGCTCCAGATACCCCGCCACCACCGCGTCGACATAGGACAGCGGCACCGGATGATCCTCGCCGGGCGGGGCGTGATGCGGCGTCGCGGAGACGTAGATGAAGAGCTCTCCGCCCTCCCCGAAGCCCCCGGCGAGCCGCGTGACGCTTTCCGGCGCCACGGTCAGGCGGTCGTAGCCGCGCTCGCGGGCGTCGACCAGCGGCAGGTTGGCGAGCCGGTCGACGACGATGACACCGTCGATCACGGCCCCGGCGTCGGGGATCGCGGTCAGCACCGTCTGGGTGTGGCCGGTCCTGCGGGAAATGCGGTGGCGCCAGCCGCGGCGGTAGCCGGCGATCCGGCACGGGATCAGCCCGACGAAATCGGTGCGAAGCGTCGCCCGATTGACGAGCGAACCGTAGCCGAGATAGCCGACGACGAGGTCGTCACCTTCGATGGTCGCGGTCGCGGCGTCGCTATCCATGTCAGAGCAACCCCAGTTCGCAGAGGGCGCGGCGCATCTCCGCCGGAACCTCGCCGGCGCCGGCGACGGCGGCAAGGTCGCGCGGGGCGTCCTTCGGGTCGAGATAGCGCCAGCCCTGGAACGGCCGCTTGGGCTGCGGCGCGACCCGCACCAGCACCGGCTCCAGCACAAGCTCGCAGCGCGAGATACCGTCGTCGCCGGTGACGGCGCGAAGGTCGACGAGGCGTTGGCGCACCTCGACCATGCCCTTGATCACCCAGTAGAGCGAGCCGCCGGCGAGCACGTCGTCGACGCGCTTTGGAAACATCCGCGTGGTGTGGATCTGCTCGACCGGCCGCCCCTCGCGCCGGCGCGCCGCCATGCGCTCGTCGATCCAGGACTGCAGGTCCTCCACCGATTCCGCGCCGACGCAGAGCTTGATGAGATGCATGGTCATGACGTCACTTGGCCGCAGACGTCCCGGCCCGTCAATCGGCCGGGCTCATCGTCCACAGGCCGGCGGCCCGGGTCCGACAAGAGATCGGCCTTGCCCTACTCAGGCGAGATTGACCGCCGCGGGCGTGCAGTCGGCCTCGCGGCGCAGGCGCTCGGACGGCTGGCGCATCGTCACCAGTTCCTCGGTCGCCGTCGGGTGGACCGCCATGGTGCGGTCGAAATCCGCCTTGGTGGCGCCCATGGCGAGGGCGATGCCGACGAGCTGGGCGAATTCGCCCGAATCCGGCCCGATCATGTGGGCGCCCAGCACCTTGTCGGTCTCGGCCTCGACCAGCAGCTTGAAGAACACCCGTTCGTCGCGTCCGCTCAGGGTGTGGCGCATGGGGCGGAAGCGGGCGCGGTAGACGTCGACGTTGGCGCAGCGCGCCACCGCCTGCTCCTGGGTCAGGCCGACGGTGCCGAGTTCGGGCGTCGAGAACACCGCGGTCGGGATCAGCGCGTGGTCGATGACGACGTCCTTGCCGCCGAACACCGTGTCGGCGAAGGCGTGGCCCTCGCGGATCGCTACCGGCGTCAGGTTGACCCGGTCGGTGACGTCGCCGACGGCGTAGATGCTCGGCACCGAGGTCTGCGAATAGGCGTCGACCTTGACGGCGCCATTCTCCCTCAGTTCGACGCCGGCCGCCTCGAGCCCGAGGCCCTGGACGTTCGGCACCCGGCCGGTCGCGGCCATGACGAGGTCGGTCTCGAGCGTATCTCCGGTTGTGAGGTGGACGACGAGGCCGCCGGCCGTCTTCTCGATCGAGCGGACGTCGGTGCCGGTGCGCACGTCGACGCCGCGCTTCGTCATCTCCTCCTGCAGCAGGCCGGCGACCTCGTCGTCGAAGCCGCGCAGGATCTGCCGGCCGCGATAGAGCTGGACGGTCTGCGTGCCGAGGCCGGCGAGGATGCCGGCGAATTCGACGGCGATGTAGCCGCCGCCGATCACGACGGCCCGCTGCGGCAGCCGGTCGAGGTGGAACATCTCGTTGGAGGTGACGACGTGCTCGCAGCCGGGGAAGTCCGGGATGAAGGGCCGCCCGCCGGTGGCGACGAGGATGCGGCCCGCGGTCAGCGTGCGCCCCGTGGAGAGCTGGACCGTGTTCGGACCGGCCACCGTCGCCCGTGCGGCGACGATCTCGACGCCGGCGCGTTCGAGATTGGCGGCGTAAGCCGCCTCCAGCCGGGCGATCTCGCGATCCTTGGCCTCGATCAGCCGCGACCATTCGAAGCGCGCGGGAGGAACCGTCCAGCCGAAACCGGCGGCATCCTCGAACTCGTCGGGAAAGCGCGAGGCGTAGACGAGCAACTTTTTCGGAACGCAGCCGCGGATGACGCAGGTGCCGCCGATCCTGTATTCCTCGGCGATCGCGACGCGGGCGCCGTGGCCGGAGGCGATGCGCGCGGCGCGCACGCCGCCCGAGCCGGCGCCGATCACGAAGAGGTCGTAGTCGTGGTCGGCCATGTCCTCGCCCCGCCCTTCACGCGATGCCGCGGATCAGAAATTGTAGCCGCGCTTCTTCAGCTCTTCGCGCGAGCGGGTGACGATCTCGGTCGAGAGACCGTCGCGCCAGATGCCGGCGACGCGGACGCTGTCCTGCACGATCGCGGGCATCAGCTGGCCGAACTTCTTGCCGGTCGGCGAGCTGTAGAAAGCGGTGACTTCCTTCAGCTCCGGCTCGGTCAGCCGGGCGGCCCAGACCCGCTCCAGTTCCTTCTGCAGCTCCGGCCGGCGCTTGGCGAGTTCGAGGGCGACGGCGGTGACGACCTCCTCGATGTCCTGCACCGCCGAGGGGTTGGATCGCTGGAACAGCGCCTTGGCCTGCTCGGCGACCACCGGGAGGATCCGGTCGAACTGCTCGGCGGCGTGAGCGGCCTCGATCGCGGCTTCCGCGGCGTCGAGGTGGGACTGGGTGAATTCCGCGGCGCCGGCGGGCGCGGCGGCGAGAAGGACCGCGAAGCCGAAGCCGGCGAGGCCGAAACGAGAATTCCTGGTCAGCATGAGGGTCGGTCCTTCGACTGTTCCGTATCGCGGCACGCCGGCGATCCTCGCCGCCGCTGCGCCGTCTTTTCGTTCCCGATTAGCCGTGCCGCCGGCCGAGAGCAAGCGCCAAGGCGGACGGCGCGCCCGCCCGCCCCCTCACCGCGGATCGATCCGCGTCACCCCCTCGCGGCCCGCGAGGATGACGCAGGTGGCGAGGCCGACGAAGAGGCCATGTTCCACGACACCGGGAATGCCCGCAAGCGCGGTCGCGAGGGCTTTTGGGTCCGAAATCTGGCGAAATGATGCATCGACGATGAAATTGCCCTGATCGGTGACGAAGCGTCCGCCGTCGGACTTCGTACGGAAGGCGAGCGGGCCGGAGAGGCCGAGCCCCGCCGCCGCCCGTTCCACCGCCCGCAGCGTCGCGCCGGTGCCGAAGGTCACGATCTCGATCGGCAGCGGAAAGGCGCCGAGCGTCTCGACCTGCTTGCTGGCGTCGGTGATCACCACCATCCGGGCCGAGTCCGCGGCGACGATCTTCTCGCGCAGCAGCGCGCCGCCGCCGCCCTTGACGAGGTTGAGCGCCGGATCGAACTCGTCGGCGCCGTCCACCGTCAGGTCGAGGCCACCGACCTCCTCGAGGCTGGTCAGCGGCACGCCGACCTCGCGCGCGAGCCGCGCCGTCGCCTCCGAGGTCGGCACCCCGACGACGTCGAGCCCGCCGGCGACCCGCTCGGCGAGCAGGCGCACGAACCACGAGGCGGTCGAGCCGGTGCCGAGGCCGAGCCGCATGCCGCCCTCGACGAAGTCGAGCGCCGCCCGCGCCGCCTCGCGCTTCATCGCATCCGCATCCATCGGTGATCCGTCCCCCGTGATCGCGATCCGCTTCCGGCGCACCCATCCGGGGCCCGCCCCGGCGGTCCGGCGCTCCTTACCATGGCGCAAGGCGTCGGGAAACGCCGCGCGGCGCCTCGTCCCCGACTTGTCGTCGCACCGGCGACCGGCTATCGGAAGACCATGGCCAAGCCCCTCGTCATCTTCGACCTCGACGGCACCCTGCTCGACACCGCCTCCGACCTGATCGGCGCGGTCAACCGCGTCCTCGCCGACGAGGGCCTGCCGCCGATGGACGGCGCGCGTCACCGGCCGACCGTCGGCAAGGGCGGGCGCGCCATGGTCGCGGCCGGACTGGCGGATGCCGGCGTCACCGTCGACGACGCCCGCCTCGACGCCCTCACCGAACGCTTCGTCGACTATTACATCCGCCACGTCGCCGACGAGACCCAGCCCTTCCCGGGCATGGTCGCAGCCCTCGACCGCCTCGCCGGCTGCGGCGTCGCCCTCGCGGTCTGCACCAACAAGCGCGAGGTGCTGGCGATCGAGCTGCTGGAGAAGATGGATCTGCTGCCGCGCTTCGCCGCCGTGGTCGGCGGCGACAGCCTCGACGTGCGCAAGCCGCACCCGGGCCACATCCTCGGTACGATCCGTGCCGCCGGCGGCCGGTCTGAGAGCGCCGTCATGATCGGGGATTCGGCGGCCGACATCGACGCGGCCCGCGCCGCCGGCGTCAAGGTCGTCGGCGTCAGCTTCGGCTACACCGACGTTCCGGTCTCCGAACTCGGCGCCGACGCGGTGATCGACCACTACGACGACCTCGTCGGCGCCCTCGCCGCGCTCTCGCCCGCCCTCGCCGCGCGCTTCCTGCCGGGCATCGGCCTCGGCCTCGCCGGCGGGATCTGACGTGCTGCCGGCTCCGCCGGCACCGCCACGACGACGGCCACGATGACGGCGGCGGTGACGGGCGCTCTCACCCGCCCGACTTCTTGGACTTCTTCTTCGCCGCCTTCGCCCCGTCCTTGCCGCCGTCGAGGCGGCGCGCCAGCGTCGAGATCAGCGTCGCCAGTTCCGGCTCGTCGATCAGCAGCGCCGCGTCGGACGAGGTGAACCAGCGCATCGCCCGCTGCTCGCGCTCTGGCCACTCGATCATCTGCTGGGCGACTTCAAGCCCGTAGACGTCGACGTCGATCAGCCGGAACGTCTCCTCGAGCCGCTTCCAGTACCGGAACCGGCCGATCGGCCGCGTCGAGACCGTTCCCCGGACGCCGGCCTCCTCGAAAGCCTCGATCGCCGCCGCCTCGCGGTCGGGCAGCTTTCTCATCGGCCAGCCCTTGGGGATCACCGGCCGGTGGGTGTCTCGGGAGGAGATCAGCAGCACGCGCAGAGCGCCGTCGTCGCCGCGGTACCAGGGCAACGCGGCGACCTGGCGCCCTTTCCGCTTCGACTTGCCCTGCTTGCCCATCGAGCGGATCGCTCCTTCCTCCCGCAACGGCTTCCTCGCCGGTAGCATCCCCCTTCTGCACGGCGTGGTGACGACGTCGCGACGCCGTCCGGCACGATCGCCACGCGACGTCGTCGCGGTGAATCGCCGATCGTCGCGACGCGGCGTTTATGCGGAAGCGGCACGGGTACCGGGAAGAGCAGAAAGGATAGGACAATCCGGACGGGGAATCGAGCGGAAGCGGTCCGACCGGTCGGATTCGGGCAAATTCGGCGAGAAAGCAGGCGCGCATCCCCCGTCCGCGTCGTCGCCGAACTGCGGCGGCGAGGGCGTCGGCGGCATGACGCCCGGCGTCAATGAAGTTGCGCCTGGAAAACGGTGGCTGTCAGCGAGACGTGGGCGTCGAGCGGCGGACGGATCTCGAACGCCTTCGGCTCCCGGGAAAAGTTCCACAACCGGACCAGACACCATTCCGATCGCCGTTCGTCAGCGACGGCGAGTTCATTGCGCGTGATCTGGAAAGGCGTCCGTTCCCAGCCGTTGGTCGTCTTGACCTCGACGAGACGCGGAAGCCCGTTCGAGAAGAAGCTCGCGATGTCGTAGCCCGCCCCGTCCCCTTCCTCTTCGGAGATCCACCGCACTTCCGCTGCCAGATCCCTGCGCCCCGCCGCACGCAAGGCGGCACGCTCATGCGCCAGCACTCGCTCCTCGCCTGCCCGGCCGAGAATGCGGTTTCTCTCGTCCCGTCCGGCCACGTCGAACCGACGGGCGACATGCAGCATCTGTTCGAGTTCGGCGGGGGGCGGCTGGTTGGAAGTGGTCGGCGGGGGGCCGATCCAAAGCAGAGCCTCCTCTTGCAGACCAGAGGAGTCGGGCGCCGCAATCGAACGACCGAGCCAAGCCGGGTTGTTTGCAAGCCAGCGGTCGACTGCTTCCGCCAGAGCCATCTGGAAATTGAACGCCGGCCGGTAGCCGGCGATTCGGTCTTCGCCGAATGCCTGGAGCACGGCGCTGATATTACGGTGCTTGAATTCGACCGATGCTTCGGTGCGTCCGTCCAGATGCGCCAGCAGCGCACGTCGGTGGGCGGCCTTGCTGTAGGGACGCCCGGCGAGATCGGCCGCGAGCATCGCGAAATGATCCGCGACGATCAGGTCGTTCTCCCGGTCTGTCCATGATCCGCTCGACATGCCGCCAGGCTAGCGACCTCGCCGCCGCCTGTCATCCGCCTCCCGCCCCCTCACCAGCAGCAGAAGCCGCCGTCCACCAGCAGGTCGACGCCGGTGACGAAGCTCGCGGCGTTCGAGAGCAGGAACACCGCCGGGCCGACCATCTCGTCGACGTGGGCCATGCGCTGCATCGGCGTCTGTTCCTCGAACAGCTTGGTCTGGTGGACCATCTCCGGCCGGGTGTTCATCGGCGTCGCGGTGTAGCCCGGGCTGATCGTGTTGACGCGGATGCCGCGGCCGACCCACTCCATCGCCATCGACTTGGTCATGTGGATGACGCCCGCCTTCGAGGCGTTGTAGTGGCACTGCGACAGCCCGCGGTTGACGATGACGCCGGACATCGAGGCGATGTTGACGATCGAGCCGCGGCCGTGCCGCAGCATCGCCCGCGCCTCGGCCTGGCAGGACAGGAACACCCCCTTGAGATTGATGTCCATCATCGTCTGGAACTGGGCTTCCTCCATCTCCTCGGCCGGATTGGCATTGGCGATGCCGGCGGCGTTGACGGCGAGCGAGAGCGGGCCGAGCTCGGCCTCGGTGCGGGCGACGGCGTCGGTGAGGGCGGCGGCCACGGTGACGTCGGCGGCGATCGAGACCGAGCGACGGCCGGTGGCGGCGATGAAGGCGGCGGTGGTGGCGAGGCCGTCGTCGCTGCGCCGGTCGAGCAGCGCGACGTCGGCGCCGCACTGGGCGAGGCCCATGGCGATGCGCTGGCCGATGCCGCTGCCGGCGCCGGTGACGAGGGCGACCTCGCCCGAGAGGTCGAACAGCTTGGGCGCGTCGAGGGTGATGGCGGACATGACGGACTTTCCTCGGATGTCTGGGCACAGGGTCGGGCCGTCCGGCAGGCGCCTTCGGCCCGGGCGTTCAGATGGTGGCGAGTTCCATGACCGAGACGTCGTTGGCCTCTGCGCGGTCGAGAATGCCGGCCTGCCGTCCCTTGGCCATCACCAGGATGCGGTTGGAGACCCCGAGCACCTCCTCGAGGTCGGAGGAGACGACGATCACCGCGACGCCGTCGCGGGCGAGGTCCATGATCAGTTGGTAGATCGACGAGCGCGCGCCGACGTCGATGCCGCGGGTCGGCTCGTCCAGCACCACGACCCGCGGATTGCGCGCCAGCCATTTGGCGATGACGACCTTCTGCTGGTTGCCGCCGGAGAGTTCGCCGGCGTTCTGTCCGCCGCGGCCCTTGACGCCGAAGCGGCGGATGAAGGTGTCGGCGAAGGCGGCGAGGCTGCGCGAGGTGATCCATCCGCTCCGCGTGACGGCACGAAGGTTCGGATAGGCGATGTTGGCGGCGATCGAATGATCGAGCACGACGCCCTGCAACTTGCGGTCCTCGGGCACCAGCACCATGCCGGCGCGGATCGCCTCGCCCGGCGAGCGCGGGGTGATGTCGCGCCCGTCGAGCAGCACCGCGCCGCTCGCGATCGGATCGGCGCCGGTCAGCGCGCGCACCAGTTCGGTCCGCCCAGCCCCCATCAGGCCAGCGATGCCGAAGACCTCGCCGCGGCGCACGGAAAAGCTGACGTCGCGGAAGGCGCCGTCCGGCGCGGTTAGCCCGCGCACCTCGACCATCACTTCCTCGGCGGGCGTCGGCACCGCCGGGAACATCCGCTCCAGCGACCGGCCGACCATGGCTTCGACGATGGTGCGGACCGGCACGTCGCCGCGGTCGAACTCCTGCACCTTGGCGCCGTCGCGCATGACCACGATGCGGTCGGCGATCTGGCGGATCTCCTCGAGGCGGTGCGAGATGTAGACGATGCCGACGCCGTCGGCCTTCAATCGCTCGATCTGGCGGAACAGCAGCTGGGTCTCCTCGCCGCCGAGCGCCGCGGTCGGCTCGTCGAGGATCAGCAGGCGGGCGTTGAGCGTCAGCGCCTTGGCGATCTCGATCAGTTGCTGGTTGGCGGTGGAGAGGCCGTGGACCTTGCTGGTCGGGGGAATGTCGAGGCCGAGCCGGCGCAGGCCATGGCGAGCCCGCTCCTCCATCGCCCGCCGGTCGATCCGCCCGCCGCGGGTGAGATAGCGGCCGACGAAGATGTTCTCGGCGATGGAAAGCTGCGGCAGCAGCTTCAGCTCCTGGTGGATCATCCCGACGCCGGCGTCCATCGCCGCGCGCGGATCGGCCGGGGCGTAGGGCGCCCCGAGCCAGGTCATCTCTCCGGCGGAGGGACGGACGGTGCCGGACATCACGTTCGAGAGCGTCGATTTTCCGGCACCGTTCTCGCCGAGCAGCGCCACGACCTCGCCCGGGCGGACGTCGAGGTCGATCCCGTGCAGCACCCGGATCGGACCGTAGGATTTCTGGATCCCGCGGAGCGACAGGAGCGGAGCGGTCGTGGCCATGACGGGTCCCTGCCCTTTCCGGCTTACGGGTGGTCGGTGACGTACTTGGCGGCGTCCTCGCCGCAGGGCGTCAGCACCGCGTTCGGCGTCTGGCGCTCCGGCAGCTTCTCGCCGGCGGCGGCGGCGATCGCCGCGTCGACGGCCATGCGGCCCATGGTGCGGGTGCTCTGGGTGGCGGTGACCATGAACGGGCCGCCGCACTTCGACAGATACTCGAGCGCCGAGATGTCGCCGTCGTAGCCGCCGATGATCACCTTGTCGGACAGGCCGGCGACGTCCATCGCCTTGGCGGCGCCCATGGCGAGGCCGTCGGCCTGGCCGAAGATCATGGTGATGTCGGGACGGGCCTGCAGCATGTTCTGGGCGATGCTGAAGCCCTCGTCGGCCGACCACATGTTCGACCACTGCTGGTCGACCAGCTCGACGCCCGGAGCCTCGTCGATGGCGCGCTTGCAGCCGGTGAAGCGGTCGACCTCGGGGGTCGTGCCCTTCTGGCCGTGGATGATCGCCATCTTGCCCGAGCCGCCGGCCTTCTCGATCACGTATTTGCAGACCGCGTAGGCGCTCTCGACGCTCTCGCCGGCGATGAAGGTGTCGCCGGGCTCACCCTCGGGGAAACGGTCGACGTTGATCACCGGGATGCCGGCCTGGCGGGCGAGGCGGGTCGGGACGGCGGCGGCAGCGGCGCCGGCCGGAATGTAGATGAAGGCGTCGATGCCCTGGGTCATCAGGTCCTGGACCTGGCTGACCTGGGTCGCGGTGTCGTTCTTGGCATCGACGACGATGACCTCGATGCCCTTCTCCTTGCCGTAGTTCTCGACGCCGATCTTGATCTGGTTGAAGAAGTCCGCCTGCAGGTTCGGCACGGCGAGGCCGATCTTCTTGACCTCGGCGCCGGTGGCGGAGAGCGGCGAAAGCAGAACCGCCGTCGCGGACACCGCCAGCAGCAGATGCGAGAGTTTCATGGTCGTTCCTCCACTTGGGTCCCGGGGCCGGGTTCCCTCCCCGCCCCTCGTGCCGCCGGCTTGATTGCCGTGCGGCGCTGTCCGCCAGGGCCGCACGGCCCGGGACGAAGTCTTCTTCAGCCGCGCTTGCGGAAGGTCTCCGCCACCACCGCCATCAGGATGACGAGGCCGATGATCACCTGCTGCAGGAAGGGCGAGACGCTGAGCAGGTTGAGACCGTTGCGCAGCACGCCGATGATCAGCACGCCGATGATGGTGCCGCCGACGCCGCCGGTGCCGCCCGACAGCGAGGTGCCGCCGATCACCACCGCGGCGATGGCGTCGAGCTCGTAGCCGGTGCCGGACGACGGCTGCACGGAATCGAGCCTGGCGGCGAGCATCAGCCCGGCGAGGCCGGCGAGGAAACTGCAGGTGACGTAGACCAGCACGGTGGCGCGCTGGACGTTGATGCCGGCGAGCCGGGCCACTTCGGGGTTGCCGCCGATGGCGTAGAGGATGCGCCCGCCCTCGCGGTAGCGCAGGTAGAGCAGGCCGACGACGAAGACCACCAGCATCACCGCCACGGTGAGCGTCAGGAAGCCGCCGTGGCGGGTGATCGCCAGCGGGTTGAACCAGTCCGGGAAGCCGGTCAGCTGCTGGCCGTTGGTGATCATGTTGGCGAGGCCGCGCGACACCGACATCATCGCCAGCGTGGCGATGAAGGGCGGCACGTTGAAGCGGGTTATGAAGAGGCCGGCGACGAGGCCGTTGGCCGCCGCCGCGCCGAGCGCGATCGGGATCGCCACCGCCATCGGCAGGCCCATCTGGATGTTGAGATAGCCGAGCACCATGATCGCCAGCGCCAGCGCCGAGCCGACGGCGAGGTCGATGCCGCCGATCAGGATGACGAGCGTCATCCCGACCGCGATGATGCCGAGCACCGTGATCTGGTCGAGGATGTTGAGGAAATTGCGCACCGAGAAGAAGGTGTCGGTCCACAGCGTCAGGAACAGGCACAGCAGAAGCAGCCCGATCAACGGCCCCGTGGCCCCGCGCAGCGCGCCGGACAGCGTGCGGCGGACGGCCGAGCCGCCCTCGTTCGACAGACCTTGCACCATTCCCTCCCGGCACCATTTCGCGGCTGCTCGTCCGGCACAGCATATTTATGCATTGCCGTCTGTAAATGCGTAGCTGATCGCGGTACTGCGAGTCAACAGGAAATGCGATCGGCCGGAACGCCATGTTGCAGTGCATTTCCCCTTGACTTAGCGCGGCCAGACGGCATTAAATGAGGGCCTGTATAAATATGCACATAGAGGAAATCATGCAGCCGAACGACCTTGAGCGCATCGCTCGCCAGATTCGCCTGCGCGACCTGCAGGCGGTCTACGAGGCGGGCGCCGGCCACATCGGCGGCGAGATGTCGGCCACCGACATCCTCACGGCCCTGTATTTCCGCGTTCTGCGGATCTGGCCCGAGACCCCGCGGCACCCCGACCGCGACCGCTTCGTGCTGTCGAAGGGCCACGTCGCCCTCGCGCTCTACGTGACGCTGGCCAAGCGCGGCTTCCTGCCCGAGGAGGAGATTTCGACCTTCCTCAAGCCGCACTCGCGCCTCAACGGCCACCCGAACTGCAACAAGGTGCCGGGCGTCGAGACCAACACCGGCCCGCTCGGCCACGGCCTGCCCGTCGCCGTCGGCATGGCCAAGGCGGCGAAGATGACCGGCGCCGCCTGGCGCACCTTCGTGATGACCGGCGACGGCGAGATGCAGGAGGGCTCCAACTGGGAGGCGATCTCCGCCGCCGCCCAGTTCGGCCTCGACAACCTGACGCTGATCGTCGACCACAACCGCTTCCAGCAGGGCGCCGCGCTGAAGGACACCAACGATCTCGCCCCCTTCGGCGCCAAGCTCGCCGCCTTCGGCTGGGACGTCACCGAGATCGACGGCAACGCCATGAACGAGATCGTGCCGGCGCTGGAGAAGCGCGGAGCCCGTCCGCACGCGATCGTCGCCCACACCAACAAGGGCCAGGGCATCTCCTTCATGCAGGACCGGGTCGACTGGCATCACAAGGTGCCGAACGCCGACCAGTACCGCATCGCCCGCGCCGAACTCTCCGAGGCCCTTTGATGACAGCCGCGACGCCCTCCCCGAAGCTCCACGACTGCCGCGACGCCTTCGTCGCCGTCCTCGAACGGCTCGGCGCCGAAGACCCCAAGGTGGTCGCCGTCTGCAACGATTCCGTCGGCTCGTCCAAGCTCGGCGGCTTCAAGGCGAAATGGCCCGAGCGCCTCGTCAACGTCGGCATCGCCGAGCAGAACATGGTCGGCGTCGGCGCCGGCCTCGCCAACGGCGGGCTGCTGCCCTTCGTCTGCGGCGCCGCCTGCTTCCTGACCGGCCGGGCGCTGGAGCAGATCAAGGCCGACATCGCCTATTCCAACGCCAACGTGAAGCTCGTCGGCATCTCGTCCGGCATGGCCTACGGCGAGCTCGGCCCGACCCACCATTCGATCGAAGACTTCGCCTGGACGCGGGTGCTGCCCAACCTGCCGGTGATCGCCCCCTGCGATTCGATCGAGACCGCCGCGGCGGTCGAGTGGGCGGCCGGCTACGACGGCCCGGTATTCCTGCGGCTGTCGCGGGTCGGCGTGCCCGACCTGCTGCCCGACGGCCACCGCTTCGAGCTCGGCAAGGCCAACCTCCTGCGCGACGGCGACGCCGTGACGCTGATCGCCAACGGCACCCTGACCCACCGCATGATGAAGGCGGCGGAGCTGCTGGCGGCCGAGGGCGTCGAGGCGCGCGTCCTCAACATGGCGAGCGTGCGCCCGCTCGACGTCGAGGCGATCCTCGCCGCCGCCCGGGACACCGGCGCGATCCTCACCGCCGAGGAACACTCGGTCCACGGCGGCCTCGGCTCGGCCATCGCCGAAGTCGTCGTCGCCGAGGCGCCGGTGCCGATGAAGCTGCTCGGGGTTCCGGGTATCTTCGCGCCGACCGGCTCGGCCGAATTCCTGCTCGACGAGTTCGGCATGGCGCCCGCGGCGGTCGCGGAGGCGGCGAAGGCGCTGATCGCCCGCAAAGCCGGCCGCGCCTGATCGCCCATCGCCGGCGCCCTCCCCGGCGCCGGAGCGACACCCGCGCGCCGGCATCGGCGCGTGCAACCCGACGCGACGGGGTCGGCCGGTGCCGGCGGCCTCGTCCGACAAGACGGCCGGAGCCGCCATGCAGTCCGCCATCCTCGCCATCGACCAGGGCACCACCAACTCCAAGGCGGTGCTGGTTTCGACCGACGGCACCGTGCTCGCGCGCGGCTCGGCCGCCGTCGGCATCGAGCATCCGCGCCCCGGCTGGGTCGAGCAGGACCCGATGCGGATCTGGGCCTCGGTCTGCGAGGCGATCGCCGCCTGTCTCGCCGCCGGTCCCGCCGTTTCGGTGATCGGCGTCGCCCTCTCCAACCAGCGCGAATCCGTCACCGTCTGGGATGCGGCCACCGGCGAACCGCTCGGACCGCTCGTCAGCTGGCAGTGCCGGCGCAGCGCCCCGGACTGCGCCCGCCTCGTCGCCGAAGGCCACGCCCCGCGGGTGCAGGAGCTGACCGGCCTGCCGATCGACCCGATGTTTCCGGGCCCGAAGATGCGCTGGCTGCTCGACCGCGTGCCGGACCGGGCAGCGGCGCGGCTCGGCACCGTCGACGCCTGGCTGATCCATCGTCTCACCGGCGGCGCGGTCCACGCCTGCGACGCCTCCAACGCCGCCCGCAGCCAGCTCTACGATCTGGGTCGCCGCGAATGGAGCGAGGAGCTCTGCGCTCTGTTCGGCGTGCCGCGATCCTGCCTGCCCGAGGTGCGCGACAGTTCGGCGACCTTCGGCCTCACCCGGGGGGTGCCCGGCCTTGCCGACGGCATCCCCGTCGCCGCCGCGATCGGCGACAGCCACGCCGCCCTGTTCGGACATGGCGCCTTCGCCCCCGGCGACGGCAAGGTGACCTTCGGCACCGGCTCCTCGATCATGACCACCCTGCCCGGCTTCATCGCCCCGAAGCACGGCATCACCACCACCATCGCCTGGTCGATCGCCGGCACGCCGACCTACGCCTTCGAGGGCAACATCCTCGTCTCCGCCGCGGCGCTGCCGTGGATGGCCGGGATGATGGGTCTGCCGGACGTGCAGGCCCTCACCGACCTCGCCGCCACCGCCGAGCCCGGCGGCCCGGGCTTCGTGCCGGCCTTCGTCGGCCTCGGCGCGCCGCACTGGGACACCGACGCCCGGGCCCTCTTCTGCGGCATCACCTTCAACACCACCCGCGCCCAGATGGCCCGGGCGGTGACCGATTCGATGGCGCTGCAGGTCCACGACGTCTTCGCCGCGATGACGGCGCAGTCGCCCGCCCCGCTCGGCCGCCTCTTCGCCGACGGCGGCCCGAGCCGCAACCGCTTCCTGATGCAGACCGTCGCCGACGTCCTCGGCCACCCGCTGATCCAGTGCGACACGCCCGAGGCCTCCGCCCTCGGCGCGGCCTATCTCGCCGGCCTCGAACTGAAGGTTTGGCCGGACCTCGCGGCGATCGCCGCCCTGCCGCGGCCCGGCGAAACCCTCGCCCCGCTGCCATCCGATGCCGACGAACGGATCGCCGTCTGGCGCGAGGCGATCTATCGCTCGACGGTCCGCGGCCGAGCGGATATTGGTGAATAAAAATTCACCATCGGAGGGCCCATGGGCCGGATCAACGAACTTCGCCTCATCGCCCGCGTCGCCCAGATGTACCACGTCGAGAAGAAGCGGCAGACCGAGATCGCCGAGGCCCTGCACATGTCGCAGGCCACCGTCTCGCGCATGCTGAAGCGGGCCGAGCAGGAGGACATCGTCCGCACCACGGTGATCCCGCCGCCCGGCACCTTCGCCGACCTCGAACTGTCGCTGCGCAGCCGCTTCGGCCTCACCGAAGCCATCGTGATCGACTGCTCGGAGGACCGCGACGGCGCGATCATGGCCCGGATCGGCGAGGCGGCCGCCCATTTCCTCGAGGTGACGCTGCAGCCCGGTGAGGTGATCGGCGTCTCGAGCTGGAGCCAGACCATCCTGCGCATGGTCGACAACATCCACCCGATGAAGGCGGCCAAGGCGCGCTACATCGTCCAGATCCTCGGCGGCATGGGCGAGGCGTCGGTGCAGGCCCACGCCACCCAGCTCACCGCCCGCCTCGCCAAGCTGACCGGGGGCGAGCCGCGGCTGCTGCTGGTCCAGGGCATCTCGTCCTCGCGCGAGGCCAAGCTCGTCATGCTGTCCGACCCCTTCGTGCGCGAGACCATGGACCTTTTCGGCCGGCTCAGCCTCGCCATCGTCGGCATCGGCGCGGTCGAGCCCTCCGAACTGCTGGCCCGTTCCGGCAACGTCTTCTCGCGCCAGGAGATGGCGATGCTGCACGAGGCCGGCGCCGTCGGCGAGATCTCGTTCCGCTTCTACGACGCCGACGGCACGCCGGTGGAGACCCCGCTCAACGAGCGCGTCATCGGCGTCACACTCGAGGATCTGCGCAAGGCCGACCGGGTGATGGCGCTGGCCGGCGGCGCCTCGAAGACCGCGGCGATCGCCGGCGCCCTCAAGCTCGGCATCATCGACGTTCTCGTCACCGACAAGTTCACCGCGGCCCGGCTCACGGCCTGACCCCCGCACGGGGAAAGCCGCCGCCCGCCGCGTCCAAGGGAGGAAGAAGACAATGACCCGTTTCGCAGGGCGCACCGTGTTCGTCACCGGCGGCAACAAGGGCATCGGCCGCGGCATCGCCACCCGCTTCGCCCAGGAAGGCGCGAAGGTCGCCATCGCCGCCATCGAGGCCGACACGCCCGACGCCGCCGCCGCCCTCGCCGGGGAGACGGGGGCGGAAACCCTCGGCCTCGTCCTCGACGTCACCGACGCCGCCGCCGTGCGCGCGGCCTATGCCGAAGCCGAGGCCAAACTCGGGCCGGTCGCGGTCTCGGTCCAGAACGCCGGCGTCATCACCATCGCAAAGGTCGAGGACCTCACTGAGCGCGAATGGGACTTCAACCTCGACGTCAACACCAAGGGCGTCTTCCTGTGCTGCCAGGAGGCCATCCGCCGCTTCCGGGCGAGCGGAACGAAGGGCCGGCTGATCAACACCGCCTCCGGTCAGGCCCGCCAGGGCTTCATCTACACCCCCCACTACGCCGCCTCGAAATTCGGCGTCGTCGGCCTGACCCAGAGCCTCGCCAAGGAACTCGCCCGCGAGGGCATCACCGCCAACGCGATCTGCCCCGGCATCATCCACACCGAGATGTGGGACTACAACGACCGGGTCTGGGGCGCCATGCTCGGCGATTACGGCCCCGGCGAGCTGATGGCCGAATGGGTCCGCGGCATCCCGATGGGCCGCGCCGGCACCCCCGCCGAAGTCGCCGCCCTCGTCGCCTTCCTCGCCTCCGACGACGCCGCCTACATCACCGGCCAGACCATCAACGTCGACGGCGGACTGATCATGTCGTGAGGGAGCGACGGAGCGCTCGACGACGGAGCGAGGCGCCGCGCCGCCGGACCTCGGCCGACTGCCAGCCCTCGCCGGGTCTTCCGGTTTCCCGTCGACGGCGGCGGCCGCGCCCGACGGCGCTCAGCCGCCGCCCTCTCCGGTCCCCTCGTCGATGTCGGCGAGCAGGGCCTTCATCTCGGCGATCTCCCGGACCTGCGCCTCGATGATCCGGGCGGCGAGATCGCGGACCCGCGGATCCGAGAGGGTCGCTTTCTCGGAGTTGTTTATCGCGATCGAGTGGTGCGGGATCATCGACCGCATGTAGGCGGCGTCGCCGACGAGCGTCTGGCTCCGGTTCATGGTGAGGAGCACCACACCGGTCAGCGCCGCGACGGCGACGACCGCGATCTTGAGCGTCTTGCCCGGATACATTGACCACATGAAGCCGAGCATCAGCACGGTCATGACGCAGCCCATGACCAGTGAAGCCAGCAACCGGTTGATGCTGAACATGACGTGGTCGGCCGAATAGACCAGTTGATACATCAGGACGAACATGACGAGTGTCGAGGTCGCGACCATGGCGGCGAGCCGGCTCCAGCTCATCGCGCTCCCCTGATGTGATCCTTCGCGACGTTCCATGACGGGTTCCTCCGCACGCGCCCCGCCACCGAAGCAACAAGAACCGAACGGGTTCCGCCGGCGGCTCGCCCGGAGGCGGGAGCCGAAGCTGATCCAGATGGCGACGAGCATCAATCCGCCGGCCAGCAGGAAGGTCGACCGCATCCCTGTGGCGATGGCCGAGACGGTCGCGGTGGTGAACTCGTCGGTTCCGACGCCGAAGGCGAAGACGGTGCCCATCAGCGATGCCCCTGCGATCAGGCCGAGATTGCGCGACAGGCCGAGCAGTCCCGAAACCGTCCCCTGGCGGTCCCCGGGGACATCTGTCAATGCGGCCGTGGTGTTCGCAGCCTGGAACAGCTGGTAGCCGGGCGTCAGCACGATGATCGCGAGCCCGTAACCGACGACGCCCGGCAGGTACGGCACGAGCGCGAGCAGGAAGGCTCCGACCGTCAGCAGGACCAGCCCGATGGCGAGCACGCGCCCGCTTCCCCAGCCATCGACGAGACGACCCGATGGGGCGCCGGTGACGATGGAGATCGCGGGACCGAGGGCCATGACGAACCCGACATGACCCGGCTCCAGGCCGAGGCCGAGGCTGAGATAGAAGGGCCCGACCACCAGCGTCGTCATCATGACGGCGGCGACCAGCGTGTTGACGAGCAGGTTTGGCGCGAGACCGCGATCGATCACCGACCAGAGGCTTGCGGGCAGCGCCGTCGCTCTTTTTCCAGTCTCCCTCGGCAGCACGGTGACGGCGAGGATCAGGGCGAGAACCGCCGGTGGCACCTGCACCCAGAAGATGCCGCGCCATCCCGTCAGTGCGATCAGCGGGCCGCCGAGCGACGGGCCGAGCGCGGTACCCAGCGCCGAGATGGCGCCGAGAAGACCCATGGCCCGGCCGATGCGCGCCACGCTCGCCGTCCGACGCATCAGCGCCATGGCGAGGGTCATGAGAAAGGCGGCGCCGACGCCCTGCAACACTCGCGCGCCGATCAGCAGCCAGAGGTTCGGCGCGACGGCACACAGCGACGAGGCGGCGGCGAAGAGGCACAGACCCGCGGCAAGCATGGGCTTCAGGCCGTAGCGGTCACCGAGCCTGCCGGCGACGACGACGGTGATCGTGAGGGCCGCGAGATAGGCGACGACGACCGCCTGGACGTGCGCGAACGGCGCCGAGAATTCCTCGGCCAGCGTCGGCAGCGCGACGTTGGCGATGCTGGTACCGAGCGATGCCAGCAGCATCGCCATAGCCAAGGTGACCGTGACGCTTGTCTGCGCCGTCGTCGATGCTCTCGGATCCGCATGCTCCATCGTGGCGCCCTCTTGCCTGAAGTCCGGTTCGGGAGCAGACTGCCACTTCAAGTCAACTTGAGGTCAAGCATGAAATTTCTGGATATCGGAGAGGTCGCTGCGCGAAGTGGAATCAAACCCTCGGCGCTGCGCTACTACGAGGAAGCAGGGCTGATCTCCTCGGTTTCACGGCATGGTTTGCGCAGGCAGTTCACGCCCGACGTGCTGTTGCAGCTGAAGTTGATTTCGATGGGCAAACTGGCGGGATTTTCGCTCGACGAGATTGCCGGCATGTTCGGTCGCAACGGCATGCCGGACCTGCCGCGCGACGTGCTTCACCGGAAGGCCGACGAGATCGACCGGCAGATCGGCGAGTTGACCGCCTTGCGCGACACGCTCCGCCACGTCGCCAACTGCCCGGCGCCCTCGCACATGGAATGCCCGACGTTCCGTCGTCTGGTGGATGCGGCCGGTCACCGCGGCGGGAGGCGCAAGACCACGGCGAAGCTGAAATGAGGACCGGATGTGGCCACGGCACCGGTTCGACTTCGGAGCCGAGCGGACAACAGCCGGCCGGCCTACGGCCCTTGAGGTCGCCGAGATCGCGAAGTTCGGTCGGGTCGGTCCGGGTTGCGGCGGCGATCAGGATTAGACCGGACCAGCCCCGCACTGAAGCGAGCGCCTGCGGAACACGCGCCCACCCGACGCCGAGCACGACGACGTCCTGCTCGGCGGCCTGTACCGGGATGCCCGCGGACATCCCCGACCGAGATGGGCGACGACACCAGCCGACGTATCGGACCCGCGGCTGTTGCTGAGCAGGGCCCCGTGAGCGCACGGCAGAACGTGGCGCACAATCGTCGGCGCGACCATACCCGATCCGATGACTGCGACGGTCACGACGGCCTCCTGCACAACCGCATCCCGCGGCGTCGGCTCGGTGATCATCTCCCCCTTCGAGGGTCGACTTCGCCGTCCGGTCACCTGGGTCGGGGTGTACCTGTCATCCAGTGCCGACTATTTTGTCAGGAGCGGAAAGCAGGAGATCACGATGACCGAAAGGAGGTTCCAATGCGGCCTGGAGGCGGTTCTGGCCATCCTCGGCGGCAAGTGGAAGCCGCTGATCGTCTATCACCTCGCCAGCGGCTCCAAGCGCACCGGCCAGCTGCGCCGGCTCGTCACCGACGTGAGCGAGAAAATGCTGATTCAGCATCTGAAGGAGCTGGTGGAAGACGGCGTGGTTCGCCGGATCGATTTCCAGGAGGTTCCCCCGCGCGTCGAGTACGAGCTGACCGAATTCGGTCGAAGCCTGGCGCAAACGCTGGCACCCCTGTGCGCGTGGGGAACCGATCACGGAGACGAGGTGGCGACCATCGTCAGAAATCGGGCATAGGCGCGCAAATCCCCTGAGGGCCGTGCCGGATCCGGTCGGTCCTGCAAGCTGCTGGACCGCAGACAGTCCGTCGGACCGAGAGGCGATCGAACAACCCACGGCAAGAAGTGCCGGGGACCGGCCCCGGCACTGACCGTGAGTTCAGCCTGGAAGATGTTCGGGTTCGCAGTTCCCCGGCGCAAGCCGTGCAGGATCGCCCTCGTCGCTGGCAGTGCTCAGTTGCTCGATCCACATCGACCGCATGTTGTAGCAGTGGAAGGCCTTGACCTTGCCGTCCTCGACAACGAACACGTCACAGCACGGGACGTCGAACCTCTTGCCCGTGGCGGGCAGGAAGGCGCCGCCGGGAATCATGAAATCGCCTTTGTGGGTGCCCTGAAGTCTGAGCTCGACGACGACGACACCGTCGCCGGCGGAATGCACCTTCAGTAGTTCCCGGTGAAAGTCCGGAAAAGGCCTGCTGATTCCCGCGATCGGCTGACGAACCTCTGCGCCCGTCCATTTCAGTCCGGAAGGGACGTCAAGGAAATACCCGTCTTCCGCAAAGAGGGATACGAACCTGTCCAGATCCAGATTCGCGGCTTCGGCAGCCGCATAGACCTCTCTCACGACGTCTTCGTTGGTCGGCATTGTGCGTCTCCTTGCGACTGGCGCCTTGCGGCGGTGTTGCTCGGCGAGGTCAGCGCGGGCTGTCGCCAGCGGTGTCCGAACCCCTCCATCGTCCCGACGGCTATCGAGAGTCGCCCATCCCGACACCGTCGCTTCGTCCAGTTAGGAAGAGGCGCACTTTCGTTCCAGTACCGACAATTTGGTAAGTATCTGACGCGTTCGATACGGCTGACGCACGCTCCGGGCGATTGAGCCGGCGAACCTTGGCGCAGGCCAGAGGCTCTCGCCACGGGCTTCGCGGTCTGGCCCTCCGAGGGCGCAGCGGATCAGGCGCGCGGTCGCTCTCCGGGCGAGATCGGATCATGTCCCTGATCATGGTGTCGCTGCGTGGGCAGTCACCGCCGGTCGTCGGCTTGGCCGGGACGTTCGTCAGGCTGTCCTGTCCGGCAGTCCGGCGAGAGGATCATCGCCGACGGCAGATCGGTCCGAGGTTCTTCGAAACTGAAGAATATTCAATAAGATCAACTAGTATTGGCGGAGCGTGGGAACGAAAGTTCGAACTCAGAGCCAAAGGCCGCAATCGCGGCCCGGACTTTCGCCCGCTCCCGCGGAGGCGTCGAGCGAAGCGAGACTGCCGTGAGCGAAATGATGGCGGATGGGGTGGGATTCGAACCCACGGTGGGCTTGCACCCACGCCGGTTTTCAAGACCGGTGCCTTAAACCGCTCGGCCACCCATCCGTTCGCGCCGGGCCGGGAGTCGCGGGCGGGCGGCGGCGTCTGCCGTTCGCTCCCGGGCCGGCCGCCCGTCGTCGTCCGTCGCGGCATTTACGGCGCGCCGGATCGTGGCGTCAACCGCATCGGGGCCTCAGCGCACCAGCACCTTCGCCGCCTCGCGGGTCGTCGCCACCGCGCCGCCGACCTGGGCGGCCATCGCGGCGATGGCGGCGACGCTGGCCGCGATGTCGTCGACCGAGCAGGCCATGCGCTGCATGTTGGAGGAGACCTCGCGGCTGGTGATGCTCTGTTCCTCGACCGCGCCGGCGGTGGTGAGGACGCGGGAGGTGAGGTCGTCGACGGCGGTGCGGATGTCGCCGAGCGCCCCGGTGACGTCGCAGGTCAGCGACTGGACGCCGACGATCTCGGCGCCGATCTGCTCGGTCGCCCGCGCCGCCTGGTTGGCGAGGCTCTTCACCTCCTGGGCGACGACGGCGAAGCCGCGGCCAGCCTCGCCGGCCCGGGCCGATTCGATCGTCGCGTTGAGGGCGAGCAGGTTGATCTGCGCGGCGATCTCCTGGATCAGCTCGAGGATGCGCGCCATCGAGACCGTCGTCTCGGAGAGACGGCGGGTCAGATCGGCGGCGCGCACCACCTTTTCGCCGGCGAGATCGGTCGCCTGCCGCGACCGCTCCATGCTCGAGGAGATCTCCTCGACCGAGGTCGCGAGTTCCTCGCTCGCCGCGGCGATCGCCTGGACGCCGCCGCTCGCCGACCGCGCAGCCTCCGTCGAGGATCGGGTCTCGCGGACGGTGCGGTCGATCGCCTCGTCGATCTCGGCGAAGTTCGTCGAGATGATCCTGCCGAGCGAGTCGAGCAGGGCGGCCTGCTCGGTGACGTCGGTCGCGAATTTCACCACCTTGAACGGCCGCCCGGCCGCGTCGACGATCGGGTTGTAGGTCGCCTGGATGACGACGACGCGCCCGCCCTTGCCGATCCGCCGATAGCGGCCCGACTGGAATGTTCCGCCTTTCAGGCCGTCCCAGAAGTCCCGGTAGGCGCTCGCACTGCGCTCGGCCTCGGGAACGAAGATCGAATGGTGCCGGCCGACGATCTCGTCGAGGGCGTAGCCGAGGGCGGCGAGGAAGTTGGCGTTGGCGGTGAGGATGGTGCCGGAAAGATCGAACTCGATCACCGCGTTGCTCTTGTCGATCGCCGCCACGAGCCCGGCCCGTTCGGCGTCGGCCAGTATCCGCGCCGTGATGTCGGTGGCGAACTTGACGATCTTGTAGGGACGTCCGTCGCGGTCGAGCACCGGATTGTAGGACGCCTCGATCCAGACGTCGCGGCCGTCGCGGGCCCGTCGGCGGAACAGGCCGGCATGGTGGTCGCCGCGGCGCAGGCGGGTCCAGAAGTCCCGATAGTCCGCACTGGCCGCGAAGGCTTCGTCGACGAAGATGCGGTGGTGCTTTCCGCGGACGTCGGAAAGTGAATATCCCATGACCTTGAGAAAATTCTCGTTGGCTTCGAGGATCGTACCATCGAGATCGAACTCGATGATGGCCTGGACGCGGTCGAGCGCCGCAAGTTTGGCGGCGCGATCGCGGTCTTGAGAAGAGAACCAGGCCATGTTGGCGAGACGTCCTTGAAACGGGGGCTTCCACGCTCCAATCATCAGCCAAAAGTTGGTTTAGGAACCCTTAATTTCTGCAACCCGTGAAAATCACTGCCGCGGATTCTCAACCGTCCCCGACCCCCGCCCGGGCGCGGGCTCCCGACACTGGGGGTCGACCGTCGGCGGCACCCGGCCCGATGCACCGTCGTCCGCCGCCCCGCCGCCACGCGCCGTGCCGGCGACCGCTCCCGGGAAACTCCCCTCGTGATCGCGGTGTGTCGCTTCCTCGTACCGCCCCTCGCCCCGCCCGGCTTCGACGCCGGAGGACATTGCGCCCCGAAAGCGGGGCACGACGGCCGGTCCTGGTACCGAGCGGAGCTCAGAACACCCGGTCGGGCATGCGCCTCACGTGCCAGTCGCCGAAGCGTTGCGGGTAGATGTGGTAGATCAGGCGGGCCTTGCCGCCATCCGGGGCGAAGGTGTCGCCGCAATCCATCCGCATGTGCTCGTCTTCCCCGTTGCCGGCCGGCTCGAAGCGGGCGCCGTAGACGGCCCGGCACGGATAGCCCGCCTTGTGGATCCAGCGGGCCCAGAACTTGATGGTGATCGCGATCTCGTGGCGGCTCTCGGCGGCGCGCACCGGCGCGACATCGACGAGGCCCGGCACCAGCGCGAGAAGAACGACCAGGCGAAGCGATTTCAACGGCAGCCCCCCGACTTCGGTACGACCTGCGACACGACCCGCGGCGGTGGCGTGCACCGCGCGGCGGGCGCCACGCTCCACGCCAGGTCACGGCCCGGCGAGCGATGCGAGCCTGCGCAGTCCTGGCTTCGGCCCCCCGACATGGCCACCCTCTCGCCGCCCCGGCGAGGTTTCCCATGAGGTCGTGCCGAAAAGCGTAGCGCGGCGACCGGATCGCGTAAAGGACGAGGTGGAGGCCGTCCGCAATCGGCGGCGGCCGCCGGGCCGGCATCCCGGGTCACGCAACCGATCGCGCCGTCCGGTGGCGACCGGAGGACCCATTGCCGCACCCCTCGCCCGGCCGATTGCCATCCCGGCGGCCGCTCCTATCTTCAATGCGCGAAATTTCCCGAAAGAGGAGATCCAGCCCTTTCGCTCGTTCCGGACCACTTCGATCGGGCACCCCGGCGACCGCCGTTCCACGCGGCCGTCCGGGGGTAAATCCGGGGAAGCGGCGAAGGCGTGAACCGTTCAGAAGCCGTTCAGGACGAGCGCGCCATCATCGGCGCTCGTCGCACGACTTGCGCCCTTTGGCGCGGTTGCCCGGGCGCTTTGGAACGACTAGAAACTGGTGACCGGTCTCCCCGGTCGAGGAACGACAAGGAAAGCATGATGATGAAGAGTTTGGTTCTGGCCGCCCTCGCCCTCGGTCTTTCGGTGGCCGGCGCTCACGCCGAAGGCGACGCCGCCAAGGGCGAGAAGGTCTTCAAGAAATGCGCCGCCTGCCACGCCGTCGGCGAAGGCGCCAAGAACAAGGTCGGCCCGGCCCTCAACGGCGTCGCCGGATCGGTCATCGGCAAGCATCCGGAAGATTTCAACTTCTCCGCTGCTCTCAAGGAGAAGGGCGAGGCCGGCGAGACCTGGACCGACGAGAACCTCGCCGCCTGGCTGAAGAGCCCGAAGGACTTCGCCAAGGGCAACAAGATGGCCTTCGCCGGCCTCAAGAAGGACGACGAAGTCGCCGACGTTATCGCCTACCTGAAGACGTTCGACCACTGATCCCCTCGCCGGAGACCCTCGCCGCGTCGAGGGCCTGCCGGGCGGACGGGTCCGACGGTTCGATCCGGAACCGGCGATTCGATTGCGAGACCGGGCTTCGGCCCGGTCTCTTGCGTTTCGGGGCGGCCCTTCGCCGAAATGGCACGCGCGCAGGCGCAGCGGGAGGCATGGCTCCGCCTTGCCGCGCGCCGCCCGCTCAGCCGACGAAGGCGCGCTCGACCACGAAGGTCGCCGGTGCGGCGTTGGAGCCCTCGTCGAGGCCGAAGCCCTCGAGCACCGCCTTGGTGTCGCGAATCATGTCCATCGAGCCGCAGATCATCGCCCGGTCGACCTGCGGGTTCATCGGCGGCACACCGAGCAACTCGAACAGCCGGCCGCTCTGCAGCAGCGTGGTGATGCGGTCGTTGCAGACGTAGGGCTCGCGGGTCGCCGAGGTGAACAGCGCCAGCTTCTCGGCGGCGAACTCGCCGACCAGCGGATCTTCGCGGATGCCCTCGACCAGTTCCTTGGCATAGGCGAGTTCGGCGACCTCGCGGCAGGTCTGGGTCAGGATGACCTCGTCGAACTTCTCGTAGGTCTCCGGGTCGCGGATCAGCGAGGCGAAGGGGGCGACGCCGGTGCCGGTGGAGAACATGTAGAGCCGCTTGCCCGGCACCAGCGCGTCGAGCACCAGCGTGCCGGTCGGCTTCTTGCGCATCAGCACGGTGTCGCCGGGCTGGATCTTCTGCAGGTGCTCGGTCAGCGGGCCGTTCGGCACCTTGATCGAGAAGAACTCGAGTTCCTCGTCCCACGACGGGCTCGCCACCGAATAGGCCCGGTAGACCGGCTTCTCGGCGTTGGGCAGGCCGATCATCACGAATTCGCCGGAGCGGAAGCGGAAGCTCTGCGGCCGGGTGATGCGGAACTTGAACAGCCGCTCGGTATAGTGCTTGACCGAGATCACGGTCTCGGCGAAGACCCCGTCCGGGATCGGAAAGGCGGGAGCGGGCTTCGACCCGGCGTCCCCGCCCGCAGCAGACGCGTCCATAATAGTCCCTTTCGATACGACCTGTCGGCAGACGAGCCGTTGAGATATTGGTTTTCCGCGGCATTCTCAAGCCGCATCGGCCGGCGGCGCGGCGCCGCGGCCGATCCCGGCCACCGCTCCTCCTTCACGACGAACGAGACCCCATGACCTTCTCCAGCGCCCAGGGCTACGTCTCCGATCCCCGCAACGATGACGTCCTCGTTTACGTCGACGGTGCGTTCTTCCGCCGCGACGAGGCCAGGGTCTCGGTCTTCGACGCCGGCTTCGTGCTCGGCGACGGCGTCTGGGAGGGCCTGCGCCTCGTCAACGGCCGCATCGTCTCGCTCGACGCCCATCTCGACCGCCTGTTCGAGGGCGCCGGCGCCATCGCGCTCGACCTCGGCCGCAGCCGCGAGGAGATCGTCGCCGCGATCGAGGAGACGCTGGCGAAGAACGGCATGACCGACGGCGCCCACATCCGCCTGATGGTGACCCGCGGCCTCAAGGCGACGCCGAACCAGGACCCGCGCTTCACCATCGGCAGGGCCACGCTCGTCATCGTCGCCGAATACAAGGCGCCCAAGCCCGAGGCCTGGGACAAGGGCCTGACCCTCTTCACCTCGACGATCCGCTGCTCGACCCCGGACGTCTTCGACCTCCGCCTCAACTCCCACAGCCGGCTCAACTTCATCCAGGCGCTGATCCAGGCGCTGGCGGCCGGCGCCGACGAGGCGCTGATGCTCGACCGGGACGGCTTCGTGGCGAGCTGCAACTCGACCAACTTCTTCATCGTCCGCCGCGGCGAGCTGTGGACCTCCACCGGTCGCTGCAACTTCAAGGGCATCACCCGGGCGAAGATCATCGAGCTCTTCGCCGCGGCCGGCGGCACGGTGCGCGAGACCGACTTCACCCTCGCCGAGACCTACGCCGCCGACGAGGCCTTCGTCACCGGCACCCTCGGCGGCGTCACCCCGGTCGCCCGCATCGACGGGCGCCCGATCGGCGACGGCAAGGCCGGACCGGTGACGCGCCGCATCGCCGGCCTCTACGCCGACTACGTCGCCGGCTGACGCCGGATCGCGACACGATCCGCCGTCCCCCTACCCGCTCACGGCTCGCGCACCGCCACGATCTGGAAGGTGTGCAGCAGGCCGTCGTCTTCCTTGATCGAGACGTATTCGCCGGCGACGAACCGCTCGGCGTCGAAACGGAAGGCGGCTTCGTCGTCGGTGTCGTCGCTCTTGTCGTAGTCGATTTTCCAGTGGCCGCCGCGGGTGCGGGTCAGGAGGCCGATGCGGTCGTCCTCGTCCTGGCGGAACCGGCGCACCCGGCAGGCCGCCTTGTGCTCCTTGAAGGCCTCGACATCGATCGACCCGTCGTCGCCGAGCGGCAGCAGGAAGTCGTAGCCGTGGGCGCGGTCGCCCTGCGGATGGCCCTTCTCGCGGGCGAGTTCCAGCTTCACGTGGCGGAAGGCGGGGGGCAGCTTCGTCATGGATCCTCCTTCGCGGGGCCTCTTCGGCCCTCGTCGTCGCGACGATGTCACGGGTGATGCGATCACCGCATTGACCTGCGTCATCGGGAGGATATGGGGAACGGGCGCGCCCTCGTCACCGGTCGGCGCCGCGCCTTTCGAGGCCCGGCCCGCGACGTCCCCGCGGGGGGACGACCACGGGCGCCGCCTCACTCCTTCTTGTCGAACGGATTGGCTCCGCCCGACTTGACGTGGAGGCGGATCGGCACGCCCGGCATCTCGAAGGTCTCGCGCAGGCCGTTGACGAGATAGCGACGGTAGGAATCCGGGACCGCGTCGGGCCGGGTGCAGAACACGACGAAATGCGGCGGGCGGGTCTTCGCCTGGGTCATGTAGCGCAGCTTGAGCCGGCGGCCGGAGACGGCGGGCGGCGGATGATGCTCGAGCAGCGCCGCCAGCCAGCGGTTGAGCCGGCCGGTCGAGACGCGGGTGTTCCAGAGGTCGTAGGCGGAAACGCAGGCGTCCATCAGCTTGTCGAGGCCGTGGCCCGTCTTGCCGGAGAGCGCGACGAGCGGCATGCCGCGCACCTGCGGCAGCAGCCGGTCGGCCTCCTCGCGCAATTCGCGGAACTTGGCGGCGCGATCCTCGATCAGGTCCCACTTGTTGAGGCCGATCACCAGCGCCCGCCCCTCGCGCACCACGAGATCGGCGATCTGCAGATCCTGCTTCTCGAAGGGGATCGTCGCGTCGAGCAGGACGACGACGACCTCGGCGAATTTCACCGCCCGGATCGCGTCGGCGACCGAGAGCTTCTCGAGCTTCTCCTGGACCCGGGCCTTGCGTCTGAGGCCGGCCGTGTCGAACATCTTGATCTCGCGCTCGCGCCAGACCCAGTCGACCGCGATCGAATCGCGGGTGATGCCGGCCTCCGGCCCGGTCAGCAGCCGGTCCTCGCCGATCAGGCGGTTGATGAGGGTCGACTTGCCGGCGTTGGGCCGACCGCAGACGGCGATGCGCAGCGGGCGCAGCGGATCGTCGCCGATCGCGTTGCCCTCCTCGTCGAGCTCGACGCCGGTGACGGCTTCGTCGAATTCGGCAGCCGCCGCCTCTTCTCCGTCGTCGTCGTCACCGAGCGCCGCGAAGGCTTTCGACAGCGCCTCGTAGAGGTCGGAGAGGCCCTCACCGTGCTCCGCCGACAACGGCACCGGGTCGCCGAGGCCGAGGGCGAAGGCCTCGTAGATGCCGCCTTGCCCGGCCCGGCCCTCGGCCTTGTTGGCGATGAGGATCACCGGACGCTCGGTGCGCCGGGCGATCGAGGCGAAATGCTCGTCCATCGGCGTCAGCCCGGCGCGGGCGTCCATCACGAAGAGGATCACGTCGGCCTCGGCGAGGGCCGCCTCGGTCTGCGCGGTCATCCGCCCGGCGAGGCTGGTCGGATCGGCCTCCTCGAGGCCGGCGGTGTCCATCACCTGGAAGCGCAGGTCGCCGAGTTTCGCATCGCCGAGGCGGCGGTCGCGCGTCACGCCGGGCGTGTCGTCGACGATCGCGAGCTTCTTGCCGACGAGGCGGTTGAAGAGGGTCGACTTGCCGACGTTGGGGCGGCCGACGATGGCGACGACTGGGGTCATGGATTTCTGGTCCGGGTGGACCGCCTCGTTTCAAATGGAAGCAGCCGGCGCGGGCCGGCTGCCTCGGTCGTTTCCTTGAAGCGTCGCCGGTGCGGCGCCGCTCACCGCAGGGCGAGCATCGTGCCGTTGCCGCCGAGAACGAGGATCGTCCCGCCGGAGGCGACCGGCGACAGCACGCCCTCGACGCCGATCGACGTCACCTGCTCGATCGTGCCGCGGGCGGCGTCGACCACGGCGAGCCGGCCGTCGACCGAGACGAACAGCAGCTTGCCGCCGGCCAGCAGCGGCCCGGCCCAGGTGGTGCGCTTGGCGTCGGGCGCGGGCGGCAGCGGGCTCGCCCACAGGATCTGGCCGTTCTGGCGGTCGAGTGCCATCGCCCGGCCGTCGAGGTCGACGAGGAACAGCGAACCACCCGAGACGACGGGCGTGTGGGCGCTGCCGACCGTGCGGTCCCAGATCCGCTCGCCGCTGGCGGCGCGGGCGGCGACGATGCGCCCGCCGACGCCGGTGCCGTAGAGCACGCCATCGGAGACCACCGGGCTCGCCGAGGCGTCGCCGAGGCCGGCGACGGCGAGCGAGCGGCTGCCCCCGGCGACCGAGACGGTCCACTTCTGGCTGCCGTCGGCCGCCGACAGGGCGACGACGTCGCCGGTCGAGGTCGGTACGAACACAGTGTCGCCGACCACGGCCGGGCTCGTCGACGACAGCAGGCCGGCGGAGGCGCCGCTGGTCTCGATGGTCCAGGCGACGGCGCCGCTCGCAAGATCGAGGGCGGTGACGGAGTTGGTGCGGCTGACGACGTAGACCCGGTTGCCGGCGATCGCCGGGGCGGTCCGCGCAGGGGCGTCGAGCTTGGCCGACCACAGCTGGCTGCCGGAGGCCGCGTCGAGGGCGACGACGGTGCCGTAGCCGGTCGAGGCGACGACCCGGCCGGACGACACCGCGACGCCGCCGCCCGAGACGACGGCGCTCTCGCCCTCGGCGGCGACGCTGCGCCGCCAGAGGCGGCCGCCACCATCGACCGAGGTCGCCGTCACGACGGCGTTGGGCGAATAGACGAAGGCGACGCCGCCGGAGACGACCGGCCGCGCGGCCATGCGCTGGCCCGGTCCGCCGAAGCCGTAACCGCCGCCGGAGGAGGTCTCGCCGACGCGCGAGGACCACGCCCGGGAGAAGGAGCCGGAGAAGGCGACGTTGCCCGGGTCGTTGGCCGGTCCGCCTCCGGCCTGCGACCAGTCGCCGACGGAACGCGGGGCGGCGACCGAGGCGGCCCTGCCGGCGGCTTCGGCCGCGACGCGGTCGGGTAGCAGCGAGCGGCGTTCGCCCGGAAGCGGCACTTCCTCGCGCTTGAACGGGTTGAGGTCGGAAATGCCGTCGACCCCACCACCGCAGCCGGAGAGCCCGAGCCCGGCGGCGAGAAGGCAGAGGGCGAGGACGCCCCGGCCGCCGCGCCGTTCCGCTTGCACCGTCGTCATGAACCGGACCCTTCCTTTTCGGCATCCTCGGCCGGCCCGATCCGGCCGACCACCACGGTGAGGAGAATCTCCGCCCGCGAGCGCAGGTCGCCGGGCGTGTCGTCGGCGGCGACCAGCGCCGACAGCGTGTCGCGCGCCTCCTGCCACTGCTCGGCCCGGATCGCCGAGACCGCGAGCAGTTCGGACGCCGCCGCCTTCCACGGGTTACCATCGGCGAGCAGAGGCGCCAGCCGGTCCTTGAAGGCGGCGTGGTCCTCGTCGTCGACGGCGATCATCGCCCCGCGCAAACGGGCGAGATCGCGCTGGCCGGAGGAGAGGCCGCCGTCGGACGCGAGGGCGGAATACGCCTCGAGCGCCGCGGCGCCGTCGCCCCCGGCGGCGAGTTCCGCCGCACGCCGGAATTTCGCCAGCACCGCATAACCCGAAGGCGCATCGGCGGCGATCGCGGCGAAGGCCTCGGCCGCGGCGGCGTGATCGCCGGTCTCGGCGAGCTGGACGGCGTCGAGGTAGCGATCGGCCGCGGCGGCCGCCTGCTGCCCGCGCCAGTATTCCCAGCCGCGCCAGCCCGCCGTCGCGAGGACGACGAGCACGGCGAGGGCGATGATGTAGACGCCGAAGCGCGCCCAGAAGCGGTTCAGCCTGTCGCGACGGAGATCTTCTGAAACTTCGTTGAAGAGATCGACCATGGTCTCGACCGGCTCGCCCTGGCCCCGAGGACCCTTGCGACCGGTGCTTCCTTCCCGGCTTGTCTTGTCGTGCGCGACCACCGGATGTCCGGCCGGCCGCAATGGATCCGCAGCCCTGCCCGAGCGCTGCGAAGCCCGCTTATCCTGCCGTTTACAGCTTTTGTGAGGCCGCGCCAACAGCGCCCGGTGCCGCGTGCGCAGAAAGATCGGGGAAACCGCCCCGCGCCCGGTGGTTCGATCCGCCGGACCCGGGGATCGGGAGGCGCCAACTCATCTTTCCGGAGGGACGAGATCGTTCGCGTTTCTCCTCGATCGACCCTCGCCCGCCTCGTCATCAAGCGGCGGCTCGGTCGACCTGTCGACCGGCGACACCCATCGACGGCTTGACCGCCGCGGATAGTTCTATAAATCTCGATATATGGAATCTTCTTACGCCGCCGGGCGAGGCGGCCAACGTCCCGGAGACCCGCCATGTCGGACCCCGTCTACAACGTGCTCTTCCTCTGCACCGGCAATTCCGCCCGCTCGATCCTCGCCGAGAGCATCCTCACGCGCGACGGCGGCGGGCGGTTCCGGGCGTTTTCCGCCGGCAGCCAACCGCGCGGCGAGGTCAACCCCTTCGCGCTGAAGGTGCTGTCGTCCTACGACTATCCGGTCGAGGGATTTCGCTCCAAGAGCTGGGAGGAATTCGCCCTTCCCGGCGCTCCGCAGATGCATTTCGTCTTCACCGTCTGCGACGACGCCGCCGGCGAGGCCTGTCCGGTGTGGCCGGGCCAGCCGATGACGGCGCATTGGGGCATCGAGGATCCGGCCCGGGTCGAGGGCACCGACCTCGTCAAGGAGGCGGCCTTCGTCACCGCCTTCCGGCAGATGCGCAACCGCATCTCGGTCTTCACTTCGCTGCCGATCTCCAGTCTCGACCGGCTGGCGCTCGGCAACCGGCTTCGCGCGATCGGCCAGCTTCCCGGCGGCAGCGGGTCGTCGAGCGACGTCGCCTGAGCCGGCGCGTCGGACCTCGGACTTTGCCGGGCGGCGGCCCCCGCGCCGCCGCCGCGGCCCGCCGGGCGATTCGACCACGGAACGACAATCGATCTGCGTGGCCCATCCGGACGTTGCCCGGGACCGTGTTTTCGGTCCTAATGACCCTCGATTGCCCATCATGCGTCTTCGAGGTCCGCCATGTCGTCCGTCGCCGCGGAAGCCGCGCCGTCCTACGTCTCGCTCCTTCCGGGCGACCCCGCGCCCTGGTTTCGCCAGCGGTCGACCAGCAACCCCCGTCACGTCTTCGACACCGCCGCCGGCCGCTACATCGTGCTCGGCTTCTTCGCCACCGCCGGCGACCCTGTCGGCAAGGCGACCGTGGACTGGCTGACGGAGAACCGCGCGCTGTTCGACGACGAGCGCATCACCTTCTTCGGCGTCAGCGTCGACCCGCAGGACGAAGCGAGCGGCCGCGTCGCGGCGATGACGCCCGGCATCCGTCATTTCTGGGATTTCGACGGCGAGGTCAGCCGGCTCTACGGCGCTGCGCCCGGCAACGCCGAGCCGGGGGCGAGCGGCGTCGCCTACCGCCGGATGTGGGTGGTGCTCGACCCGACCCTGCGCGTCGTCGCCGTTCTGCCCTTCACCCCGGACGGCGGCGACCGCCCCCGCCTCGCGGACTTTCTCCAGCGCCTGCCCGACCCCTCCCGTTTCGCCGGCGTCGAATTGCAGGCGCCGATCCTCTACCTGCCCAACGTCTTCGAGCCGGCCGCCACCTCATCGGCCTCTACGAACAGCATGGCGGCGAGGAATCGGGCTTCATGCGCGAGATCGACGGCCGCACCGTCCTCGTCAACGACGCCTCCCACAAGAAGCGCAAGGACTATACGGTCGAGGACCCGGCGCTGATCCGCCAGATCCAGAGCCGGATCCTGCGCCGCATCGTCCCCGAGATCCAGAAGGTCCACCAGTTCAAGGTGACGCGGATGGAGCGTTACATCGTCTCCTGCTACGCCGCCGAGGACGGCGGCCACTTCCGCGCCCACCGCGACAACACAACCCGCGGCACCGCCCATCGCCGCTTCGCCGTCTCGATCAACCTCAACGACGCCTTCGAAGGAGGCGAGGTCTCCTTCCCCGAATACGGCCCGCGCAGCTTCAAGGCGCCGCCCGGCGGCGCCGTGGTGTTCTCCTGCTCGCTGCTCCACGCCGTCTCGCGCGTGACCAGCGGCCGGCGCTACGCCTTCCTGCCCTTCGTCTACGACGACGCCGCCGCGAAGGTGCGCGAGGCCAACAACGCCTTCCTCGGCGACGGCATGGGCACCTACAAGGCCTGACCCCGGGGCGCCCCCCTCGCCGCTCGCCCGCCGCGGCAACGCTCGCCGCCCGGCGACGGCGCGGGCTCCGCTGACCGGCACCGGGCGCGTCCGAATGGGGCTATTCGCCCGGCCCTATGCCCTCTATTGGCCGGCGCCCGGTTCCCGCCCGCCGGCCCTCTCCGCCATTCTGCGGCCGATGTCGGCACGCGCCGAAACTGGTGGAGAGAAAATCACCATGCTGATGCACCACCTGCTCGAACGGGCGGCCGAGCGGGTGCCCGGCAGGATCGCCCTGCACTGGGTCGACCGCGACCGCTCGCTGACCTATGGCGAGGCCGTCGCCGCCATGGAGAAGATGGCCGGTGCGCTCCACGGCCTCGGCGTCCGGCCGGGCGACCGGGTCCTGATCTTCGCCCACAACGGGCTCGACTATCTCGTCGCGATGCTCGGCATCTGGCGGATCGGCGCGATCGCGGCGCTGGTCAACGTCCGCTATGCCGACGACCTCGCCTATTACCTCGCCGACCACACCCCCGCCGTCGTCGTCTACACCCACGACATGGAAGCCCCGGTCAAGGCCGCCGCGCGGACGGCCGGCTGCGTGCGCCACCTCGTCTGCATGGACGGGCCGCAGGACGGCGCCTTCGCCCTCGACGCGTTGCTGGCCGCCGCCCCGCCGCCGCCGCCCGACCCGGGCGAGGCGAGCGCTGTCGCCCATCTCTCCTACACCTCCGGCACGACGGGACGGCCGAAGGGCGCCTGCCTCGCCCACGAGCCGACCGTGCGCGCCGCCCGCTGCATCGGCGAGCGGCTGCGCCTTCGCGGCGGCGACCGCAGCTTCGGCCCGACGGCGCTCTCCAGCTCCTATCAGCTCGTCGCCAACCTGCTGCCGGGCCTCGCCGCCGGTGCCACCGTGTCCGTCATGGGCCGCTGGACCCGCACGGCCGGCTGGGAGGCGCTGGAGCGGGCCGGCGCCAGCCTCTTCGTCGGCAACCCGGTGGTGCTCTGCGACCTTCTCGACGAATCGCGCGCCCGCGGCCGCCTGCCCTCGCCGCTGCGCTGCGCCGTCTCCGGCGGCGGCCCGGTGCCGGCGGCCCTCAAGCGAGCCTTCCGCGACGACCTCGCCCTGCCGCTGGTCGAGAGCTACGGCCAGAGCGAACTCGGCGGCTTCTTCGCCCTCGGTTATCCCGAACTCGAGCCCGACGACGACAAGCTGCCGCGGATCGGCCCGCCGCTGCCCGATCGCGAGACCATGATCCTGACGTCGGCCGGCACCCGCGCCCCGGTCGGCACCGTCGGCGAGATCGCGCTCGCCGGTGGCTGCATGACCGGCTACTGGGGCCGGCCCGAGAAGACCGCCGAAGCGATCCGCGGCGGCGTGCTCTTGTCCGGCGATCTCGGCGTCATGGACACCCACGGCTGCATCAGCCTGCGTGGCCGGCGCTCCGAACTCGTCACCGTCGACGGCGTCGACTGGTTTCCGCGCGACGTCGAGGAGGCGCTCGGCGATCTCGACGGCGTCGCCCTCGCCGCCCTCGTCGGCGTCGGCCCGGCGCACGCCATCCGCCCGGTCGCCTTCGTCACCGCCCGGCCCGGCGCCGTCCTCGACCCGGCGGCGATGAAGGCGGCGATCGCCGGCCGCCTGCCCTACGACCTCGCCCCGCTCACCATTCTCCTCGCCCCGGACCTACCGATGACGCCGACCGGCAAGATCGCCAGGGCGACCCTCGCCGAAACCGCGAAAGCCGCCTCATGACCGACCGCTTCTCCTGGTGGGATCTTTCCACCGCCGACTTCTCCGCCCGCGACCTCTCGCGCACCGTCGTCGTCCTGCCGGTCGGCGCCGTCGAGCAGCACGGGCCGCACCTGCCGGTCAGGGTCGATGCCGCGATCAACGCCGGCATCCTCGCCCGTGCGCTCGACCTCCTCGCCGACGACGCCGACGTTCTGGTGCTGCCGCCGCTGCCCTACGGCAAGTCGGACGAGCATCTCGCCTTTCCGGGCACCCTCGCCCTCTCCGGCGAGACGCTGCGCCGGGTCTGGCTCGAGATCGCCGCGAGCGTGAAGCGCGCCGGCGCCCGGCGGCTGGTGTTCTTCAATTCGCACGGCGGCCAGATGGCGCTGATGGACATCGCCTGCCGCGACATCCGCATCGCGCACGGCATGCTCGCCGTCGCCTGCTCGTGGTTCCGCATCGCCGACCTCGGCGACCTCTTCCCCGCCGCCGAGATCGACCACGGCATCCACGGCGGCGACATCGAGACCAGCGTGATGCTGGCCCTGCACGGCGACCTCGTCGCCATGGACAGGGCGGAGGACTTCGTGCCGCTGACGGTGGAGATCGAGGCTTCCGGCAGCAGCCTCACCGCCGAAGGCAAGGTCGGCTTCGGCTGGCAGGCCCAGGACCTCCACCCCGCCGGCGTCTGCGGCAACGCCGCCGCCGCGACGACCGAGAAGGGCGAGGCGGTGATCGCCCGGGCGGCAAGCGCCTTCGCCCGGCTGATCGAGGACGCGGGGAGGTTCGACGTCGACCGGCTGACGGCTAGGACACGGTTCTCGGACTGACGGGACGCAGCAATGCCCCCCTTCCGGCCGGCCCCCCGTCCTCTTCGAGGCATTCGGGGAATGACGGCGGAGAGGCTTTTCCGGGTGCCGCAGGTCAGGGTGCCGCAGGACGCCCAGAGAGCGCAACTCACCGAGGTGCGCCCCTTCCCTCCATCTGAACCTCGCCTCCGTGGCCTGCACACCGCGACACCCTCCGGGAGGCCTTGCCCTGCACCGGATCGCCCAACGAAAAAGGGCGACCCGTAGGCCGCCCCTTTCAAGAATCCGAGCCGATGAAGGCCGCGGGGATCAGGCCGCCTCGGCCTCGTCGCCCGATTCGGCTTCCATGCGGGCGCGATCGACGGCGCCCTTGGCCGAGGTGTCGCGGTCGACGAACTCGATCACGGCGACGGCGGCGTTGTCGCCGTGGCGGAAGCCGGCCTTGAGGATGCGGGTGTAGCCACCCTGCCGATCCTTGTAGCGCGGGCCGAGCACGTCGAAGAGCTTCTTCACGAGGGGCTCGTTGCCGATCTGGGCGATCGCCTGGCGGCGGGCGTGCAGGTCGCCGCGCTTGCCGAGGGTGATCAGCTTCTCGACGATCGGACGCAGGTCCTTCGCCTTCGGCAGGGTGGTGACGATCTGCTCGTGCTCGATCAGCGAAGCCGCCATGTTGGCGAACATCGCCATGCGGTGATCCGAGCGGCGGTTGAACTTGCGGCCGGCGTTACCGTGACGCATGACCTTCTCCTTGAGACTTCTCTATCGGGCGATGCTGCCGGCGGCGCCGGTGTTTTCGCCCGTCAAACAGGGAAAGCCGGCGGCGGGCCGCCGGTCGATGGGTCTTGAACCGCCACTCAGTAGTGGTGGTCCTCGTAACGCTTGGCGAGCTCTTCGATGTTCTCCGGCGGCCAGTTCGGCACTTCCATGCCGAGGTGCAGGCCCATCTGCGCCAGAACTTCCTTGATCTCGTTGAGCGACTTGCGGCCGAAGTTCG
>CALCDT010000103.1 GCA_937900425.1 uncultured Alphaproteobacteria bacterium | reverse complement strand
CTGGCGGACCGGAGCCGGCGTCGGCATTCCCGGCGCGGCCGGCAGCCCGGAAGCCGGACGGGCGTCGGTCATGGTCTGCGGTGCAACTTCCGCGACGCGGGTCGGTTCCCGGCCGGTCGGAACGCGCAGCTGCTGGCCGACGCGGATCGGCTGGCTCGGATCGATGCCGTTGGCGGCGGCGAGTTCGACGGACCGCAGGCCGTAGGAGTTGGCGATTCGGCCGAGGCTGTCGCCCGACTTCACGGTGTAGAGCGCACCGCCGGCGGTCGCCGCCGCCGGCTGGGCGGCCTGTGCGGCGGGACGCTGCGACGCCGGCGGCAGGGCGCGGGCCGGGTCGGTCATCTGACCGAGCGTTCCCTGGGCGGGGGCAGCGGCGACCGTCGGAGCCGCGGCGGCCTGAGCCGGTGCGGCCGCGGCGCGGGCGGCGGAGTTGTAGACCGGGATCACCACCTGGGAGCCCGGCTGGGCCTGCGAGGCGCTGGTGAGGCCGTTGGCGCGGACGATGGCGTCGGCGGGCACAGAGTAGCGGCTGGAAAGCGTGGCGATGGTCTCGCCCGGTCGCAGCGTCACGGTGGTGCCGCCGATCGCGGTCCAGCCGGCCGGAACCGGCCCGGCGGCGGGCGCGGCCGCCATCGTCGGCGGAGCGGTGATGGTCGCCGGCGCCGTCGCATACTGATCCGGCTGGCGGATCATCGGCGTCGTCGGCGTCTGGTTGTAGTCGCGCGCGGCCTCGGCGCCGGCGAGCGGCGGCAGCGACGACGAGGCGACGGCGGGACGCGGGGCCGGTTCGGCAGCGGGCAGCGCGCCGGTATAGCGCACGTCGCCGCCCGGCGCCGGGCTGCTGACGATCGCCTGCTGGTTCGACGTCGGCTCGAACAGGGTGCCGATGCGGGTGACGTCGCCGCTGCAACCGGCGAGCATGCCGGCGCCGAGGGCGAGCGCTCCGACCTGACACAGGTAGCGCGACCGGTTTCTGGCAGTGAATTCGCTCATGGGATCTCTCGCCGGACCAACTGATCTTTGAGAGCGATTACACCCCGGTAACGTTGACAAAACTTTAAGGCGGCGCGTCTTTCGCCGCCCGACCTCCGTCCTCGAACGCCGTGCCGGCCACCGCCCGCGGAAAGCCGGAAGATGGTCCCGCGGGATCGCGGGACCAGGACGGCAGCGATGGGCGCCGGCCCGAAGTCCCCTCGCCGCGGCAGGCCCGCGATTCGCCGATCGCGGTGAGCCGCCTCCGCCGCACACCCCCGGCGCCCGCCGTCAGAGCTTGCGGGCGACGCCCTCGTCGAGGCGGATCAGGCGGACCTCGCCCAATTCCGTGCGGGTGAACGTGCGCTCGCGCTTGACGAGCTTCACGAGCTTCTGGGTGAAGCCGGTGCCGATCGGGGCGACGATGACGCCGCCGTCCATCAGCTGATCGAGCAATGGCGCCGGCACCGATTCGACCGCGCCGTTGACGACGATGCGGTCGTAGGGGGCGTGCTTGGGATAGCCGGCGAGCCCGTCGGCGACGAGGGTCGTGACATTGTCGAGCCTGAGCGTCTCGAAGCGGTCGCGGGCGAGGTCGGACAGCGTGCGGTAGCGGTCGAGGGTGACGACGCGCTTTGCGAGATGGGCGATGATGGCGGTCTGGAAGCCGCTGCCGGTGCCGATCTCCAGAACCTTGTCCTCCGGCCCGATCTCGAGCGCGGACAGCATGGTGGCGAGCGTCGAGGGCGCCGAGGCGATCTGTCCGCAGGGCAGCGGAAAGGCGCGGTCGAGGGCGGCGTCGGGCTGGTCGCGGGCCTCGAGGAACAGTCGGCGCGGGATCCGCTCGATGGCGACGAGCAGCCGGCGATCGGAAATGCCGGAGGCGCGCAGCTTCATCACCAGTCCGGCCATGGCCGAACGCTCGCACTCGATTGACACCATGTCCCGCCGAAATCCCGCAAGAAGCCGCCCGCGACGCTTCCGGCCGCGAGGATAAGGGCGGAATCGTTAGCGCGAGAATAATGTTCCCAGCGTGGCGAGGCCGGCCTCGAAGGTCATGTCCAGCCTGAGCGGCGTCACCGATATCCGGCCGCGGCCGAGCGCGTGGACGTCGGTGCCCTCGGCCGGTTCCATGAAGCCGCGCGAATAGGCGAGCCAGTAGTAGGGCTTGCGCCGGCTGTCGACGCGCGCGTCGACGTGCATGCCGTGAACGGAGGCGCCCTGGCGGCAGATCTCGATGCCTTCGACGGCGTCGGGCGCACGGTTGGGGAAGTTGACGTTGACGAGGGTACCGCGGGCGATGCCGGCGGAGAGCACCTTGTCGATGATCTCGGGGGCGAAGGCCTCCGCCGTCTCGAAGGGGATGCGGCCGTTGCCACCCCAGTCGAAGGCCTGGCTCATGGCGATCGAGGGGATGCCGAGCAGCGTGCCCTCGATCGCGGCGGCGACCGTGCCGGAATAGGTGACGTCGTCGGCCGCGTTCTGGCCGGCGTTGACGCCCGAAAGCACCACGTCCGGCGGCGCGTCCATGATCTCGCGCACCGCCATGATCACGCAGTCGGTCGGCGTGCCGGAAACGGCGTAGCGCCGCTCGTCGAGCTGGCGCAGGCGCAGCGGATCGTGGAGGGTCAGCGAGTGGGCGAAGCCGCTCTGGTCCTTCTCCGGCGCCACGGTCCAGACCTCGCCGCCGAGGGCCGAGGCGATCCGCTCGAGGCTGCGCAGGCCCGGGGCGTCGATGCCGTCGTCGTTGGTGACCAGAATACGCATGCCTCGATCGCTCCTCGCCCCGCGGGCTGTTTCGCCGCCGGCGCCGTCCGCGCCGGTCAGCCGATACGCTCGGCTCCCCCCATATAGGGCCGCAACACCTCGGGGATCGTGACGCTGCCGTCCTCGTTCTGGTAATTCTCGAGCACCGCGATCAATGCCCGGCCGACGGCGACGCCCGAGCCGTTGAGCGTGTGGACGAACCTGAGGCCGTCGGCGCCGCGGTAGCGCGCGTTCATCCGCCGACCCTGGAAGTCTCCGCAGACCGAGCAGGACGAGATTTCGCGATAGGCCTTCTGCCCCGGCAGCCAGACCTCGATGTCGTAGGTCTTGCGCGAGCCGAAGCCCATGTCGCCGGTGCAGAGTGTCATCACCCGGAAATGCAGGCCGAGCCGCTTCAGCACTTCCTCCGCGCAGGTCAGCATGCGTTCGTGCTCGGCGAGCGCGGTGTCGGCCGAGGTGATCGAAACCAGTTCGACCTTGTTGAACTGGTGCTGGCGCAGCATGCCGCGCACGTCGCGCCCGGCCGATCCGGCCTCGGAACGGAAACACGGCGTCAGCGCCGTCATCCGCAGCGGCAGATCCTTCTCGTCGAGGATCTCCTCGCGGACGAGGTTGGTCAGCGGCACTTCGGCGGTGGGGATCAGCCAGCGGCCGTCGGTGGTGCGGAACAGATCCTCTGCAAACTTCGGCAGCTGGCCGGTGCCGAACATCGCCTCGTCGCGCACCAGCAGCGGCGGGGTCACTTCCGTGTAGCCGTGCTCTCCTGTGTGAAGGTCGAGCATGAACTGGCCGAGCGCGCGTTCGAGCCGCGACAGCTGGCCCCGGAGCACCGTGAAGCGGGCGCCGGAAAGTTTCGCGGCGCGCTCGAAATCCATCAGGCCGAGGCCTTCGCCGATCTCGAAATGCTCCCTGGCAGCGAACGAGAATTCGGGCCTGGTGCCGTGGCGACGGTATTCGACGTTGCCGTGCTCGTCGGAGCCCTCCGGCACGTCGTCGAGCGGCGGGTTCGGCAGCACGGCGAGGGCGCCGGCAAGGCGGGCGTCGATCTCGCGCTCCTTCGCCTCGCCGTCCTGGATGAAGCCCTTGAGGGCGGCGACCTCGGCCATCAGTTCGGCGGCCCGGGCCTCGTCCTTCTGCGCCTTGGCCCGGCCGATCTCCTTCGACGCCGAGTTGCGCTTCTCCTGCGCCTCCTGGAGGGCGGAAAGATGGGCGCGGCGCTCCTCGTCGATGGCGAGGATATCCGCCGAAGCCGGCGGCGCTCCGCGGCGGGCGAGCGCGGCGTCGAGCGCCTCCGGCGCTTCGCGGATCCACTTGATGTCGAGCATGTTGGGCGTTCCCGGCGATCGAAAACCTGTCGCGCCGGGCCCCGTCAGGCGTCGTCGGCGACGACCTCCTGCCCCTTCGCCTTCTGCGCCGTGACCCGTACCGCGATGATGGAGACTTCGTAGAGAAGCATCGCCGGAACCGCAAGGAGGATCTGGCTCAGGGGATCGGGCGGCGTCAGGATCGCCGCGGCGACGAAGGCGAGCACGATGGCGTAGCGCCGCTTGTCCTTGAGGCCGGCCTCGGTGACGACACCCATGCGGCCGAGCAGCGTGAGAATCACCGGCAGCTGGAACACGAGGCCGAAGGCGAAGATCAGCGACATGATCAGGCCGAGATACTCCGACACCTTGGGCAGCAGCTGGATCGCCGCCTGGTGCTCGCCGCCCTCCTGCTGCATCGACAGGAAGAAGTGCATCACCGTCGGCATCACGAAGAAGAACACCAGCATGGCGCCGACGAGGAACAGGATCGGGGTTGCGATCAGATACGGCAGGAAGGCCTGCCGCTCGTTCCTGTAGAGGCCGGGCGCCACGAACATGTAGATCTGGTTGGCGATCACCGGAAAGGCGATGAACAGCGCACCGAACAGGGCGATCTTCAGCTGGGTGAAGAAATACTCCTGCGGCGCCGTGTAGATCAGCTGCACGCTCTGTTCGACGCCGGCGGCGTTCTCGAACGGAATGATCAGGATGTTGAAGATGTCGGTGGCGAAATAGAAGCAGACCACGAAGCACAGGCCGATCGCGATCACCGACTTCAGCAGCCGCGAACGCAACTCGATCAGGTGGTCGATGAGAGGCGCGCGCGAGGCCTCGATCTCGTCTTCGTCGCTCATGCGCCCTCTCCCTGACCCGGCGCCCTGGCCGCCGGCGCGACGGGACCCTGCTTGATCGGCTCGGACGGCTGAGGCGCAGCCGCCGGATCGTCGACCAGGGGCATCGGTGCCGGCTGGAGGCCCGGCTCCGGGGCGGCGGCGGTGGGCGCCGGGACCGGCGCCGGCGGCGTCTCGCGCGCCGAGGCGGAGGAAAAGGCCGGATCGGCCTGGATCGACCGGCCGATGTCGCGCACCGGTTCGACCGCCTTGGCGATTTCTTCCTTTACGGCGGTGACGGGATTGAGCGACTTCACGCTCTGCAGCGTCTTGCGGGTGTCCTCGAGGTCGACTTCCCGCTCGGCCTCACGCAGCGCGGCGTTGAACTGGGTCTGGAACTCGCCGGCCATCCGCCGTCCCTTGGAGACGAAGTGCCCGACGGTGCGCAGCAGTTTCGGCAGATCCTTCGGGCCGACGACGATGATCGTCACGACGACGATCACCAGAAGCTCGGTGCCACCGATATCGAAGAACATTCACGGCAATCCTGTCGGGGGCCGCAGGTCGGGAAGCGCCGGGGCGGTGTGCCCGGCCCCGGCGGATGGTCCGGGCCGGACGACGGCGCACGGGCGGGCGGCGCCCGCCGGCTCGTCGCCGCAGGCGCGATGCCG
>CALCDT010000102.1 GCA_937900425.1 uncultured Alphaproteobacteria bacterium | reverse complement strand
GTCATGGACGGCGACAAGATGGTGCCGGTCGACGTGCTCTATCCGCCGGCGATGGTCACCACCGCCATGGAACTGACGGCCGCCGGCCTGATCGACCAGGTCCCGGTCCGCGGCACCTACATCCTCGACGCCACCCTGGTGACGAAGGACAACGCCGAAAGCTTCTACTTCCCGGATTCGCCCTTCTGAGCGAGCCGGCGTGTGGGGATGTGAACGACGGGGAGGTGCACGCCACCTCCCCGTTTTTCCTCGGTGGGGGCGCGGGAGAGGGTTGCGAAAGTGTGCCGTCGAGATCGTCGCGGCGGTCGTCTCTCGGCATCCTCCGTCCCGTCAGGGTCTATGGAACAAGAGAAATCCGCACATAGCTTCCTGACAACCCTGAATGTGAGAAGGACCCCCCGACTGGAGGCCTTGGTGTGAGTGTCCGGAAAACGGTCGTTTATCGAACAAACCGACCGTCACAGCCCTCATACTTTTTCGCCCTTCAATACTTGATTATGGTGATGCGGCCGGCCGCGTCGCGTGTGTAGTTGGCGTTCTGGATCGTCGTCGTGGTGCCCGACGACGTCGGCCGCCCCCTCTCGTTGCAAAGTGGGCGGATCCGGTCGATCCAGCCGCGGGCGCCGGCGAAGGTGGTGGTGGTCACCGCGCCGTTGCCGAACGTCACCGACGTCGCCCGGCCCGCCGCGTCGTAGACCGTGTCGGCGATCAGCCCGGGGATCGAGACCAGCTGGCCGGCCGTGTCGTAGACCCACGAACCGCCCGCCGTCAGGGAGCCGGTGCTGCTGCCGTCCGGCCAGACCCGGAAGCGGATCGCGCCGTTGGCGTAGAGATTGACCCGGGCGGACTTTTCCCCGGCGAGGCCGGCGATCGTCCAGGTGCGCTTCAGCTGCCGCCCGGCGGCGTCGTAGTCGAAGCGCTCGCGGGCCTGGAACGCCCCGCCCACCGCCCGCTCCGTCGTCGTCAGCTGACCGACGTTGTAGAGCCGCCCGCTATTCGGATCGGGGTCTTCATCATAGACGTTGGTGGTGAGCTCGCGCCGGTCCGCGGCGAGGTTGGTCCGCGCCGTCTTCGTCAGCACCCAGCCGATGCCAAAGCACATCCATAACCTCTAATTCGAATAGAATTCGATAAAGTAAAAATCTACACAGATCGATCAATCCAAATAATCCAGTTGGCATCTTCTTCAAGCCCCTGCCCGTCGAAGTCAATAAAGGTATGCACATCAGTGCCATCAAAACTACGAAGATAATTAATCAACATTCTAATATTATCTCTTGACAGAGATACAGTAGCGAACCCTTCATTGATCTTAATCAAATGCTCGATTGTCGCCGTTTCAATTTTAAATGACTTCAGGCCACCCCCAAACGCTGTCTCCATATCGGTTGAAAAATCAATACAACCCTTCGATTCTAGCAAATCAATAACAATATTGATTTCAACTAAACTGCACGTAAATAGAACATTCACGGGAGGCTCGCCGAATAAAATTTCATCGATAATCTCAATTTTCATAATTCACCTAATTTCAATTATTATATATATTATTCCACTGCTGATTGCTGCCAGGAGGGCGATAATTCCAATGCCCCCTTGGGTGATACTTATCCGGCTGCTGCGGGCGCCATTGTCCGCCATGCGGATCGTACAAACTTTTTTCACCACGACTTCTCGGCTTATCTCGAGATGGCTCCCCCTCTCTGAAGGGACCGTCACCTGGCGGTGTTGGCCAAGTGTCAGTGTCTGTCATATCTATGCCCTCTCCTGATTCAATATCTCCGGGTTTAGTGGGGGTATGCTCTCGCCCCCCCGCCGCGTTTTCTCTATCATCACCTGACGTTGCATCACTCGCATCGGGGCTGGAGGTCGTGGCATCCGCGGGCTTTTCCGGCTTTGTCGCTTCATAGATAATGCCACCAAGTACGGCAAGCCCAGCAACGATTGCTTTACACCCCCCTGAAGCGCAAATGACGATCTCCAAAACACACGCATCTGCACAAGCAACCTCAACGTTTCTTGGCTTTTCCTTGGGGGTTGGCGCGTTTGCACCCGCCGCATCCGCCATACCCGCCGTGGCGCTATCTGGCCCATCGTTCTCTTCATTCGATCCGCTGGCATTTGGATCGGCATAGTGCCCCGTCGGATCCTTCTTGTTAATGGGATCCCCGCCGGCATAGCCGTATCGGTCCATCCCCACCGGCGAGTTGATCGCCCCGGCCGGCTGGCCCTTTTCCGCCACCTTCTCGTCGATCGGGTCCCACCAGTCCGGCGAGACGAAGCGGGCCAGCGCCGGGTCGTACCAGCGGGCGTTGAGGTAGACGAGGCCCGACGTCTCGTCGTGGCGCTCACCGATGAAGCCCTTCTGCTCGTCGCCGCAGCCGGAGGCGGAGGCGCCCACGGTGCGCTCGCCGTAGGGTCCGAAGCTCTGGCGCAGCGCCGTCGTCGCGCCCGAGCTGTTGGCGCCGCTCTCCACTTTCACCGTGCCGAGATGGTCCGGGTGCAGGTAGCAGGTGAAGTCGGTGCCGGCGGCGCTGGTGAGCACCCGCGTGAACGGGGTCGGGTCAGGCTCCCCTCACCGCCCCCGGATCACCGGATGCACCACCCGGTCACCAACCTTGATCCCACGCGCGGCCGCCGTGCCGGCGACGAGTTCGAGGACGTAGCGGACCGGTTCGCCGGAGGGGATCTGCGCTTCGGACAGCGGCTCGGTGTTCGCCGCGATCCGGCGGATCTCGCCGTCGGGGGCGAGGAACAGGATGTCGAGCGAGAGGTAGGTGTTCCTCATCCAGAAGAAGGCCGGCGCGGTGCGGCCCATGTCGAACAGCATGCCGCGGTCCGCGTCCATCTGGCGCCGGTGCATCAGCCCGCGGGCGCGCTCCTCCGCCGTGGCGACGACCTCGACCGAAAAGCGCAGCGGCCCGGCGGCCGTCTCCACGGTCAGAGGGGAGAGCGCGCCGACCGTCACCGCATCGGCGGCGCCGGAACCGGCGGGCGACGCGGCGGACGGAGCCGGATCGAGGGCGACGGCCGTTCCGGCGAGCAGCGCGAGAGCGGCGAGAACGACCCCCGCCGCCACGAGGCGGAGACGCACGGGAGAGCGGCGCGCGAACGGGAGGCGCGCTGGCGAGCGGCGCACCGTGCGGTCCATCAGTGCGACGAGGGCGGGCCGCCGGGGCCGACCGGGCGCACTTCGGAGGCCATCAAGCCCTTCGGCCCGTCGCCGAAGCGCACCATCACCTCCTGGCCCGGCCGAAGCTCGGCCATGCCGTAGCGGCGCAGCGTCTCCATGTGGATGAAGATGTCCGGATGGCCCTCACCCTTGCTGACGAAGCCGAAGCCGCGCACCCGGTTGAACCACTTCACCGACACCCGCTCGAGCCCGCTCGTCGGCGTCACCTGGACGTGGGTGCGCGAGGGTGCCATCTGCGAGGGGTGGAGCGCGGTCGATTCGTCCATCGACAGGATGCGCAGCGCCTGCAGCCCCTTCGGCCGGTCCAGCACCTCGCAGACGACACGGGCGCCCTCGTAGGCGGTCTGGAAGCCGTCGCGGCGCAGGCAGGTGACGTGGAGGAGGATGTCGGGCAGACCGTCGTCGTCGGGCACGATGAAGCCGAAGCCCTTGGCGACGTCGAACCACTTGATGGTCCCGGCGACCTCGAGGACATCGGCGCCGACCTCGTCGCCGACGGCGGCGGAGGGCGTGAGGTCCGACTGCGTCTTGGTCATGCCGATGGCCCCCTACTCGAACACCGGCGAAACCGCCGGCCACAACGCCATTTCCGGAACTCAACCGATTCCAAGTATCGAATCTTAGCATCGAAGGCAGGGTGAAGGGCAAGGCCGGGATCGAAAGATCGTCGGATTTCCGCGGGAATCCGATCACCGGCACCCTGAGCGGCCTCCGCCGGCGACGATCGTCTTCCGGCGAGACGCCGAGATACCAGGAAAACAACACGCCCGGTGCTTCGTTGTTTCCCCGGCGGGAGCGCCGGGCGGTCCGGCCCGACGCCCACCGCCGGGCCTGCGCTCCGCGGTGCTTGCCAGCGGCCGTGAACGGCCTATCTCTTGGGTCCTGGACCGCAACCGGCGCGCGATGCGGCGTCCGGTCCGTTGAACGAACCCCTGGGGAGAAACCGGAAGATGCGCTACCTTCACACCATGGTCCGGGTCACCGACGTCGAGGCGTCGCTCGACTTCTACTGCGGCAAGCTCGGCATGGTCGAGGTGCGGCGGATGGAGAACGAGAAGGGCCGGTTCACGCTGATCTTCCTCTGCGCGCCAGAGGATCGCGAGCGCGCCGCCGCCGGCGCTGCGCCGCTGCTCGAACTCACCTACAACTGGGACCCGGAAGCCTATGGCGAGGGCCGCAATTTCGGCCATCTCGCCTACGAGGTCGACGACATCTACGAGACCTGTGCCCGGCTGCAGGCCGGCGGCGTCACCATCAACCGCCCACCCCGCGACGGCCGCATGGCCTTCATCCGCTCGCCCGACAACATCTCGATCGAACTGCTCCAGAAGGGCGGATCGCTGCCCGCGGCCGAGCCCTGGGCGAGCATGCCCAACACCGGCAAGTGGTGATCGCAGCAGGGGGTTGCACCGACCTCTCTCCGCCCTCGTCCCGAGGAGGCCCGGAACGGGCCATCTCGAAGGGCGGAGGCGGGCTCATCGTTCGAGGACGTTAGGCGAGCCGGTATAAGGCCCTGGCGAGAGCACTGCCGTCAGGTTCAGCCGCCGCTACTCTTCACCAAGACATTGCATACCTAGACGAACTCACGAGACGCATGGATGGAGACTGAAAAGGCAGCCGCCACCGCCCCGGCTTTTCCCTCGTCCTTCGAGACAGGAGCTTCGCTCCTTCCTCAGGATGAGGAAAAAGATCAAGCCTCTGCGATGAAACATTAATTTCCCGAAGACCTCATCCTGAGGAGGGCGCGTGAGCGCCCGTCTCGAAGGACGAGGCCGGGTGCACCGACCTGGGACACCCATTCAACCGGACAGTAGCGAGCGCCAGGCGCCGTGACGGAGGCTGCCGGTCGCCAGCGCCTTCCAACGGCCTTGTTCGGGAGATGTCGCGAGGCGGTCGTCGTGAAGGCCGACCGCCCGCGCAGCCGCACGCGGCCGGGGGTCTGCACCAGGGTCCGCTCAGATCTCCTCCTCCTCGTCCTCCTCCGCCTTCGCCTCTTCCGCCAGAGCAGCCCGCGCCACTTTCAGCGAGAAGCCGGCGCGCACCAGACGCTGCAACGCCCGCCGACAGTCGTCGGGATCGTCGCCCGCGCCGAGCCGTCGGCGGCGGACGGTGCGGCGGGCGGCGGCGAGGTCGGGATCGCCCTCCTCCGCGCCGTTCTCGCCGGCGCCCGGATCGGCCTCCTCCAGCGCCGCGCGCGCCACCTCCTCGTCGACCCCGTGGACGCCGAGGCTCGCGGCGATGCGCCGGCGCGACCAGCCGCGGCGACGGCCGCTGACGACCTTGATCTCGGCATAGCGACGATCGTCGAGGAGGCCGAGCCGCAGGCAGACCGCGACCGCCTCCTCGGCGAAGGCGAGACCCGCCGCCCGCTCGGCCGCGGCCGCGTCCGGATCGTCCGGCCCGACCCGCCGGATCATGCGCTCGACGCGGCGCCGCAGCACCCGCCTCAGGTCCGCTTCCGACGCGGCGTAGCGGTCGAGATGGCGCAGCGCCGCCTGCTTCATCGCGTCGAGCGAAAACAGGGGTTTGGCCGGAGAGCCTTCGGCTTTGAACATAGCGGGAACGATACGGCGCCGCCGCCGCGAGGGTCAATCCCTTGCGGTGCCCGCGCACCGGTCGACCAGCGACGGCCTCAGTCCCTGAAGAATTCCGAGCAGCGCGGCGCCGGGGCGTCGCCCCAGGGCATGATCGGCACGCTCGACGTCGAGTTCTTCGGGCTGCCCTCGATCAGCTTGTCGGAGTAGACCAGATAGACCAGGACGTTGCGCTTGACGTCGCAGCCGCGCACGATCTGCATCCGCTTGAACAGGATCGAGCGGCGCTGGCGGAACATGTCCTCGCCCTGCTCCATCTTCTGCTTGAAGACCACCGGCCCGACCTGCCGGCAGGCGAGCGAGATGTCCGAGACTTCCTCGGCGACACCGAACATGCCGGCGACGCCGCCCTTCTCGGGAACCGTGTAATGGCAGGCGACGCCTTCGACCAGCGGGTCGTCGATGCCGTAGACCGCGAGCTTGTGGTCTGGCGTCAGGAACTTCCAGACCGTCGACCGCTTGAAGATGAGGTCCGGACCCTCCGCCGCCGCCGGCAGGACGCCGAGGAGAAGAGCGAGGACGGCGAGAACGAGAGACTTTTTCATGGACGCTTCCGGATCGGGATCTGCTGCCGCCGTGAGATAGGGCGCGTCGGGCGGGAAGTTAAGGGCGCCTCGTCAGCGCGCCGCCGCCCCGAGCGCCCGCAGCCGCACCAGCCACCGCTCCCGCGTCGCCGTCTCGGCGGTCTCGGCCCCGCCGAGCAGGGTCTCGCGGACCGGGCCGATGCCGACGAAGCCGAGGATGTTGCGGCGCAGGTTGGCGACGCCGTGGGCGCGGAACCACCAGCGATAGACCAGGGCCGGCATGCCCATCGTCACCACGACCCGCGCCGAGCGGCCTTTCAGCAGCGTCTTCGGCAAGCCGTTCGCCTGGTATTCGAAGGCGACACCCGGCCGCATGACCTGCTCGAAGAAGGCCTTGAGCAGCGCCGGCATCGTGCCGAGCCAGAGCGGAAAGACCACGACGACATGCTCCGCGGCGCAAAGCGCCTCGGCGGCGCCGGTGAGTTCGGGCGGAACCGCGCCGCCGGTGAAGGCCTCCTGGCTGCGCAGCAGCGGAACGTCGAGGCCGGCGAGGTCGATCCGCGTCACCGTGTGGCCGGCGGCGCGGGCGCCCTCGAGATAGGCGTCGGCGAGGGCGTGGCAGAGCCGGCGAGGGGCGGGATCGGGGTGGCCGTCGATGAGAAGGATGCGCGTCATGGACCGCTCCGTGCTGCACCCGGCCGAAGGCGAACACGGCGGCCCGGCCGGAACGCCGACGACCATCGCCCGGCGGGGGCAGCCCCGCATTGATCTCGCGCAACGCGGGGCTCCCGGCTCCCGCGCCCCACCCCACCGCCTCATCGGGCCCGATGGCTTACGCGGTCGTGGCCGCGCCGCTCGACACGGGCTCGGTCGCGCCGTCGCGCGGACGAGCTTCGATCGGCGGAGACCCGACGTCTCCGCTCTCAGCCATCGGCCCCCGCCGTCACCCGGCCGAACCAGGCGGCGACCTCGTCCTCGCCGTCGAGCAGGGCGAAGTCGCTGACCTTCGCCGCCCAAAGCAAGGTGCCGGCGACGATGTGGTCGACGTAGAGCGGCGTGTCGCCGCCGAGGAAGGGGGCGTGGCGCAGGGCATGACGCATCGGCGCCAGCGCCTTTCGCAGATCGCCGAGCTTGCCCTCGCGCCCGGCCGCCGCCTCCTCGAGGCTGCGACCGAGGCGCTTCTCCCGGCTCGGGCGGAAATAGGCCTGGTCCTCCGGTGCCAGTCGGTCGAGGATGTCGCGGGCGATCCACGGGAAGATGGTCGCCGACAAGGTGAGGTTGGCGTAGCCCTCGACGAGGCGGGCGGCCGCCCGGCCGGCCGGACCTTCCGCGAACAGCCTCGGCCGGTCCGGCATGGTCGCCTCCAGATGCTCGGCGATCGCGAAGCTGTCGCCGATCCGCGTACCACCGTCCTCGAGCACCGGGACGGTGGCGTGGCCGCCGTCACCGATCCGGGGAATTGCGGTGAAGGGCGTCGCGACGGTTTCGAAGTCGGCGCCCTTGTGGCGCAGCGCGAGTTTCGCCCGCCAGCAGTAGGGACTGAAACGCAACTGCGGGTCGGCGCCGCAGAGATCGTAGAGACGGATAGGCATCGTAGCTCCGATGGTGGGAGGACGTCGACGGTCGTCACGACCGCCCGTAGCAGAGGCCCGGCGTTCGTCGACAGGACCGGTCCGGCGCGGCCGGTGAGACCTCGGGCAGGCTAGCCGATCCGCGAACTCCCGTCCCTTGCGGCGGCGGCGACGGCGCTTCTGCTGCAGCGCACAACAAATGGATGAGCGAAGGGAAGGTGCGGCAATTCGTCCGATCGCCGCGCATGGGGCATCCTCATCCAGCGGCGACGTCAGCGGAGTCACTCCCTCTACGCCAGCCGCGTTCTCGCCGTTTTCCGCTCATGGCTCCCCTCTACCTCCCTCGGCGAGCAAACTCAGGCACGAACGATTCACAAAAATTGAATCCTTCAAAAAATCTTTTTTGCATCCGACCCCTTCTTCAACCGGTTCAAACCCCCACCCCCTCTGTTGCAATGCAATATGCCGTGTAAGATGGCAGCACAATAATTGTGCGAACACCCCGGAGAAATGAAACCCGCCCTACGGCCGCGACCGGAGACGAGCCATGGAACTGCTGCTGTCGATCTGCCTTCTCACCGCCCCCGCCGACTGCCGCGACGAGAACCTCGTCGTCTCGATGGAGCCGGTGACGCCCATGCAATGCATGACGACCGCACAACAGACCATCGCCCAGTGGAACGAGAGCCATCCGAAGTGGCGCGTCGTCCGCTGGAAGTGCGCCCCGCGCGACCGCCGCACCGGCTTCGCCATCTGACGACGGTGCCCTCCCCTTCTCCGCTTCCCCGGCCGCAGCCCCGCCGGCGTCGCAGTCCCGTCATGCAATTTTGGCGACGGGACGCATGATTGTGGGTCGGCGGCGTCGGGCGTAAGCTCCGCGCACATCGCCACGCGGCCGTCCTCCACCGACGACCGGAGGGAACCGACGGGCCGCCGCAGCGCCGCCCGCGGAACCGGGAGGACCGACGACGCGTTGTCGATGTCGCCGCGAGGCGGTGCGTAAAGAGGACCACTCCGGGGCGCCGCGAACGGCCGGCGCCGCCATCCCTCCGCACAGATGCCGCGGCGTGTCAACGGACGGACCCTCTTTCCATCATGGACCATTCCCTAGACGCCGGATCCGCCGCCCCTTCCGAGGCGGCGGCCGGCGATCACGCCCCGGGCGCCGGCTTCTGGAAGCTCGCCCTCGGCTCCGTCGGCGTCGTCTACGGCGACATCGGCACCAGCCCGCTCTATGCCCTGCGCGAGGCCCTCGCCCATACCGCCGCCGACGGCGTCTCCCGAGCCGACGTCGAGGGCGTCGTCTCGTTGCTGCTGTGGTCGCTGGTCGTCATCGTCACGCTCAAATACGTCGTCTTCCTGATGCGGGCGGACAACCGCGGCGAGGGCGGCATCTTCTCGTTGCTGGCCCTCGCCAAGGGCAGCATGGGCCGCCGCGGCAGCTTCGTCCTCGTCGTCGGCGTGCTCGGGGCGGCGCTGTTCTACGGCGACGCCATGATCACGCCGGCGATCTCCGTGCTCTCCGCCGTCGAGGGCCTCGAACTCGTCACGCCGGCCTTCGACCCCTTCGTGATCCCGATCACCGTCGCCATCATCCTCGCGCTGTTCTTCGTCCAGTCGCGCGGCACAGCGAAGGTGGCGTCCTGGTTCGGGCCGGTCACGGCCATATGGTTCGCCGTGCTCGCCCTTTCCGGTCTCCTCCACGTCTTCGACGATCCCGAGGTGCTGGTCGCGCTCAATCCGGTCAACGCCGTCGTCTTCCTCGCCACCGGCGGCTGGCTCGGCCTCGGGGTGCTGGGCTCGGTCTTTCTCGCCGTCACCGGCGCCGAGGCGCTCTACGCCGACATGGGCCACTTCGGCCGCGGGCCGATCCGCGTCGCCTGGCTCGCCTTCGTCTTCCCGGCCCTCGCCCTCAACTATCTCGGCCAGGGCGCTTTCGTGCTCGCCCATCCCGAGGCGGTGAGCGATCCCTTCTTCCGCATGCAGCCCGGCTGGGCGCTGCTGCCGATGGTCGGCCTCGCCACCCTCGCCACCATCATCGCCAGCCAGGCGGTGATCACCGGCACCTTCTCGCTGACCCGGCAGGCGGTGCAGCTCGGCATCCTGCCGCGGCTCGACATCCGCCACACCTCCGAGACCGAGGAGGGCCAGATCTACATGCCGCGGATCAACTGGCTGCTCTGCGGCGGCGTGCTCGTCCTCGTGCTGCTGTTCGAGAGTTCCAGCGCCCTCGCCTCGGCCTACGGCATCGCCGTCACCGGCACCATGGTGCTGACGAGCCTCCTCGCCTTCGTCGTCGTGCGCCGGGCCTGGGGCTGGCCGGCGTGGCTGGCGGCGGCGGTCATCGCGCCCTTCCTCCTCGTCGAGGTCGTCTTCCTGCTCGCCAACCTGATGAAGATCGCCGACGGCGGAATCGTGCCGCTGGTGATCGCCGCCGCCGCCGCCGTGGTGATGTGGACCTGGCTGCGCGGCACCGCCATCGTCTTCGAGAAAACCCACCGCGAGAGCATCCCGCTCGCCGACCTCGTCGCCATGCTGGAGCGCTCGCCGAAGACGCGGGTGCCGGGCACCGCCGTCTTCCTCACCAGCGACCCGGAGACCGCACCCTCGGCGCTGATGCACAATCTCAAGCACAATCAGGTGCTTCACCAGACCAACGTCATCCTGCAGGTGAGGACGGCGCCCAAGCCCCGCGTCGCCCCCGGCCGGCGCATCGCCCTCGCCGAGATCAGCCCGGACTTCAAGCTGCTGCAGCTGACCTTCGGCTACATGGAGACGCCGAACGTGCCGGCCGCCCTCGCCCAGTGCCGCAAGCTCGGGCTCAAGTTCGACATCATGAAGACCTCGTTCTTCCTCGGGCGGCGCAGCTTCAAGGCGCTCGCGAGGTCGGGCATGCCGGCCTGGCAGGACCGCCTCTTCATCTCGCTCGCCTCCGGCTCGGCCAACGCCACCCAGTTCTACCGCCTGCCGACCGGGCGGGTGCTGGAACTCGGCCAGCAGATGACGATCTAGACAGAAAAGTATATTTGAACATCATAGCTTGAGACGCGCTGCCATATTTCAAAATCCACAATCACTATTCCAAAATATATGTTGACCATATCGACTGGATACGGAAAGAAAAAACTAACTGTCACCTCAACCTTACGATGCACCTCGTCTCCAATAGCTTCGACAAGTCTCTCAACTAATCGCCTCCGCAACCCCACCATTAGGTCCCAATGCACATCTAAAATTGAGATGTAAGGGAGAGAACCAGCACTAATTCGCGTATTCTCTCCGGAATAATGACCGTTTACCATCTCGTAGCTTGTCGATTTCACTCGAACATCTCCAACAGGTAGCGGCGGGACCATCAGAATTGACCAGATCACTACTATGGAGAAATCAGAAAAATCATAGCATAGCGAGCTTTCATACTGAGTTTTCAGATAATTACCATCAAAATTTGGGCGCGTTACAAAAACACTATAAAAAAGTGTAAAAGTCTTTCCATATATCTGCGCAATACGTACAGCCTCCTCACTTTTCTTCAGAGGTCTCTTCAAAATAAGACTCGCACTACTCCCCAACCTTCTAGAAGTCACGGGCCATAAAAGAACGTCCGAGCAATCGTGAATAAATGTGCAAATTGATATACTTTTACCATTGAACAAATCTGTTTTCTGGGTAATTGTGACATCACGGCCCGCATTGCTTTTATGTATTGAATAGTGTTGGGATCTTAATTCTTCGAACACGCCAGGAGTATGCTCGAAAAATTTTAGGTTCTTGGAGAGAACCGTCAAACTTCTATCATAATTTTCTTTAACTGATAATATCTCAATCTCTCCGCTACTCATCTCAAAATAGAATCTCGTCCTATTCTTGGCCATTGCAGCGCACCTTAGGTCAAATCTCTATTGATTTTGTGCGATCATTGATCTATTGCCGGCGCACAATGAGGCCCCTCCTGAGTCGCCCAAACAGGACTTGGAGAGTGGCATCATGCTGATTGAGTAAGCCACAGTAAATCAAGATCCAATTTCATGCTGACGATCACCGATCTCACCTACCGCATCGCGGGGCGCACGCTTCTCGACGGTGCCACCATCATGGTGCCGGACGGCGCCAAATACGGCGTCGTCGGGCGCAACGGCACCGGCAAGACCACGCTCTACAACCTGATCTGCGGCGAGCTTTCGCCGGAGTCGGGAGACATCTCGCTGTCGCGCGGCGCCAGGATCGGCCGCGTCGCCCAGGAAGCCCCGGGCACCGACGAGAGCCTGATCTCCTACGTGCTGAAAGCTGACACCGAGCGCGCCGCCCTGCTCGACGAGGCCGAGACCGCGACCGATCCGGAACGCATCGCCGCGATCCAGATCCGCCTCGCCGACATCGACGCCCATTCGGCCGAGGCCCGCGCCGGCGCCATCCTCTACGGTCTTGGCTTCGACGCCGAGGCCCAGGCGCGCCCGTGCAAGGACTTCTCCGGCGGCTGGCGCATGCGGGTCGCCCTCGCCGCCGTGCTCTTCGCCGAGCCGGACCTGTTGCTGCTCGACGAGCCGACCAACTATCTCGACCTCGAAGGCACGCTGTGGCTGGAGAATTACGTGGCGCGCTATCCGCACACGGTCCTCCTCATCAGCCACGACCGCGACCTGCTCGACAAGGCGGTGGGCGGCATCGTCCACCTCGAACACGGCAAGCTGACCCACTGGAAGGGCGGCTACAGCCAGTTCGCCCGCCAGCGCCGCGAGAAGATGCTGCTGCTGGAGAAGGCCAAGGAGAAGCAGGACGCCCGGCGCAAGCACCTGCAATCCTTCGTCGACCGCTTCCGCGCCAAGGCCACCAAGGCGAGGCAGGCGCAGTCGCGCCTCAAGATGCTGGAGAAGATGGAGATCATCGAGGGCATCGTCGACGAGACCATGCCGCCGATCCGCTTTCCCGAGCCCAAGGCCCGGCTCGCCCCGCCGATCCTCGCCTTCGACCGGGTCGCCGTCGGCTACGCCGAGGGCAAGCCGGTGCTCTCCAACCTGTCGCTGCGCATCGACGACGACGACCGCATCGCCCTGCTCGGCAAGAACGGCAACGGCAAGTCGACGCTGGCGAAGCTGATCGCCGAGCGGCTCGGCGCCATGGCCGGCACGATCACCCGGGCACCGAAGCTGGAAATCGCCTTCTTCGCCCAGCACCAGCTCGACGAGCTGATGCCCGGCGAAAGCGCCGTCGCTCACGTCCGCCGGCTGATGACCGACGCGCCCGAGCCGCGGGTGCGCTCGCGCGTTGCCCAGATGGGCCTCGACGCCGGCCGCATGGACACGCCGGTGGAAGAGCTCTCCGGCGGCGAGCGCGCCCGGCTGCTGCTCGGCCTCGCCACCTTCCACGGGCCGAACCTGCTCATCCTCGACGAGCCGACCAACCACCTCGACATCGAGGCCCGCGAGAGCCTGATGGCCGCGCTCAACGATTTCTCCGGCGCCGTCATTCTCATCGCCCACGACCGCCACCTCGTCGAGGCGACCATGGACCGGCTCTGGCTCGTCGCCGACGGCCGCGTCACGCCCTTCGACGGCGACATGGACGACTACAAGCGCTACGTGCTGTCCGGCACCCAGCCGAAGAAGGAACCGGAGAAGGCCGAGGAGCCGGCCGACCGCAGCTTCGGCGCCGACAAGCGCAAGCAGGCCGCGGAAAAACGCGCCGAACTCGCCCCGCTGCGCAAGCGCATCCAGGCGGTGGAAAAACGCATCGAATCCCTCCGCTCCGCCCTCGCCGGCCTCGACGTCCTGCTCGGCGACCCGTCGCTGTTCACCAGGGACCCGGCCAAGGGCGCGAAACTCTCCAAGGACCGCGCCGACACCGAAAAGGCGATCGCCGCGGCCGAGGAGGAGTGGCTGACCCTGTCGGAAGAATACGAGGCGGCGGTGGCTTGAGGGGCGGGTGGCTTGAAGGAGCGACGAGTGCCGGCCGGCTCCGTTCATCTGCACGCCGGCACCGGCCTCACGCCTTCTTCTCCCACCCTCCCCGCGGGTTCTGCTGCCAGTAGGTGAGGTCGTGTCCGGCGGCCTTCTGCGTCTTCCACTGCGCCCGCGCCTCGGCCACCGCCTCCGGATCGTGGCCGTCGAACAGGAAGACGCCGCGCAGATAGGGCTTAAGGTCCGGCGGCTCGGCGCGGTCGATCAGGAAGCGGACGACGGCGCCGTTCGGGTTCTCCGGTCCGGTGGTCAGCAGCACCGGCTGATCGGCATCGTGGTCGCCGCCGGCGACGCCGTGGGGCAGGAAGGCCTCCTCGTCGAAGGTCCACAGCAGGGCGTCGAGCGCGGCGACACGCTCCTGCGAGCCCGCCTGCACCACGACCCGCCAGTCCCGCTCCAGCGACGTCACGATCAGCTTCGGCAACACCGCTTCGAGCGGCTGGCGCTCGAGATGGAAGAACAGAACTTCGGCCACGGTGGTCTGTCTCCCTCGTCTGTCGGTGTGACCGCCCCGGGCGAGTCCGTCGCGCACCGGAGCCACCCCCTCTCCTCGCTGCCCATCCCATTGCGGAACGCTGGATTCCCGCATTCGCGGGAATGACGGCGGAGAGGTTGGTGGAGGGGCGACCGACGCCGCCCCGTCGCCGCTGAACCTTGGAACCGGCGGCCGGGACGGCAGGCGTCATCCCCCCGCCTCACCAGCCGAACGCCGCATCCGCCGCCAGCATGGCGAGGACGCCGACGAGGGTGCCGGCGGCCATCTCACCGAGTGTGGGCGAGCGGCCGAGGGCGACGCGCACCGCCCGCCGCGTCGCCAGGGCGGCGATCACGGCGGCGAAGGCGAGCTTGAGGCCGACGCGGATCACTTCTCGTAGTGGTCCGCGACCAGCCGGTCGAGCAGGCGGACGCCGTAGCCCGAGCCCCAGGAGCGGTTGATGTCGCTGTCCGGCGAGGCCATCGCGGTGCCGGCGACGTCGAGATGCGCCCAAGGGGTCTCGCCGACGAAGCGCTTGAGGAACTGCGCCGCAGTGATGGCGCCGCCGAAGCGGCCGCCGGTGTTCTTCATGTCGGCGAAGCGGCTGTCGATCTGCTTGTCGTAGTCGGCGCCGAGCGGCAGGCGCCAGACCTTCTCGCCCGTCGCCTGGCCGGCGGCGTAGAGCTTGTCGGCGAGGGCGTCGTCGTTGGAGAAGAGGCCGGCGTGTTGGGTGCCGAGCGCGACCATGACGGCCCCTGTCAGCGTCGCGAGATTGACCATGAAGACCGGCTTGAAGGTCTCCTTGGTGTACCAGAGCGCGTCGGCCAGCACGAGCCGGCCCTCGGCGTCGGTGTTGATCACCTCGATGGTCTGGCCGGACATCGAGGTGAGGATGTCGCCGGGGCGGTAGGCGTTGCCGTCGGGCATGTTCTCCACGAGGCCGATGACGCCGACGGCGTTGACCTTCGCCTTGCGCCCGGCGAGGGCGCGCATCAGGCCGGTGACGGCGGCGGCGCCGCCCATGTCGCCCTTCATGTCCTCCATGCCGGCGGCCGGCTTGATCGAGATGCCGCCGGTGTCGAA
>CALCDT010000101.1 GCA_937900425.1 uncultured Alphaproteobacteria bacterium | reverse complement strand
GGCCCGGCGCGCCGGGCGGATCGATCGGGCTCTCAGGGTACATCCGACATCCTCCCCTTCGTGCTGTCCACCCGCTGGTGGCACCGCGACGTCCGGTCGACGCAAGATTGCAATCCGGCCGGGTGCGCGTCGCGGGCGAAGGCGTCTACGTCTTTTCGCGGCCTCGTCCGCTCACATCTGCGTGTGGGTCAGGCGGTTCTTGCAGTGCAACACGAGTTGGCGGGATTCAATTCAGGGCGTGGTCGCGAGGCTTCCCCCTTCTACTCGCCGAACCGCCCTCTACCAAGCGGGCGGGCCCCCCGCAAGCAACGGAACGTCATGGAGATCTTAAATTATTTTCACGAACGGCGGCTTGGCGGTCAGGCGGGCATGGCGTATTCAGACAGGCGGCCGAGCCCCCGGCGCCGTCGCCGGGCGGCCTCATCGCCTGAGACGGGAGGAGCGCTGTGTCCAACGACGGTTCCGAGCAGCTGGGCGTCCGGGGGGTCGGCCAGGCGCACGACGTGACGGCCGTCGACAAGCTCGCCATCGACACCATCCGCACCCTGTCGATGGACGCGGTGCAGCAGGCGAATTCCGGCCATCCCGGCACGCCGATGGCGATGGCGCCGGTCGCCTACACGCTGTGGCAGCAGTTCCTGCGCTACGACCCGGCCGACCCGATCTGGCCGAACCGAGACCGCTTCGTGCTGTCGGCCGGCCACGCCTCGATGCTGCTCTATTCGCTGCTGCATCTGGCCGGGGTGAAGGCGGTCAACGGCGATTACGAGCGCCTCGGCGAGCCGGCGGTGACGCTCGACGACATCCGCCGCTTCCGCCAGCTCGACGGCAAGTGCCCCGGCCACCCCGAATACCGCTGGACCTCCGGCGTCGAGACGACGACCGGGCCGCTCGGCCAGGGCGTGGCGACGAGCGTCGGCATGGCGATCGCCGAGCGCTGGCTCGCCGAGCGCTACAACAAGCCGGGCTACCGGCTGTTCGACTACCGCGTCTACGCCCTCGCCGGCGACGGCTGCATGATGGAGGGGATCTCCGGCGAGGCGGCGTCCCTCGCCGGCCACCTGAAGCTCTCCAACCTCTGCTGGATCTACGATTCCAACCGCATCACCATCGAGGGGCACACCTCGCTCGCCTTCGACGAGGACGTCGCCGGCCGCTTCCTCGCCTACGGCTGGAACGTGCTCCGGGTCGGCGACGCCAACGACTGCGAGCGCCTCGCCGCCGCCTTCACCGCCGCCGTCCACGTCGACGATAGGCCGACGCTGATCATCGTCGAGAGCCACATCGGCTACGGCGCGCCGAACAAGCAGGACACCAGCGCCGCCCACGGCGAGCCGCTCGGCGAGGACGAGATCCGCCTCGCCAAGAAGAGCTACGGCTGGCCGGAGGACGCCAAGTTCCTGGTGCCGGAGGGCGTCCGCGAGCGCTTCGCCGAACTGATCGGCGCGCGCGGCGCGCGGCTTCGCACCGAGTGGGAGGCGCTGTTCGGGCGCTACAGGGCGGACTATCCCGAGCTCGCCGCCGAGATCGAGGCGATGCAGGCACGCCGGCTGCCGGACGGCTGGGACGCCGACATCCCGGTGTTTCCGGCCGACGCGAAAGGCATGGCCGGTCGCGACGCCTCGGCCAAGGTTCTGAACGCCATCGCGCCGCGGCTGCCGTGGCTGATCGGCGGCTCGGCCGACCTCGCCCCGTCGACCAAGACGCGGCTGACCTTTCCGGGCGCCGGCGACTTCGAGCCCGGCCAGTACGGCGGCCGCAACTTCCACTTCGGCGTGCGCGAGCACGCCATGGGCGCCGTCTGCAACGGCCTCGCGCTGTCGAAGATCCGCGCCTACGGCTCCGGCTTCCTGATCTTCTCCGACTACATGAAGCCGGCGATCCGGCTGTCGGCGCTGATGGAGCTGCCGGTCATCTACGTCTTCACCCACGACAGCATCGGCGTCGGCGAGGACGGTCCGACCCACCAGCCGGTCGAGCAGCTGATCGGGCTCCGCGCCATCCCCGGCCTCGTGACGCTGCGGCCGGCCGACGCCAACGAGGTCGCCGAGGCCTGGAAGGTGATGCTGAGGATGCGTCACGAGCCGGCCTGTCTGGTGCTGTCGCGGCAGCCGCTGCCGACTTTCGACCGGAGCCGCTATGCGCCGGCCGCCGGCGTCGCCCGCGGCGCCTACGTGCTCGCCGACAGCGAAGGTGGCGCGCCGGAGGTGATCCTGATGGCGACCGGCAGCGAGGTGCAGCTCTGCGTCGCCGCCCACGAGGCGCTCGCCGCCGAGGGCGTCCGCTCGCGCGTCGTGTCGATGCCGTCGTGGGAGCTCTTCGAGAAGCAGGACCAGGCCTACCGCGACGAGGTCCTGCCGCCGTCGATCACCGCCCGCGTCGCCGTCGAGCAGGCCTCGACCCTCGGCTGGGACCGCTATGTCGGCCCGACCGGCGCGAAGATCGGCATGCACACCTTCGGCGCCTCGGCGCCGCTCAAGGCGCTGCTCGCCAAATTCGGCTTCACGCCGGAGGCGGTGCTCGCCGCCGCCCGCGCGCAGGCGGGCCGCTGAGGGTGGGGGCCGCCCGCCGGCAGCGCGACGGATCAATCAGCACACCTGCCGTCCGCCTTGCGGCGCGAGCGTCCGGACGGCGCAGTTTTCGGGGAGAGTGAGATGCAGCTCGGAGTCGTCGGTCTCGGCCGCATGGGCGGCAACATCGCGCGTCGGCTGACCCGCGGCGGCCATTCCTGCGTCGTCTACGATCGCAACGCCGCCGCCGTCCAGGAACTCGCCGGCGAAGGCTGCACCGGCGCCGCCGACCTCGCCGACCTCGTCGCCAAGCTGGCGGCGCCGCGCGCCGTCTGGGTGATGCTGCCGGCCGGCGCGCCGACGGAGGAGACGGTGGCGGCGCTCGCCGGCCTGCTGTCGCCCGGCGACACCATCATCGACGGCGGC
>CALCDT010000100.1 GCA_937900425.1 uncultured Alphaproteobacteria bacterium | reverse complement strand
GCCGCCATCTCGCGCTCGCCCTGGAAGACGCGGATGGTCACCGCGGTCTGGTTGTCCTCGGCGGTCGAGAAGGTCTGGGACTTCTTCGTCGGGATGGTCGTGTTGCGGTCGATGAGCTTCGTCATCACGCCGCCCAGCGTTTCCAGGCCGAGCGACAGCGGAGTCACGTCGAGCAGCAGGACGTCCTTCACCTCGCCCTGGAGCACGCCCGCCTGGATGGCGGCGCCGATGGCGACGACTTCATCCGGGTTGACGCCCTTATGCGGCTCCTTGCCGAAGAAGTCCTTGACGACCTCCTGCACCTTCGGCATGCGGGTCATGCCGCCGACCAGGATCACCTCGGCGATGTCCGCGGCCTTGAGGCCGGCGTCCTTGAGCGCCGCCCGGCAGGGCTCGATGGTGCGCTGCACGAGATCGTCGACCAGGGCTTCCAGCTTGGCGCGGGTGAGCTTGACGTTGAGGTGCTTGGGCCCATTCTGATCGGCGGTGATGAAGGGCAGGTTGACGTCGGTCTGCACCGTCGAACTGAGCTCGATCTTCGCCTTCTCCGCGGCTTCCTTGAGGCGCTGGAGCGCCAGCCGATCGTTGCGCAGGTCGATGCCCTGCTCCTTTTTGAACTCGTCGGCCAGATAGTCGATGATGCGTTTGTCGAAATCCTCGCCGCCGAGGAACGTATCGCCGTTGGTGGCCCTGACCTCGAAGACACCCTCGCCGATGTCGAGAACGGAAATGTCGAAGGTGCCGCCGCCCAGATCGTACACCGCGACCTTGCCCTGGCCCTTCTTCTCAAGGCCGTAGGTCAGCGCGGCCGCCGTCGGTTCGTTGATGATGCGCAGCACCTCGAGCCCGGCGATCCGACCGGCGTCCTTGGTCGCTTGGCGTTGACTGTCGTTGAAGTAGGCGGGCACCGTGATGACCGCCTGGGTTGCCTTCTCGCCGAGGTAGGCTTCCGCGGTCTCCTTCATCTTCGTCAGGATGAAGGCGCTGATCTGGCTCGGGCTGTACCTCTTGCCCTGCGCCTCGACCCAGGCGTCGCCATTGTCGCCCGGCACGATCTTATAGGGGACGAGGGCCTTGTCCTTTTCCGTGATCGGGTCGTCGTAGCGGCGGCCGATCAGGCGCTTGATCGCGAAGATGGTGTTCTCGGGGTTGGTGACCGCCTGCCGCTTCGCCGGCGTGCCGACGAGGATTTCGCCTTCTCTGGCGAACGCCACGATGGACGGCGTGGTCCGCATCCCCTCGGCGTTCTCGATGACCTTGGCTTGGCCGCCCTCCATGACGGCGACGCACGAGTTCGTGGTGCCGAGATCGATTCCGATGACTTTGGCCATGTCGCCCTCCGGCGTGTTCTGTCCCAGTTGTCAGAAATCCATGCTGCCCATACCGCCCATGCCACCCGGCATGGCGGGCATCGGCTCCTTCTTCTCCGGCCTTTCGGCGACCATCGCCTCGGCGGTGATCAACAGCCCCGCCACCGACGCAGCGTCCTGCAAGGCACTGCGCACCACCTTCGTGGGGTCGATGATGCCCGCCTTTACGAGGTCGCAGTATTTCCCGGCCTGCGCGTCGTAGCCGAAGTTCGGGTCCTTCTGGTCGAGCAGCTTGCCGATGACGATGGAGCCGTCGGTGCCGGCATTCTCGACGATCTGGCGCACCGGCGCCTGCAAGGCGCGCCGGACGATGTCGAGCCCCATCCTCTGCTCGTCGTTCTCCGGCTTCAGCCCGTCCAACACCCTGGTGGCGTAGAGCAGCGCCACACCGCCGCCCGCGACGATGCCCTCCTCGACCGCGGCTTTGGTCGCGTGCATGGCATCGTCGACGCGATCCCGGCGCTCCTTCACCTCGACTTCGGTGACGCCGCCGACGCGGATCACCGCCACGCCGCCGGCCAGCTTGGCCAGACGTTCCTGAAGCTTCTCACGGTCGTAGTCCGACGTGGTTTCCTCGATCTGCGCGCGGATCTGCTGCACACGGGCCTGGATGTCCTCCTTCCGACCGGCGCCATCGACGATCGTCGTGCTCTCGCGGTCGATCCGCACGCGGCGCGCGCGGCCCAGCATGTCCAGCGTGATGTTTTCCAGCCTGATGCCGAGATCTTCGCTGATCACCTGACCGCCGGTGACGGTGGCGATGTCCTCGAGCATGGCTTTGCGCCGGTCGCCGAAGCCAGGCGCCTTCACCGCCGCAACCTTCAGCCCGCCGCGCAGCCGGTTCACCACCAGCGTGGCGAGAGCTTCACCCTCGACGTCTTCGGCGATGATCAACAACGGCCGACCGCTCTGCACCACCGCCTCGAGAACGGGAAGCAGCGGCTGGAGGCTCGAGAGCTTCTTCTCATAGATCAGGATGTACGGATCCTCGAATTCGACGATCATCTTCTCCGCGTTCGTGATGAAGTACGGGCTGGTGTAGCCGCGGTCGAACTGCATGCCCTCGACGACGTCCAGTTCGGTGTCGAAGGACTTGGCCTCCTCGACCGTGATCACGCCTTCGTTGCCGACCTTCTCCATGGCCCGGGCGATCATCTCGCCGATCTCACGGTCGCCATTCGCCGAGATCGTGCCGACCTGGGCGATCTCATCGGAGGTGGCGATCTTCCGCGATCGCTTGCGGACATCGTCGATGGCCGTGTTCACGGCCACGTCGATGCCGCGCTTCAGGTCCATCGGGTTGATGCCGGCGGCGACGGCCTTGACGCCCTCGCGCACGATGGCCTGCGCCAACACGGTCGCGGTGGTGGTGCCGTCGCCGGCCACATCGTTGGTCTTCGAGGCCACTTCGCGCACCATCTGGGCGCCCATGTTCTCGAACTTGTCGGCGAGTTCGATCTCCTTGGCGACGGTGACGCCGTCCTTGCTGATGCGCGGGGCGCCGAACGACTTCTCGATGACGACGTTGCGCCCCTTCGGGCCCAACGTCACCTTGACCGCATTGGCCAGGATGTCGACGCCGCGCAGCATCTTCTCGCGCGCATCGGTGCTGAACCGAACGTCCTTCGCAGCCATGGCATCAATCCTCCGTTACGCGCCGCGTTCGATCACGCCCAAGATGTCGGACTCCTTGAGGATCAGTCGGTCCTCGCCCTCGATGCGCACCTCCGTGCCCGACCATTTGCCGAACAGCACGCGGTCGCCGACCTTGACGTCGAGGGGTTGCACCCTGCCGGCCTCGTCCCGAGCACCCGGGCCGACGGCCAGCACCTCGCCCTCGACCGGCTTCTCCTTGGCGGTGTCGGGGATGATGATGCCACCTGGGGTCTTTTCCTCCGCCTCGACGCGCTTGAGCAGGACACGGTCGTGCAGCGGTTTGAAGCCCGTCATGCTTCCCTCCAATCAGGTGTGTTGATCGGATGGCGCGGTGCCGTCCGCGGCGACACCGACCAGCGCGGGGCGCAACAGACGCTCATGCTGGGCGTAGCCGGGCTGCAGGACCTGCGCCACGGTGCCAGCCGGCAGCCCGCTGTTCTCCACTTCGAACATCGCTTGATGGCGATGGGGATCAAACGGCTCGCCGGGGGCGGGATCGATCCGGAGGATTCCGTGCTTCTCAAAGGCTTCGAGCAGCGCCTTCTCGGTCGCCACGAGGCCGGCCATAAGGTTCTGGACCCACAATTCGGCCGCGGCGAATTCCATCGGCACGCTGTCGATGGCACGGCGCAGATTGTCGGCCGATGGCAGCAAGTCCCGCGCGAACCCCGAGGCGGCGAATCGCACGGCCTCCTCACGGTCCCGCTCGGCCCGGCGCCGCATGTTTTCCTGCTCCGCCAGCGCGCGCAAAAGCCGGTCCTTGAGGTGGGACTCCTCGCCTTCGCGCCGCGGGACAGCATCATCGCCGCCCCCATCGTTGCCGTCCCTGTTTTTGCCGGTGCCTTCGGCTTCGGGACTGGCCCCCCCTTCGCCACGAACGGGAGTCCAGGCCGGCGGGTCGCTCGCGGGGAAGGACGCGGCAGACGCCTCGTCGACACGGTCCACGGGGGGCTCGTCTGGCATGGGATCGGTGCGTCTCGGGTCAGGGTTCATGGGTGCGCCACCTCGGCCGGGTATGGAATGGGTAGGGATCGGACCTCTCTCAGGCTCTCTCTCAGGCACCCTGCGGCACCGCTCCACGCGGCTCGTTCCGGTGCCCTCTGAGCCGGAACGCCAACACGATCAGCGCACCGCCGAAGACGAGCGCGTAGGCGCCGAGCCACCACGTCATGACCACCGCGCCCTCGATCGGCGCCACGAAGAGCAGGATGCCCCAGACGATGGACACCAGGCCGCCGAAGCCCAGCCACCACTTGCCGTGCGACGTCCGCAGGCGGATGGCGGCGGCGATCATCATCACACCTGAAACGACCGCCCAGGCGCCGCTGAGCCAGACGAAGGCGAGGATGGTGGCGATCGGCGCGACGACGGCGACCACCCCCGCCGCGAGGTCGATCACCCCTTCGAGGATAAAGGGCCACCATCGCTCGCGGCGGGTGGCCGCGCGCACGCCGGCGATGATGGCGAAGACGCCGTCGACCAGCATGTAGGCGGCGAAAAGCAGAACGAGGGAAGCGATCGTGACACCCGGAAGCAGCAGCGCGATCAGGCCGAACAGGACGGCGCACACGCCGCGCAACGCCATCACCCACCAGTTCCGGGCCAGCATGGCGTTCATTGCCCCGGACTTCGCGGGCTCGGAATTGGGAAAGGCATTGTCTGCGCCGAAAGTCGTGCCCATCGCAGCCTCCTCTCACGGACTGATGACGATCCGGTTCTCAACCTTGGTGACGCCGGGCGCCGCCCAGGCGGCTCGTTCGGCCTCTTGCCGTTCCGCCCAGGACCGGACGGTGCCTTTCAGGATGATCTCGCTGCCGTTGGCCTCGACGGTGATGCGGTTCGCGTCGACCTCGGCGCTGCGCCGGAACGCCTCCTCGATCTTCTGCTTGATTTCGGAGGGGGCGACCTTGGGCTTCAGGGTGATCAGGTTGGTGACGCCCTTGACCCCGCGCACTTGGCGGACCGCCTTCTCAGCGCTCTCGCGCTGATAGTTCCATTCG
>CALCDT010000099.1 GCA_937900425.1 uncultured Alphaproteobacteria bacterium | reverse complement strand
CCGCCGCCGCGCCCGCGGCCGCGGTGACGCCCGCCGGCGACCGGCGCGACCGGCGCCCGGGGATACGCAACGGGGAGGAGACGCAGGTGGACACCCGACTTATCCGCGGTCTCGCGGCCGCCGCGGCGCTGGCGCTGCCGCTCGTCGGCCTCGCGCCGGCAGCCCAGGCCGACGGCGAACGCTTCGTCTTCGTCAGCCACGCGCCGGATTCCGATTCGTGGTGGAACGTCATCAAGAACGCCCTGAAGAACGCCGCCGACGCCGAGAAGGTGATGGTAGAGTACAGAAACCCGCCGACTGGAGATCTCGCCGAGATGGCGCGGATCGTCGAGCAGGCGACGGCGACGAATCCGGACGGTATCATCCTCACCATCGCCGATTTCGACGTTCTAAAGGGGCCGGTCGAGGCTGCCGTCGCCAAGGGCATCCCGGTGATCACGGTGAATTCCGGCACTGCCGAGCAGTCGAAGCAGCTCGGCGCCCTCGTCCACATCGGCCAGCCGGAATACGATGCCGGAAAGGGCGCCGGAGAGCGTGCAAAGGCCGCCGGCGTCACCAGGTTCCTCTGCGTTAATCATTACATCACCAACCCGGCCTCGGTCGAACGCTGTCAGGGCTACGCCGATGCTCTCGGCGTACCGCTCGGCGACCAGATGATCGACAGCGGCATCGACCCGACCGAGGTCTACAACCGGGTGAAGGCCTATCTTACGCAGCACCCCGACACCAACGGCATCCTGACGCTCGGCCCGAACTCGGCCGAGCCGACGCTGAAGCTCCTGCGCGATACCGGCGAGACCTCGAAGTACAACTTCATCGCCTTCGACCTGTCGCCGGACATCGCCCAGGGCATCAAGGATGGCCTCGTCGAATCGGCGATCGACCAGCAGCCCTATCTGCAGGGTTACTTGCCGGTTGTCTTCCTGACCATGAACGCCCGCTACGGCATCGTTCCCGGCAACAACATCAATACCGGACCGGGCTTCATCACCAAGGACAACATCGCCACGGCGGAGAAATTCGCCGGCGAGTTCCGCTGAGCCGGCGGGCCGGGAGCACCCCGGCCCCTTCCGCCGCCGTCGGCCCCGGCCGGCGGCGGCAAGGCCCTGGAGGACGACGATGGCGACGATCGAGACCGCGCGCGGGGCATTGGCGGAGACGGGCCGGGCCGACGAGCGGCTGCAGCGCCAGTCGGTTCTCGGTCGGCTGATGTCGCGGCCGGAGCTCGGCGCCGCCGCCGGCACCGTCCTCGTGTTCGTCTTCTTCGCCGTCACCGCCGGCGGCACCGGCATGTTCGCCGCCGACGGCATCCTCAACTGGTCCACCGTCTCGGCCCAGCTGATGATCATCGGCGTCGCCGCCGCGCTCCTGATGATCGGCGGCGAGTTCGACCTTTCCGTCGGTTCGATGATCGGCTTCGCCGGCATGATGATCTCGATCCCGGCGGTCTATTTCGGCTGGCCGATCGAGGCGAGCGTCCTCTTCGCCTTCGCCGGGGCGCTGTTCATCGGTTACCTCAACGGCCTCGTCGTGGTGAAGACACGGCTGCCGTCGTTCATCGTGACGCTCGCCTCGCTGTTCATCCTGCGGGGCCTGACCATCGCGCTGTCGATCATGTTCACCAACCGGACGATCGTCTCCGGCGTCCGCGACGCGGCCGGCAACTCCTTGGTCGCGTGGATGTTCGGCGGCAAGGTCGGGGCGCCGGTCTTCGCCTGGCTCGCCGACATCGGCCTCATCGGCCGGATGGCGAACGGCAATCCGGCGGTCGGCGGCATCCCGATGGTCATCGTCTGGGCGCTCGCGATCGCCCTCGTCGGCCACGTCGTCTTGACCCGCACCAGCGTCGGCAACTGGATCTTCGCCGCCGGCGGCGACGCCAACGCCGCGCGCAATGTAGGCGTTCCGGTGGCGCGGGTGAAGATCGGCCTGTTCATGGTCACGGCGTTCTGCGCCACCGTCTACGCCGCCTGCCAGGTGTTCGAGTTCGGTTCCGCCGCCGCCGACCGCGGCGTCCTCAAGGAGTTCGAGGCGATCATCGCCGCGGTGATCGGCGGCTGCCTGCTCACCGGCGGCTACGGCTCGGTGATCGGCGCCTGCCTCGGCGCGCTGATCTTCGGCGTGGTGCAGATGGGCATCCTCTTCACCGGCGTGCCGAACGACTGGTTCCGGGTGTTCCTCGGCGCGATGCTGCTGGTCGCCGTTCTCTTCAACAACGTCGTCCGCCGCCGCGTCACCGGGGAGCGCTGAGGATGAGCGTGCAGTCCGACGTCGATCGCGCCGCCGCGCCTCCCGCCGCCGCAGCGGGGGCTGGCGAGACGCCGCTCATCGAGGTGCGCGACCTCGTCAAGCACTTCGGCCCTGTCGTCGCCCTCGCCGGCGTGTCGCTGTCGGTGCGGGCGGGGGAGGTGATGTGTCTCCTCGGCGACAACGGCGCCGGCAAGTCGACGCTGATCAAGACGCTCTCGGGCGTCCACAAGCCGGCCGGCGGCACTTTCCTCGTCGAGGGGCGGCCGGTCGTCTTCTCGAGCCCGCGCGAGGCGCTCGACGCCGGCATCGCGACCGTCTTCCAGGACCTCGCGATGATCCCGCTCCTGTCGATCAGCCGGAACTTCTTCCTCGGCCGCGAGCCGACCCGCCGGGTCGGGCCGTTCTCGTTCCTCGACATGGCCGCCGCCGACCGGGTGGCGCGCGAGGAGATGCGCCGCATCGGCATCGACGTTCGCGATCCGAGCCAGGCGGTCGGGACCCTGTCGGGCGGCGAGCGCCAGCGCGTCGCCATTGCCCGCGCCGTCTATTTCGGTGCCAAGGTGCTGATCCTCGCCGAGCCGACCTCGGCGCTCGGCGTCGCCCAGACCTCGATGGTGCTGAAATATATCCGGCAGGTGCGGGCGCGCGGGCTCGGGGTGATCTTCATCACCCACAACGTCCGCCACGCCTACGCCGTCGGCGACCGCTTCACCGTGCTCAACCGCGGCCGCACCCTCGGCACCTATGGCAAGTCCGAAATCGGCCTCGATGCGCTGCAGACGCTGATGGCCGGCGACAAGGAGCTGCAGGATCTCTCGGAGGATCTCGGCGGCACCGTCTGAGCGTCAGCGGAGCCGGCCGACGGCGGCATGAGACCGCCGCGGCCGACTCTTCCTCCCCCCCTCCGCCGCCACGTCGCCGGCGCGTGGCGGCCGCCTTTCCCTCCCGTTTCCCTCCCGTTGCGGCGACCTCCATGACCCTCGGCCTCGGTCTCATCGGCACCGGTTTCATGGGCAAGTGCCACGCGCTCGCCTACGGCGCCGTCGGTGCCGTCTTCGAGGGGCTGCCGCCACCGCGGCTCGCGGTCGTCTGCGATGTCGACGAAGCGCGGGCCGAGGCCTGCGCCGCCGCCTGGGGCTTCGAACGGGCGACGACCGACTGGCGGGCAGTGATCGCCGACCCCGCCGTCGACATCGTCTCGATCACGACGCCCAACGCCCGGCACGCCGAGATGGCGATCGCGGCGCTCGCCGCCGGCAAGCACGTCCACTGCGAGAAGCCGATGGCGCTGACGCTCGCCGACGCGGAGCGGATGGCGGCGGCCGCCGCCGCGGCGCCGGGGCGGACACGGCTCGGCTACAACTACACCGCCAATCCGACGCTCGCCCACGCCGCGCGCCTCGTCGCCGACGGCACCCTCGGCCGCGTCTTCCACGTCCGCGCCCTCTACGACGAGGACTACATGGCCGACGCGGCGCTGCCGTGGTCGTGGCGCTGCCGGCGCAGCGAGGCCGGGCTCGGCGCCCTGGGCGACATCGGCTGCCACGCCGTCTCGATCCTGGCGATGCTGGTCGGCCCCATTTCTGCGGTCGTCGCCGACACCGCCGCGGCCTATCCGACGCGGCCGCTGCCGGATCGGCCGGGCGAGACCGGCACCGTGGAAAACGAGGACCTCGCCGCGGCGCTGCTGCGCTTCGCCGGCGGCGCATCGGGGGTGCTGGCGACGAGCCGTGCCGCCCACGGCACCAAGAACGCCATCCGCATCGAGCTGCACGGCACCCGCGGCCTGTTGCGCTTCGACCAGGAGCGGATGAACGAGCTGCAGCTGTTCCTCGCCGACGGCCCGCCGGAGACGCGCGGCTTCCGCACCATCCTGACCGGGCCGGCGCATCCACCCTACGGGCGCTTCTGCCCGGCGCCCGGCCACGGGCTCGGCTTCAACGACCTCAAGGTGATCGAGGTGGCGCAGTTTCTCGAGGCGATCGCCGCGGGCTCCTCTCCGTCGTTCGACTTCGCCGCCGGCCTCGCCGTCGAGCGCGTCATCCACGCCATCGCCCGCTCGGCGGAGGAGGGGCGCTGGGTCGAGGTCCTCCCGTCGGCGGACGACGGTCCGGCGGAAGCATCCGCATAGTGCTGGCACCGCTCCGCTCGGCAGAGCGGCCATGAATGCTTTCGTTAACCATCTTTGCTATCTTCCCGTCACGAGCGCCCGCTGCCGGAGGGCAGGGCGGCGGCGTCCGTATGCTCCCCGAGCGCCTCGCGCCGGGGGCGAGCAGGGGGAGAAATCGTGATCACGCGCAGACAATTCGTCGGCGCGGCGGCCGGAGCCGCCGTCGGGGCCGGACTTCTCGCGACCGCGCCCCGCCGGGCGGAAGCCAACGCCGCGGCCTGGTTCGCCGGCACCGCCGAAGACAACGGCGTCGTCTACCGGGCGACGGATTTCCGCAAGATCAAGCCGGTGTGGAGGCGTCAGCTCGTCAAGTACACGAGCTCCGAGCCCCAGGGCACCGTCGTCGTCGACACCCAGAACCACTTCCTCTACCTGATCTTCGAGAACCAGACGGCGCTGCGCTACGGCGTCGGCGTCGGCAAGGAGGGATTCAAGTGGTACGGCCGCGCCCAGATCGACCGCAAGGCGATCTGGCCGGGGTGGACGCCGCCGCCGGAGATGCTGGCGCGTCGTCCGGAGCTGCCGCGGTACATGGCCGGCGGCCCGGACAATCCCCTCGGCCCCCGCGCCCTCTACCTCTATCGGGACGGGAGCGATCTCGGCTACCGGCTGCACGGCACCGTCGAGCCGTGGTCGATCGGCTCGGACGTGTCGAGCGGCTGCATCCGGATGTTCCCCGAGGACGTCATCGACCTCTACCAGCGCTGCCCGATCGGCACCAAGGTGCTGGTGCTCCAGCACATCGCCGCAAAGGGAACCTGAGAGAGCGCGTCGGCGCCATCCGGCGCCGGCTCTTTCCGCGCGGCGCCGCCGGCGATGCACTCATCGGAGAACACGACGTGACCCTGTCTCACCCGGCGCCGGGCACCGGTTTGCGGCCGCGGCGCCGCCCGCTCCCCGTCCTCGCCGCGCCGGCTACGGCCCTCGCGCTCGCCCTGTCGCTCGGCGGCTGCATGGGCCTCGGCGACGGCCT
>CALCDT010000098.1 GCA_937900425.1 uncultured Alphaproteobacteria bacterium | reverse complement strand
CGAGCGGCGCGCCGCCGAGACCGAACTCGGTGACGGTGAGGGCGGTGCGTCCGAGCGGCCTCGTCTTCATGTTGCGCCTCCTCCTGCGACCGCCGGGCTCCGACGTGGCCGTCGTCGTTGGGCCGTCTATCCGGGCCGGCGGGCGATTGCCCCCAGGGTCGGCTGCGCCGGTGCGCCGGCGGCGCGTGACCAGTCGAGGAAAGCGCCGATGCGCCGCTCGATCTTGGCCGGATGATTCTCGGCGATGTCGGCGATGCGGTGGGCGAGGAAGGGATTGCGGAAGCGGTCGAGCGTCACCGCCACGTAGGTTTTCGCCTCGTCGCCGAGGCCGTGGGCGGCGAAGGCGGGCAGCACCTCGTCCGTGTAGAGCGCCTGGAGACGCGCGAGCGTCGCCGGGTCGTCGAGCAGGCCGCGCACGGTCGCATCGGCCGGCCGTCCCGCGGCGAGCCACCACTCGGCGAGCACCGTGTGGCCGAGGTTGAGGATGTGCAACTTCAGCCGCTCCGGCTTCTCCAGATCCTCAATGACCTCGATCGCCGGGTGACGGCAAGGCAATTCGAGGCCCTCGACCGCCTCGATCGCCCAGAGGGCGTAGGGCTCGGCGACGGCACCTGCCGGCTCCAGCGGCTCCGAGACGATGCGGTCGACGAGGCTGTCGGCCCAGACGTTGGCGCCCGCGATCCAGTCGACGAGTGTCGGCTCGGCTCCGGAGCGGCGGGCGAGGTCGACGACGATCGCCTTCAGCGTCGCGCCGTTGCGGTTGACGAGCTCGCACGGCAGCAGCACGAGGCCCGGTCGCCCGGCACGGAACCGCGCCGCCAGCAGGGCGACGAGCTTGCCGGGGAAACTCGCCGGCACGTCGTCGCCCGTGAGGTCCACCACCTCGGCGGCATCGACCGCGTAGCCGGCATCGGCGGTGTTGGAGACGACGAACTCTGCCTCCTCGACGACGACCCGCCGGATCTCGGCCCAGTCGGCGGCCGTCGACAGGCCGCGGCGGATGCTCGTCACGCGGACGGAGCGGTCGACCACCGCGCCGCCGTCGATGCCTCGGACGACGACCGGGAAGCCGGCAGGATCGGTGAAGGCTCTCAGCCGTCCGCTGCGGTCCGCCACGCTCGTCTGCACCACGGTGATCGGTCCGGCGGCATCGCCCGTCGCCATCGCCTCGCTGACGAACAGGTCGACGTGCGCCTGCAGGAAGCGGCTCGTGCCGAACTGCACGATGGGGTTGGCGGTCATCGCGGGCCTTGCGGCGAGCCGGTCGTATGGCGAGAACTGTCTCTTATCGAAAAGAGACATCAGCGCTTATAGCGGCGGTGCCGGCGGGGAACAAGGCGGGTGCCGACGAGCCGCGGTACGAGTGGCGACCGTCGGGAGGGCGGGCGAATGGCCAAGCCGAACACGGTGTTCAAGGAGGCCTACAACGGCGTCCTGCGCCTGCTCGAGGCGGACGCGCCGCTGCCGGGTGAGACGGAGCTCGCTCGCCGGCTCGGCGTCAGCCGGACGACGGTGCGGACCGTGCTCGCGGCGCTCTCCGCGGCCGGCATCGTCGCCTGGGAGCGGCGCGCCAAGACGGCGCTGCGGCGGCCACTGCCGGCGGACTATTTCCCCGAAGCCGAGACTGGGCCGGTGCAGCGGGTCGTCGAGCGCGGCGTCATGCGGCGCATCCTGACGGGGGGCCTCAGGCCCGGCGACTTCCTCGGCGAGGCGGAACTCGCGCGCGAGATCGGCGTCGGTCCCTCGGTCGTGCGGGAGTTCCTGATCCGCTTCAGCCGCTTCGGCCTGATCGGGAAGCGCCGCAACCGCCGCTGGGTGCTGAAGGGCTTCACGCGGGAATTCGCGCTCGAGCTCGCCGAGGTCCGCGAGATGTTCGAGCTGAAGGCGGCCGCGGCCTTCGTCTCCCTGCCGCGCGAGCATCGCGCTTGGGCGGACCTCGCCGCGATGGAAGAGCGGCATCGGGCGCTGCTCTCGACGGCGACGGTGCCGCCCCAGGCGTTCTCGGCACTCGACGAGGCGTTCCATCGCCTCGTGCACTAGGCGACCGGCAACCGCTTTGTCATGGACTTCTACGACGTCATCGCCGTCGTCTTCCACTACCACTACCAGTGGAACAAGCGCGACGAGGCGGTCCGCAACCGCGTCGCCCTGCTGG
>CALCDT010000097.1 GCA_937900425.1 uncultured Alphaproteobacteria bacterium | reverse complement strand
CAAACACCGCCGACCTGCGCGCCGCCAACCGCCGGCTCGAGGAGACGGACGCGGCCCGCCGGCGATTCTTCGCCGACGTCAGCCACGAACTGCGGACGCCGCTCACCGTCATCCTCGGCGAAGCCGACGTGACGCTCAGGGCGCCGGACAACGACGAGACCAGCTACCGCAACGCCCTGACGACCATCCGCATGCGCGCCCGGCGGCTGCGCCGCCGCGTCGAGGATCTGCTCCGCGTCGCCCGCTCGGAGACCGGCCAGATCGAGTTCGAGTTCGCCGCCGTGTCCGCCGATGTCGTCGCCGCCGAGGCGGCAGAGGACGTCTCCTCGCTCGCCCGCACCGCCCGCGTCCGCGTCGATCTCGCCGATGTCGTGGCGGTGCCGCCGGTGAAGGCCGACGCCGACTGGATCCGCCAGGCGGCCGGCGGCATCCTCGACACCGCCATCCGCCACTCGCCGCAAGGCAGCATCGTCCGGGTGTCGACGCGGGCCGTCGGCGACGGCGTCGAGATCGCCGTCACCGACGAGGGGCCCGGCGTGCCGCCCGACGTCATCCCGCATGTCTTCGAGCGCTTCTACCGTGGCCGCGCCACCGACACCCTCGGCTATGGCATCGGTCTTGCCCTTGCCAAGTGGGTCGTCGAACAACATCATGGAACAATTGAGATAAGGAGCCCGGCCGACGGCTCCGTGGGCGACGAAGACCGTGGTCCGGGGACCGTCGTCACGGTTCGCTTGCCGGTCTCGGCCGAGGCGGCGAGAAGCCGGACTCTGGCAGGAGGAAGCTGGTGACACGAGCGCAAGCGGCCCATGCGGCCCCGGTGGCGGTTCCCCCCTATGCGGCGGCTCCGGTGCCGGGACGTCCGAAGCCGGAGCTCGTCGGCGGCGTCGGCCGTCGCGGCGGGGAGGATCCGGCGGACGACAAGGCGCCGGCCGCGACCGTGCCGGTGGTCCTCGTCGCCGAGGACGACCCCGACATCGGCGCCTTCCTCGCCCGCGGCTTCGCCTCCGAAGGTTATCGCGTCGTCCTCGTCGAGAGCGGCGATCAGGCGATCGCCGAAGCCGCCAAGCGGACCTTCGACGCGGTGATCCTCGACGTCATGCTGCCCGGCGCCTCCGGCCTCGAGGTGTGCCGGGCGCTGCGCCAGGCCGGGCTGAAGAGCCCGGTGATCATGCTCAGCGCCCGTTCCGGCGTGCCCGACCGGGTCGAGGGGCTCGCCGCCGGCGCCGACGACTATCTCGTCAAGCCGTTCGACTTCGAGGAACTGATCGCCCGGCTCTCGGTGCAGAAGGTGCGGCGGGCGGAGATGGACGCGCCGGTCGACCGGCTCGTCGTCGGCTCGCTCGCCCTCGACCTCGGCTCCCGCATCGTCACCTACGGCGAGCACAAGGCGACGCTGACCGAGCGTGAGGCCGAGCTCCTGGCGCTGATGATGCGCCATCCGGGACGGCCGCTGTCGCGGGCCGAGATCTTCGAGGCGATGTGGGCCGGCCAGGGCGGCGCGGCGATCAACGTCGTCGACGTCTATATCGGCTATCTGCGCCGCAAGCTCGGCGGTGACGGCGCCGACACACCGATCCGAACGATCCGCGGACGCGGCTTCCTGCTCGCCGAAAGCTGACGGGCGGTCGATCCGCGTCGTCCGGCGGATGACCGTCGCCGCGCGACCCGCTACCATGCGAGCCGATCGGCGCCCGTGCAGGCGCCGGCGGTGACAGGTCGGCACGGCGGCCCGCAGAGGCCGGGGGGCGGGGAGGAGAAAACAAGGATGCGATCGATGAATGCGGTCCGCGCGGCCGCCGTGGCGTTGTTCGCCGTGGTGTCCCTCGCCGGACCCGTGGCGGCGGCCGGGCCGACGCCGACCGAGCTGTTGTTCGAGGGGAAGCATCTCGAGTCGCTGCCGGCCGACACGGTGCTCACCTATCGCTACACCCGCGAGAGCGCGGACGAGGCCAAGCTCGGCGCGAACTTCTCCGACGACATCAGGCTGACCGTCGCCGCTCCGTCCGACGACGACGGGCGTTCCGTCGCGGTCGAGATGTTCACCGGCCCGCGCCGGCGCGCCTCCGGGCCGTTCCCGAGCATGGTCGGCAACCCGCTGCTGATGCTGTTCCTCGAGGCCGACGTCGGCGGCATGCAGAAGATCGTCGGCGGCAACCCGCGCTATCTGAAGAACAAGATCCGCGCCGCCTTCCGCGAGGGGGGCAAGGTCGAGCCGGTGAAGGTCACGGTCGACGGGGTCGAGCACGACGCGATGCGGGTGACGCTGAAGCCGTTCGTCGACGACGAGCACCGCCGCGAGCTCGGTGCCTTCGTCGAGAAGACCTACGAGTTCGTCGTCTCCGACACGGTCCCCGGCGCGCTCGTCGAGCTGAAGACCTTCACGCCGAAGCTCGACGCCCCGACGGAACCCTATTTCGAGGAGGAAATCCGCTTCGTCGGCGCGGAGCCGAAGAAGGGATGATCCGGGAGGACACCATGACAGCGAACCGTTCGACGACGGCTCGGCGCGGCGCCCTGTTCGTCCTCGCGGCGACGCTGGCGATGCCGGCGGTCGCCCAGGACTCGGCCTCCGCGCCGCAGGCCGACGTCACCCAGGCCGGGCCGGGCGTGGTGCAGCAGGCGACCCCGGTGGGCATCTCGCCGCCGCCGGTCGAGGCCAACGACTATCCGACCGTCGCCCGCGCCGACTACATCTTCGGCTGCATGGCGGCGAACGGCGAGACACGGCAGGCGCTGGAGCGCTGCTCCTGCTCCATCGACGTGATCGCCTCGGTGCTGCCCTACGACAAGTACGTCCAGGCCGAGACGATCATGAGCATCGGCCGCGTCGGCGGCGAGAAGACCTCGATCTTCAAGTCGTCGCCGGTCATGCAGCGCGTCGTCGCCGATCTCCGCCGCGCCCAGGCCGAGGCCGAGATCCGCTGCTTCTGAGCCGGCGGCCCGAGGCCGAACGACCCGAAAGGTCACGGCCGCTCCGCCCTCTCGATCGTCATGGCCGGCCTCGTGCCGGCCATCTGCGTCTTCGGACGGAGAGCGAGGCGTCGCGCCAGAAATCCCGTGACTGCGACGGGCGCTCCGCGTTCGGTGAGGGAGGCGTGGAAGCGCCACGAGTGCCGTGGCGTCGAGCGGGACCGTTCCCCTGTGAAACGGCTCCAGCGGCCTGTCGGATGCGTGCCCGCCGCCGGTCGAACATGCAACGGCCGGCAACGGGGCAGGTCACACTCCCCGGCCGTTGCGGGACGCCCGACCGGGCTCCCTCGGCCGAGCGGCCCGTCCGCGGCATCCGCCGCTCTGTGGCCGGCGCCCGATCCCTCTGTTATGACGGGCGCCGTCTCCGTCAGCGGAAGTCCGTCTCGCCCATGCCACACCAAGATCGCCTGCTTCGTCTCGGCCGCCTCGAGCACAGGGTCGGCTCGCGCACGCTGATCATGGGCATCCTCAACGTTACGCCGGATTCCTTCTCCGACGGTGGTCGCTACACGGCGGTCGAGGCGGCCAGGGCGCATGCGGCGGCGATGATCGCCGCCGGCGCGGACATCCTCGACATCGGCGGCGAATCGACCCGGCCGGGCGCCACCGAGATCGGCGCCGAGGAGGAACTCGCCCGCGTGCTGCCGGCGCTGACGGCGATCGCGCCCGACTGCCCGATACCGATCTCGATCGACACCTACAAGGCGGCCGTCGCCGAGGCGGCGCTCGACGCTGGGGCGAGCGTCGTCAACGACGTCTGGGGCCTGCAGCGCGAACCGGAGATCGCCGAGGTCGCCGCCCGCCACGGCGCCGGCGTCGTCATCATGCACAACCGCCGGGACGTCGACGCCGGCCTCGACATCCTCGCCGATGTCCGTCGCTTCTTCCTGAAGTCGCTGCTCATCGCCGAGCGCGCCGGCATCCCCGACGACCGGATCGTCCTCGATCCCGGCATCGGCTTCGGCAAGACGCTGGAGCAGAACGTCGAGCTCATCACCCGTCTCGCCGAGCTGCGGGCGATCGGCCTGCCGGTGCTCGTCGGCGCCTCGCGCAAGTCGCTGATCGGCAAGCTGCTCGACCAGCCGCTGGCCGACCGGCTGCCCGGCACCCTCGCCACCCACGTGATGGCGGTCGCCGGTGGCGCCGACATCATCCGCGCCCACGACGTGGCGGAGCATTTCCAGGCCCTCAGGATGGCGGACGTCATTCGTCGCGGCGGAGGCGAGGCGTGACGGCGCGCTCCGACAGGATCACCATCGCCGGCATGGCGTTCTACGCCTATCACGGCCTGCATCCGGAAGAGGCCAGACTCGGCCAGCGCTTCGACGTCGATCTCACCGTCGCCGTCGATCTCGCCCCCGCCGGCCGCAGCGACGACTATGCCGACACCGTCGGCTACGACGGGCTGCACGCTACCGTCCAGGCCGTCGTCACCGGCACCCGGCTCAACCTCATCGAGGCGGTCGCCGACCGCATCGCCCGTGCCGTGCTCGCCGACTTCCCGACGGTCCGCGACGTCGAGGTGACGGTGCGCAAGCCCGGCGCCCCGGTGCCCGGCGTCTTCGACCACGTCTCCGTCACCGTCTGCCGCGGGCGCGACGATGGCTGAGGCGGGGGTCGGGCTCGGCAGCAACATCGGCGACAAGAAGGCCAATCTCGACCGCGCCGTGGAGGCTCTGGCGTCGTCGCCGGGGATCGCGGTCGTCGCCCGCTCCGGCTACTGGCGCACCGAGCCGTGGGGCTTCACCGACCAGGACTGGTTCGTCAACGCCTGCGTGCTGGTCGAGACGGAGCTGCCCCCCCGCGCCCTCCTGGAGCGCTGCCTCGCCATCGAGACGGCGCTCGGCCGGCGCCGCGAGATCCGCTGGGGGCCGCGCATCATCGATCTCGACGTTCTCTACGTCGACGGCCTCGCCGTCGAGGAGCCGGGTCTGAGGCTGCCGCACCCGCACATGCTGGAGCGCGCCTTCGTGCTGGCCCCGCTCGCCGAGTTGAGGCCCGACCTCTCCGTGCGCGGCACCACGGTCGCCGCCGCCCTCGCCGCGCTCGCCGACGAGGGCGTCAACCGGCTCGACTGGCCGGTGCCGCCGCTCGCCTGATTCGGCCGCCCGTCGACCGGCCGGGCCACGCGTGATCGACGGCCGCCCGCATGCTAACATGCTAATAAGAAGAACGAACGACAGCCGCGGCGCGCCCCTGCGACCGCGGGCGAGAGGAAACGTCCCATGCTGACGAACCGCCGTCGGCCGACGCCGACCATGCTGCTCTGGGCCGCGCTCGTCGCGATGCCGCTGGGTGCGCCCGCCCTCGCCGTCGACACCCGCCCACACACGAGCGCCGCCGAACTCGAGAAGGCGACCGCCACCTGGCGGGCGATCAGCGTCGACGTCGTCGGCGAGCGGCCGATCGTCGACGGCACCGGCATCGTCGAGATCGAGGCGCCCTATCGCGCCCACGACGCGGCGATCGTGCCGATCGACATCACCGCCCATCTGCCCGAGGGGCGCACCGTCAAGGGGCTCACCCTCGTCATCGACGAGAACCCGGCGCCGGTCGCCGCCACCTTCACCTTCGGCACGGCGCAGCGGGATCTGGCGCTGTCGACGCGCGTCAGGATCAACTCCTATTCCTTCGTCCGCGCCATCGTCGAGGCCGACGACGGCACCCTCTACATGAGCGCGCGCTACGTGAAGGCGTCGGGCGGCTGCTCGGCGCCGGCGCTGAAGGACGCCGACCAGGCGCTCGCCAATCTCGGCAGGATGAAGGGGCGCTATCCGCCGCCCGCCGCGACGCCGGCGTCGGTGCCGGCGAAGGAGGTCGCCGGCTCCTCGCAGCTCGTCCGCGCCCAGATCATGATTCGCCACCCGAACTATTCGGGCCTGCAGATGAACCAGGTGACGCAGCTCTACATCCCGGCGCGCTTCGTCAACGAGATCGAGGTGCGCCAGGGCGCCGAGACGCTCTTCCGGATGGAGGGCGGCATCTCGCTGTCCGAGGATCCGACGATCGCCTTCGACTTCCGTCCGAACGGCGCCGAGGTGCTCGACGTCCGCGCGATCGACACCGAGGGCGAGGTGTTCTCGGGCGCGTTCCCGATCGAGCATCCGGCGAGCGCCGGCTGACCGCCGCCGTGTCCCGGTCGGTGACGCTCCGTCACAAGCCGAGACGGATGGCGGGGCTCGCCGTAGCGGCTGTTCTCGCCGCTGCGGCATCGCCGGTTGCGGCGGAAGAGCCGGCGGCCGCTGAGGAGGCCACGGCAGGATCGGTGGCGGACGTGGCGCCGCTCGCCGTCACCGAGATTGCGCCGGGCGTGTTCGTCCATCAGGCGCCGTACGCGCTGATCGCGCCGGAGAACCGCGGCGACATCGCCAATCTCGGTTTCGTCGTCGGCGACGAGGCGGTGGCGGTGATCGACACCGGCGGCAGCCCGGCAGTCGGGAGGGCGCTGCTCGCCGCCGTCCGCGCCGTCACCGACAAGCCGGTGCGCTACATCGTCAACACCCACGTCCACCCCGACCATCTCATGGGCAACGTCGCCTTCCGCGACACCGGCGCACGCTTCGTCGGCCACGCCAAGCTCGGTCGGTCGCTGGCGGCGCGGGCGCCGTTCTACCTCGACCAGGCGCAGCGCCAGCTCGCGGCCGCCGACGCCGCCGGCAGCGAGCCGGTCGGGCCGGACATCGTCGTCGAAGGGGGGCTGGAGCTCGACCTCGGCGGCCGCGTCCTCCAACTCGAGGCGCACCCGACGGCACACACCGACGCCGACCTCACCCTCCTCGACGAGAAGACCGGCACCTGGTTCCTCGGCGACCTCCTGTTCGTCCGGCACCTGCCGACAGTCGACGGCTCGCTGCTCGGCTGGCTCGCCGAGATGCGGCGGCTGGAGGCGCGCCGGGTCACCCGTCTCGTGCCGGGCCACGGCCCTCTCGACCTCGCCTGGCCGGACGCGCTGGCACCGCAGCGGCGCTATCTCGAGCGTCTCGCCGCGGACGTCCGACGCGACATCGCCGCCGGACGGTCCATCTCGGAGGCGGCCGAGACCGCGGCGATCGGCGAGCGCGACGCCTGGGCGCTGTTCGACGAGTTCAACCCGCGCAACGCCACCACCGCCTATCAGGAACTCGAATGGGAATAGCCCGGCGAGGTCCGGATGCGACCGGCCGGGCGGGGTTAACCGACGGCGGCGGATGTGAAAACAAGGGATTGTCAGTCCGCTAAGAGACACATAAGATCGACACAGTTTCCGGCTGCACGGGGATCCGTTTGGGAGCGGGTCATCCGGTTCGAAGACCGACGGGCCTCGTCCCGACGACTCAAGACTGGGGGGCAACCCAGCAGGTCGTGACACGCTACCGGAAGCAGGCGTCCCAAGAACTAGAGGTTGGGCGGGCGGCTTTTGTGGTCGTTGCGCACCGGCTTCCGCGTGGGAAACTCGAAGGAGGACATGGCATGAGGCGCGCCCTCTTGTCGTCGTGCGTCGCGGTCGTTTCGATCGCCGCCGCCGGATCGGCATTCGCAAGCGAAGAACTCATCAAGCTGATCGAAGACCCGAACCAGTGGGTCATCCAGACCGGCGACTACGCGAACACGCGCTATTCGAAGCTCGATCAGATCAATCGCGACAACGTGAAGGATCTCCAGGTCGCCTGGACCTTCTCGACCGGCGTGCTGCGCGGCCATGAGGGTTCGCCCCTCGTGATCGGCAACATGATGTATCTCCATACGCCGTTCCCGAACATCGTGTACGCGCTCGACCTCGACAAGGACGGCCAGATCGTCTGGAAGTACGAGCCGAAGCAGGATCCGGACGTGATCCCGGTGATGTGCTGCGACACGGTCTATCGCGGCCTCGCCTACAACGACGGCAAGATCTTCCTGCACCAGGCCGACACCACCGTCGTGGCGCTCGACGCCAAGACCGGCAAGGTGCTGTGGTCGAAGGTGAACGGCGACCCGAAGAAGGGCGAGACGAACACCGCCACCGTGCTGCCGGTGAAGGACAAGGTCATCGTCGGCATCTCCGGCGGCGAGTTCGGTGTGCGCTGCCACGTCACCGCCTACGACCAGAATACCGGCGAGCTCGTGTGGCGCGGCTACTCGATGGGTCCGGACGAGGAGATCCTCGTCGATCCGGAGAAGACCACCTCGCTCGGCAAGCCGGTCGGCAAGGATTCTTCGCTGAAGACTTGGGAAGGCGACCAGTGGAAGATCGGCGGCGGCTGCACCTGGGGCTGGTACTCCTACGACCCCGAGACCAACCTGGTCTATTACGGCTCGGGCAACCCGTCGACCTGGAACCCGTCTCAGCGCCCGGGTGACAACAAGTGGTCGATGACCATCTGGGCTCGCGATGCCGACACCGGCATGGCGAAGTGGGTCTACCAGATGACGCCGCACGACGAGTGGGACTACGACGGCGTCAACGAGATGATCCTCGTCGATCAGAAGATCAACGGTGAGGATCGCAAGCTGCTCGTCCACTTCGACCGTAACGGCCTCGGTTATACCCTCGATCGGGTGACCGGCGAGCTGCTCGTCGCGGAGAAGTACGACCCGGCGGTCAACTGGACGACCGGCGTCGACATGGACAAGAACAGCCCGAACTACGGTCGTCCGACCGTCGTCGCCAAGTACTCGACCGAGCAGAACGGCGAGGACGTGAACACGACGGGCATCTGCCCGGCGGCGCTCGGCTCCAAGGACCAGCAGCCGGCGGCCTTCTCGCCGAAGACCGGCCTGTTCTACGTGCCGACCAACCATGTCTGCATGGACTACGAGCCGTTCCGCGTCAGCTACACCGCCGGCCAGCCCTATGTGGGTGCGACGCTGTCGATGTATCCGGCGCCGGGCAGCCACGGCGGCATGGGCAACTTCATCGCCTGGGACGCCACCACCGGCAAGATCAAGTGGTCGCTGCCGGAGCAGTTCTCGGTGTGGTCGGGTGCTCTCGCCACCGCCGGCGACGTGGTCTTCTACGGCACGCTCGAGGGCTACCTGAAGGCGGTCGACGCCGAGACGGGTAAGGAGCTGTACAAGTTCAAGACCCCGTCGGGCATCATCGGCAACGTGATGACCTACATGCACAACGGCAAGCAGTATGTCGGCATCCTGTCCGGTATCGGTGGCTGGGCGGGCATCGGTCTCGCGGCCGGTCTGACCGATCCGCAGGCGGGTCTCGGTGCGGTGGGCGGCTACGCCTCCCTCGCCAACTACACCGCCCTCGGTGGCCAGCTGACGGTGTTCTCGCTGCCCAACTGACGCGGACA
>CALCDT010000096.1 GCA_937900425.1 uncultured Alphaproteobacteria bacterium | reverse complement strand
AGCCGGCGATCGCGGCGGCGTTGCCGGCGTTCTGCTCGTGGCGGAAGGAGATGACGCGGATGCCCTCTTCCTGGCACATGCGGCCGAGGTCGGTGATCGGAATACCGGGCACGTTGTAGATGGTCTCGATGCCGTTGAGCTTCAGGGCGTCGATGACGAGATGGAAGCCGTCGGTGAGCTCGCGCTCCTCGGCGACGGGCGCGGTATCGATGCTGTGGGCGACTGCGGACATGTGCGTTTCTCCCGGAGATCTTTCGCTTGACGTTTGGTTTCTGGTTCGCGCCCCGCCCGGACGAAACGTCCGCCGGGGCCGCCGGTCATTCTGCGTTCGGCCCGCCCGCCGCTCCGGCATCCCGGGATCGCGGGCGGCCCCGAAGGCCCGTCCCGCCGATCCACCCGAAGCGCCTCGACACGCGAGACGAACCCTTTCCCCCATCCTCTCGACACCGGCACCCGCGCCGACGCCCGGCTTCAGTCGAAAACCTGATTGCCGTACGTCTCCACATAGGTCGCCAGCCCGAGCGTGTGCTGGCGGGACAGGTCCTCGGCGCGATCGGGATCCCTGCGTTCGATGGCGTCGATGATGGCGTAGTGGTCATCGATCGAGCGCTTTCGACGCTCCGCCTGTCCGATCGCGATCCGGCGGAGCCCCCTGACGTGCAGGAGCAGGTCTTCCGTCAGCTCGACCAGCGTCTTCGACCCGCTGAGACGAATGATCGCCTGATGGAATTCGATGTTGGCCTGCGAATATTCGTCGAGCCTGCCGGCGGCGGAGCCCTCCGCCTCGAAGCCGTCGAATATGCGCCGGAGGGCGGCGACGTCGGCGTCGGACGCCTTCGCCGCCACCAGCCGCGCGGCGATCGCCTCGAGCGCAGCCCAGGCCTCGATGATCTCGATGATCTGGGCCCGGGTCTTGCGCACGACGACCACGCCGCGCCGCGGTATAGTCCGTACGAATCCTTCGTACTCGAGCATGGCGATCGCCTCGCGCACCGGCGTGCGGCTGACCCCGTACTCCTTCGAGATACGGCGCTCACCGAGTTCAATCGGTTTATCCGTACCGTAGATGTCCATCTCGACGATGGCCTGCTTGAGGGCGGTGTAGATGCGCCGCTTGCTGGTCTCGCCCCCGGCCTCGGCCTGGGCATCCACCGACGGATCGTCGGCCGCGGGCAGTGCTTTCGCCGACGCCTCCGACCACATCCTGTTCCGTCCCCGTCGTTTCGTAGCTTTTATTCACTCCAACAATCGTTGGCATGCCAAATACCAGAAGTCAATCCGGCGTGCGACATTTCGCCGGCTTCGAGGGGCTTCGAACTGCGCCTTGCCCCTGCCACCACCGCCGCCGCCCGCGTGTCGCGGCTGCCGGGAGAGAGAACTAGTCCTTGAGAATTCTGACGTTCCGCGGCCCGAGACCGGCGCCTCGCCGCACCGCGCCGCCGCCGAGCACAGGATTTTTTCCCGTTCGGCGGAGATCGCCGCGGGCGCTTCGCTCCCCGTGCGGTCGGCGTGAAGGCCCGGCCTCGGCGGAAAGCCGCTGAGACGGCGGGCCGGTGCGCCCGCGTTCCCCTCGATCGATCACCGCGCCGCGGTCTCGTCCCCTCCCCGCATGTCGCCATGCCGCCTTCCTGTCGGCAGCGTCGGTGATCCGGGTCGCCGCGTCTCGCCAGGGCGGGGATGACGGCGGTTTCGCGGCGGCTACGGTGCCGGTTCCGCCGCCCTCGCCTTTCGCCGTCGCCCCGGCAATCGCGCAATCAGTAAGACGATCTCATCATAAGTTACCCTTCATTATTTTCTTGCCCTCTGGCATAACGCATACCAATGTGGCGCCGGAGCTTCCGATCCGGACGGGCCGAGCCGTCCCCGGACGCGACGGACGGCTGCGCGCGGCGAACGCACCGCGTCCCCCGTCCCGCCCCGCCCGCCGACGACCCCGGCACAACAAGGAAGCCCGGCGCAAGGCGCCCCATTCGCCACGCTTCACAAAGGGTAAGGAAATGACCGAAAAGATGAATTCCGGGAGGGCGGTGGTCGACGACCGCCATCGCTGGGTCCAGCTCGCCGTCGGCGTCGTCTGCATGGTGATGATCGCCAACCTGCAGTACGGCTGGACCTTCTTCGTCCCCGAGATCCGCGAGACCTTCGGCTGGGACCGGTCGGAGATCCAGTGGGCCTTCACGCTCTTCGTCCTCTGCGAGACCTGGCTGGTGCCGGTCGAGGGCTGGTTCGTCGACCAGTTCGGCCCGCGGGCCGTGATTCTCGTCGGCGGCGTGCTCTGCGCGGTCGGCTGGGTCATCAACTCGATGGCCGGCTCGATGTCGATGTTCTGTGCCGGCCAGGTGCTCGCCGGCATCGGCGCGGGCTCGGTCTACGGCACCTGCGTCGGCAACGCGCTGAAGTGGTTCCCCGACAAGCGCGGCCTCGCCGCCGGCATCACCGCAGCCGGCTTCGGCGCCGGCTCGGCGCTCACGGTCTGGCCGATCCAGGCGACCATCGGGAACTTCGGGTTCCAGAGCGCCTTCCTGTGGTTCGGCCTCGGACAGGGCATCATCATCGTCATCTTCTCCTTCTTCCTGTCCGGCCCGAAGGAGGGGGAGGTTCCCGCGCCGGTCGCCAACGCGACCCTCGTCCAGAGCCGTCGGCAGTACTCGCCCAAGGAGGTGCTGACCCATCCGCTGTTCTGGCTGATGTATGCGATGTTCGTCATGGTCGGCGCCGGCGGCCTCGTCGTCACCGCCAACCTCGCGCCGATGGCCCAGGATCTCGGCGTCGCGGAGGTGACCGTCGCCTGGGGCATGACCGCCCTCACCCTCGCCGCGACCATCGACCGGGTCCTCAACGGCGTGACGCGGCCGTTCTTCGGCTGGGTCTCCGACCGCATCGGCCGCGAGAACACCATGTTCATCGCCTTCGCCATCGAGGCGATCGGCATCTACCTGCTCTATCTGTGGGGCCACGACCCGATCGCCTTCGTGATCCTGTCCGGCACCGTGTTCTTCGCCTGGGGCGAGATCTACAGCCTGTTCCCCTCCACCTGCACCGACACCTTCGGCTCGCGCTTCGCGGCGACCAACGCCGGCCTGCTCTACACCGCCAAGGGTACCGCCGCGCTGCTGGTACCGCTCGGCACCGCCATGGCCGGCGCCGGCAACTGGGGCCCGGTCTTCATCATCGGCGTCGTCCTCAACGCCGTGACCGCCCTTCTCGCCATCGCCGTCCTCAAGCCGTGGCGTCGCTGGATGGTCGCGCAGGACGCCGAACCCGCGCTCGCCCAGCCCGCGGAGTGACGAGCCCCCCGCGACCCGAGCCGCCGCGCCCCCTCGCGCGGCGGCTCTCCTCCCCGACGGGTAACGAAGGCTCCGCCTGCGAAACACGCCGGCAGAGACCGTCGGAGAGCCGATAACAAGATGACTTAATTCACTGTTTTTCCCTCGTCGGGACAGCCCCACGGAAGGGACTTGACAGACGTGGGGTTTGGTATGCCAAATACCACCGGAATTCGGCGCCCCGAAACGCCGCCCGAGAGGGGCGGGATCGAGAGAACATGTCGAACCATATCGATTTTGGACAACTCGTCGCCGTCTCCGGCGATGCGATCGTGGTGTCCGACGGGGAGGGATCGATCACCTACTGGAACCGGGCGGCCGAACGGATCTTCGGCTTTCCGGCATCGGAGGCGATCGGCAGCTCCCTCGACATCATCATTCCCGAGCGCCAGCGCAAGCGGCACTGGGACGGCTACGCCGAGACCATGCGCACCGGCGAGACCCGTTACGGCGAGTCGCTGTTGCGCGTTCCGGCGCTGCACAAGGACGGCCACACCCTCTCGATCTCGTTCACGGTCGCCCTGCTGCGTTCTGCGGAGGGCACGCCGACCGACATCGTCGCGGTGATCCGGGACGAGACCGAACGCTGGGCCGAGGAAAAGGCCCTCCGCCAGCGCATCCGCGAGCTCGAGGCCGCAGCCTCCGGCTCCTGAATCCACCTCCGGCGCGGTCCCTCCGCGCCGATGCCGCGGGCCGCGCGCCCGCCCTCCGGCCCATCGCCGGATCCACGACATTCCGCCCGAAAGGGCCGGGGTAGGCCTCCTCCGCGACGAGCCGCGTGTCCGGCGGACGGAGGAGAGAAATGAAACGATTGAAGGGAGAAGGACCCGAGATGACCAAGCCGCTCGAAGGGATCAAGATCATCGACTTCACGCACGTCCAGGCGGGCCCCGCCTGTACGCAGCTCCTCGCCTGGTTCGGCGCCGACGTCATCAAGGTCGAGCGCCCCGGCGCCGGCGACGTCACCCGTTCGCAGCTGCGTCACGTCAAGGACGCCGACGCGCTCTACTTCACCATGCTGAACTCGAACAAGCGTTCGCTGACGCTCGACACCAAGACGGCCCAGGGCAAGGAAGTCCTGACCAAGCTGATCGCCGAGTCCGACGTCATGGTCGAGAACTTCGGCCCGGGCGCGCTCGACCGCATGGGCTTCTCGTGGGCCCGCATCCAGGAGATCAACCCGGGCATGATCCTCGCCTCGGTGAAGGGCTTCTCGGACGGCCACCACTACGAGGACCTCAAGGTCTACGAGAACGTCGCCCAGTGCGCCGGCGGCGCCGCCTCGACCACCGGTTTCTGGGACGGCCCGCCCACCGTGTCGGCCGCCGCCCTCGGTGACTCGAACACCGGCATGCACCTCGCCATCGGCATCCTCACGGCGCTGCACCAGAAGAACAAGACCGGCAAGGGCCAGAAGGTCGCCGTGTCCATGCAGGACTCGGTCATCAACCTCTGCCGCGTCAAGCTGCGCGACCAGCAGCGCCTCGACGCCGTCGGCTACCTCGAGGAGTATCCGCAGTATCCGCACGGCTCCTTCTCGGACGTCGTGCCGCGCGGCGGCAACGCCGGCGGCGGCGGCCAGCCGGGCTGGGTGCTGAAGTGCAAGGGCTGGGAGACCGACCCGAACGCCTACATCTACTTCACCATCCAGGGCCACGCCTGGGCGCCGATCTGCAAGGCGCTCGGCAAGCCGGAGTGGATCGACGACCCGGCCTACAACACCGCCGAGGCCCGCCAGGACAAGATCTTCGACATCTTCGCCTTCATCGAGGGCTGGCTCGCCGACAAGACCAAGTTCGAGGCCGTCGACATCCTGCGCAAGTTCGACATCCCCTGCGCCCCGGTGCTCTCCATGAAGGAGATCGCCAACGACCCGTCGCTGCGCGAGAGCGGCACCATCGTCGAGGTCGCCCACCCGAAGCTCGGCAAGTACCTCACCGTCGGCTCGCCGATCAAGTTCTCGGACATGAAGGTCGAGATCACGGCTTCGCCGCTGCTCGGCGAGCACACCGACGAGGTTCTCGCCCAGCTCGGCTACAGCGCCGACCAGATCGCCGAGATGCACGCCGCCAAGGCGGTGTGATCCGGCGGCCGGGCCGCGGCGCGGTCCGGTTCCGATCCCGATGACGAGGCAGGCGGCGCGGCTTCCGCGCCGCCTGTTTCATGCCGGGCGCCTCCCCGGAACGGCGTTCCGCCACCGGTCCTGCGCCCTCCTCCGCTCCACTCTGTGCAGCATTTCATCCTGCCGGAGAAATAGTCATTCGCCGCCTTGTCCTCTCGGGGCGATCGCGTCTAGATGATAGCGTTCGACGGGTGCGATGCAGCATCGGCCGTCCGCCCGCCGGCGCCCGGGCGCGAAGGCGGCACCGGCGTCACGGCCGCGCGCACCCCGTCCATCAGCCGAGGGATTTCCGCATGTTGATCGCCGCGCCCGCCTCAGAGACGACCAGCCGCGATCCGGCGAGCCTCGAGGCCCGTTGCCGGGCGCGGCTCAAGATCTTCCGGGACCGCCTGCCGGACGAGCCCCGCTACAATCCGGTCGCCCAGCTCTCCTTCGAGCTGTCGCGCGATCTCGAGGCCGGCAAGCTCGACCACGCCGATCTCGTCGCCCTCGCCCGCCGTCTCGGCCAGGAATCCTTCGAGGCCCGCGCCGCGGGGCTCGGCGCCTACGTCGGCCCGGTGGCGCGCGAAGCCAACCTCGACCGTCTGCGCGCGGCGTTCGCCCGCCTGCTCGGCGAGACCCCGGATCTCGACGCCGACGTCGAGCGGCTCGCCAAGGCCCGCATCGGCGTCGTCTTCACCGCCCACCCGACCTTCCTGCTGAAACGCCGCCAGCGCCAGGCCCTCGCCCGGATGGCGAGCGGCCAGGCCGTCGAGACGCCTTCCGATCCGCTCGGCCCCGACCGGCCGCTGACCCTCCAGGTCGAGCATCTCGCCACCATGGACGCGCTCGACGCCGCCAAGGACGCCCTGCTCGCCGCCGGCCGCGTCGCCTGCGACCTGATGAAGGAGCGCCACCCGGACGGCTGGCGCAGGACGGACTTCGGCTTTTCCGGCCTCGGCACCTGGATCGGCTACGACCTCGACGGGCGCACCGACATCCGCTGGAACGACACCTTCCGCTTCCGCCTCGCCGAGAAGGTCCACCAGATCAGCCGCTACGAGAGCCGGCTCGAGCAGATCGCCCGCGCCTTTCCCAAGGCCGTCGCCGAGAACAGCCACGTCGGCCAGCTCGCCCTGCGGCTGAAGCGCCTCAGGGCCTGGAGCGCCTGGGTGCTCGAGGCCTTCTCGCAGGAGCCGCTCGACAAGGGCGCCCTCGACACCGCCGCCGATCTTCTGACCTCCGACCACCCGCACAAGGAGGTCAGCGTCGATCCGCTCGTCGCCATCCTCGGCGAGGCGATCGACGAGGCGCCCGACGATCTCGCCGTCGAGCTGATCGGCCTGCGCTCGGAGATGCGCTCGCTCGGCTTCGGCGTCGGCGAGGTGCACATGCGCATCAACGCCACCCAGCTCCACAACGCGGTGATGCAGCTCCTCGACATGGATTCGGAGGAGCAGATCGGTTCGCGCTCGATGCTCGACCGTCTCGCCGGCCTGATCCGCGACGCCGAACCGGCCAAGGTCAACTTCGGCTCGCTCGACATCGAGCAGAAGACCGCGCTGCGCATGTTCATCATCGCCGCGCAGATCCTCAAGCACGTCGACCGCGACGCCTCGATCCGCATGCTGATCGCCGAGTGCGAGGCCCCGGCCACCGCTCTCGTCGCCTACTATTTCTCGCGCCTGTTCGGCGTCGACCACAAGCTCGACGTCTCGCCGCTGTTCGAGACGCCCAAGGCGCTCGAGGGCAGCGCCCGCTTCTTCGACGTGCTGTTCGCGATCCCCGAGTTCCGCGAGATGGTGCGCCGGCGCGGCCGTATCGCGGTCCAGACCGGCTTCTCCGACTCGGGCCGGTTCATGGGCCAGATTCCGGCGGCGATGGCGATCGAGCGGCTGCACGGCCAGCTCGCCCGGGCCTGCGAACGCTACGGCCTCACCGACGTCGAGGTGCTGATCTTCGACACCCACGGCGAATCGGCCGGCCGCGGCGCCCATCAGAAATCCTTCCTCGACCGCTGCCTCTACGTCTTCAGTCCCTGGGCCCGCCAGCAGTTCGAGGCGCTCGGCATCGCCGTCAAGCACGAGGTCACCTTCCAGGGCGGCGACGGCTTCGTCTATTTCGAGACGCCCGAGCTGGCGCTGGCCGCGATCACCCGCCTGATCGAGGCCGAGGCCGACTGGCGCGATCTGTCCGGCGACGACAGCCTCTACACCCGCTCCAATTTCTCCTTCGACTTCTACCGCCGCGTCGCCAGCTTCCACGATCACCTGCTCGAGGACCGCGCCTATCACCGCACCCTCGGCTCCTTCGCCCAGGGGCTGCTCAACGAGACCGGTTCGCGCAAGTCGCGCCGCCAGTTCGACGTCTCGTCCGGCGAGGTCCACCAGGTCCGCAAGTTCCGGGCGATCCCGCACAACGCGATCCTGCAGCAACTCGGCCATCCGCTGACCGTCATCGCAGGCTTCGGCACCGCCGCCCGCGGCGAGGAGGAACGCTTCCTCGACGTCTACGCCAAGTCCGACCGGCTGCGCCGGCTCTCCTCCCACGTCAGCGAGATCAAGAAGCGGTCCAGCATCAAGGCGCTCGCCGCCTTCGCCGTGCTGTTCGACCCGGTGTTCTGGTCGACCCGGCCCTATGCCGGCGCCGAGCCCCATCTCGCCGAACCCTGTCTCTTCATCACCCAGTTGCTGGAAGGCGACGAGCGCGCCGCCTCGATCTCGGCCCTCGCCGTCAAGCTGCGCCTCGACGCGATCTGGCTGCACCGCCTGCTCGACGGCGCCGGCCTGTCGGCCGACGAGGAGGTCAGCGAGAAGCGCCAGCGCCTCGACATGCTGCACGCGGTGCGGCTCGCCCTGCTCCAGCACATCTTCCTCGCCGCCGCCCGCGTACCGCGCTTCTCGACCCGCAACGACGTCTCGCGCGAGGACATCATGGAGCTGATCTTCTCGCTGCGGATTCCCGAGGCCGTCGCCCTGCTCCACGACGCCTATCCGGTCAACGCCGCCGACATGTCGAGCTACAAGCTCAGCGAGCCGCACAGCTACCCCGGCGACTCGCCGGCCAACTATGCGGCCCTCAGCGCCCGACTGATCGATCCGATCGAGGACTGCTACGCCGCCGTCCTCGAGATCGGCGCCGCCATCGCCCTCGAATTCGGAGCGCACGGATGATAGAAGGCGGTGCCGGCGGAGCGCAGCTCTCCGGCACCGCGAATCGTAAGACGACCTTGTCAGTTTTTCTGAAAAGGTCTTCAGAAGATTTGCGTGAGTAAGGTCTCGCATTGACGCCCGGGAAGACGGCTTTGGCCGCATGCGGGCTCATTTGTCTCACCGCCGGAAGATCGCGTGCACGATCGGCCATATGGCATTATAAATCCCAGTTCAGACGTTTGACGGGAGATTTCGTGCCGTGGCGAGCAAACCCCAAGTCCGTTGGCCGATCGCCGACGAGTCGACCCCGGACCTCGTGCTCGAGAAGTTCGCTCCGGAGCAGACCTACAAGACCCGGGTCTATGGCGCCCTCAAGCACGCCATCACCAACATGGACATCTACAGCACGAACGAGCCGACCTGGCTCGACGAGCGCCAGTTGTCCGAGCGTCTCGGCATCAGCCGCACCCCGGTGCGCGAGGCGATCGCCATGCTGGAGCAGCAGGGCTTCGTCAAGTCGATGCCGCGGCGGGGCATCATCGTGCTGCGCAAGACCAAGCGCGAGGTGATCGAGATGATCCAGGCCTGGGCCGCGCTCGAAGGCATGGCCGCCCGCCTCGTCACCCAGCGCGCCAAGGACGCCGACATCGCCAGGCTGCGCCCGATGTTCGACGAGTTCGACGACAGCCACCGGCCGGCCGACTATCTCAACGAATATTCCTCGGCCAACATCCGCTTCCACCAGACCATCATCCAGCTGACCGGGTCGAGCGTTCTGGCCGAGATGACCGAGAACCTGCTGCTGCACGTGCGCGGCATCCGCCAGATGACCATCGGCCGCGACGACCGCGCCAGCCAGTCGATCGTCGAGCACCGCGCCATCATCGAGGCGCTGGAGCAGCGCGACACCGAGCGCGCCGAGCGGCTCGCCCGCGACCACACCCTCGGCCTCGCCGCCTACGTCGAGAAGCACAGCGAGGGCATCTTCGACTGATCCCGGCGCCGGGTCGCTCCGGCCCGGTCGCCGCCACCGCCAGCGACGACGCCGAGGTCCGGCGACGACGTCCCCTCGTGCCGTGCGATGGTCTTTTGTGCCTCCCGCAGGTCGGCCGCGCACCGCACGAGGGCGGCGCCCTCGCGACCGGCGCCGTCGGCGATCCCGGCGCGCCGCTTCCGCCTTTCCATCGCCGTCCGGCTGGTCCATGAGAAGGCGATCCACCACCGCCTCGCCAGGAGCCCCGCCATGACCGACCTGCCCGAAACCATGACCGTCGTCGCGATCCGCGAGCCCGGCGGCCCGGAGGTTCTCGTCCCCGAGACCCGCCCGGTGCCCCGGCCCGGCCCGGGCGAGATCCTGGTGAAGGTCGTCGCCGCCGGCGTCAACCGGCCCGACGTGCTCCAGCGCACCGGCGCCTATCCGCCGCCGAAGGGCACCACCGACCTTCCCGGCCTCGAGGTCGCCGGCACCGTGGCCGCGCTGGGCGCGGGCGTCACCCGCTGGCGCGTCGGCGACGCCGTGGTCGCGCTGACCCCGGGCGGCGGCTACGCCGAATACGCCCTCGTCGACGCCGGCAACGCCCTGCCCCGCCCCGCCGGGCTGACCGACGCCGAGGCCGCCGCCGTTCCCGAGACCTTCTTCACGGTCTGGCACAACGTCTTCCAGCGCGGCGGGCTGCGCGCCGGCGAGACGCTGCTGGTCCACGGCGGATCCTCCGGCATCGGCACCACCGCGATCATGCTGGCGAAGGCCTTCGGCGCGAAGGTGTTCACCACCGCCGGCTCGGACGAGAAATGCGACGCCTGCCGCGCCCTCGGCGCCGACCTCGCCATCAACTACAGGAGCGAGAACTGGCTGGAGGCGGTGCGCAAGGCGACGAACAAGGAAGGCGTCGAACTGATCCTCGACATGGTCGGCGGCCCCTACATCGAGCAGAACTGGGTGGCCGCGGCCACCGAGGGCCGCATCGTCAGCATCGCCTTCCTGATGGGCTCCAAGGTCGAGGTCGACTTCACCCGGCTGATGATGAAGCGCCTCGTCCAGACCGGCTCGACCCTGCGCGCCCAGTCGGTCGCCGCCAAGACCGCGATCGCCGCCGAACTCGAGGCCAAGGTCTGGCCGCTGCTCGCAGCCGGCACCGTCAAGCCGCAGGTCCACGCCACCTTCCCGCTCGCCGAGGCCGCGAAGGCCCACGCGCTGATGGAGACCAGCACCCACATCGGCAAGATCGTGCTCACGGTCGACGCCTGATCGTCGGGGCCCTCGATCCCCTCCGCTGCCGTCCCGGCCGGCGGTCGAGCACGGCCGGCGCGTCCCGGGCGATGAAAGAGGCGGCGGAACGGATTATTTCGCCGGTGTTCAGAAGTTCTGCACTTGCGCCGGCGACGGCGCAGGGCGGGCATATTGTCCGGCCCGTCTCTGGTATGCTATATGCCAAAGATCAGGCCGGGCCCCTCTGGCAGTCCCCGGGACTGCGATGTCGGACTGACTTCTTGAAGAACAGAGAGCGGCCCGCGCAGGTTTCAGCCAGCACATCGATGCCCGTGGGCGAATGACGGGGAACGCCCGCTCCGGTCCGACCGGTACGGCACCCTGCGGGCACGGCGGTTCGCTCCCTCGAGGGACAACGGGGAAAAGGAGCGATTTCCATGGAATTTCTGGATCAGTTCATGGCGGCCGACGCGCTGACCACGCTGATGACCGTGATCATGATCAACATCGTGCTGTCGGGGGACAACGCGGTGGTGATCGGCCTCGCCGCCGCCGGCCTTCCGGCCGAGCAGCGCGCCAAGGCCATCCTGTTCGGCATCGCCGCCGCGACGGTGATGCGCATCGGCTTCGCCGCGGTCGGCTCGGTGCTGGTCAACATCACCGGCCTGCTGCTCGTCGGCGGCGTGCTGCTGTTCTACGTCTGCTGGAAGATGTGGACCGAACTGCGCGAGCAGGAACACGAGGACGAGATGGACCCGGCCCATGCCGGCCAGCACAGCCACAAGACCTTCATGCAGGCCGCGATGCAGATCGTCGTCGCCGACGTCTCGATGTCGCTCGACAACGTTCTGGCCATCGTCGGCGCCGCCAAGGACCATCCGGGCATCATGATGGTCGGTCTCGTCATCTCGATCGCGCTGATGGGTCTGGCCGCCAACTTCATCGCCGGCCTGCTGACCCGCTACCGCTGGATCGCCTACGTCGGTCTCGCCATCATCGTCTACGTCGCCGCCCACATGACCTACGACGGCGTCCTCGACGTGCTGCCCTTCGTGACCGGCGCACCGGTCCACGCCTGACGGCCCGTCGCCGTCGGGGGATGATGCGGGTCCCGGACGGCGTCGCCGTCCGGGACCTTGCTTTTTCGCCGGAAGACGCCTGGCAGCGGCCGCCCTCTCACGAGAAAGTGTCGAGGGGTGTCGCTTTTTTTCGCAGCCCGCCCTTGAACGTTCCGGGAAAACACCTATCTATATGATATCAGGCCGGGCCCCTCTGGCAGTTCTCGAAACTGCGATGTCGGACTGAGTTGTGACGGAGCGGCCCCATGAGAACAGCTTTCTGAGTTCATTCTGTTTTTTCTATCCGGCTCGACCTTGGTCGAGGCGGCCATTTCGCGTGGCCGCTTTCCAGCGAGGGAGCCACGGCCGGCTGCGCGGCCGGCGGTCGTACGGGGACATCGGGCGACCTCCAGCCGAGCGGCCTTCCGGGGACCGGTCCGACCTGCTCGTCCATCGAGCGTCGGGACGGGGGTGGAAGCGACATCGGGGCGGCTCCTCGTGGCAATTCCAGCGAGGAGTTCACTATGGAAGGTATCTTCGAAGGTCTTTTCACCGCCGATGCGATGTCGGCCCTGCTCCAGGTCATCATGATCGACCTGGTGCTGGCCGGCGACAACGCGGTGGTCATCGGTCTCGCCGCGGCGGGCCTTCCCAAGGACCAGCGCGGCAAGGTCATTCTCATCGGCATCATCGCGGCCACCGTGCTGCGTATCGCCTTCGCCAGCGTCACCACCGTCCTTCTCTCGATCGTCGGCCTGCTGCTCGCCGGCGGCATCCTGCTGCTCTGGGTCGCCTGGAAGATGTGGCGCGAGCTGCGCGCGGGCCACGAGCACGACGACGTCATCGCCGCGGAAACGCTCACCGGTGAAGACATCGACCACGACGGCAAGATCGCCGCCGGCGCCCCGCGCAAGACCTTCGCGCAGGCCGCCTGGCAGATCATCGTCGCCGACGTCTCGATGTCGCTCGACAACGTTCTCGCCGTCGCCGGCGCCGCGCGCGAGCATCCGACCGTGCTGGTCATCGGCCTCGTGCTGTCGATCGCCCTGATGGGCCTCGCCGCCAACTTCATCGCCGGCCTGCTCAGCAAGCACCGCTGGATCGCCTATGTCGGTCTCGCCATCATCCTCTACGTGGCGCTCGACATGATCTATCGCGGCTATGTCGAGGTGCAGCCCTACGTGCTGGGGATGCTCTGACGCCGGGGCGGGGCGGCCGGCAACGTCCGCTCTCCCCGCCACCCGCGGCGTCCCGCCACCACGCAAGGCCCCGGCTCCCCGAGCCGGGGCCTTTCCTTTGTCGGGATCGGAGAAAAGTGCCATGCACAGGACGCATGGCCGCACCGCCCCGCCCTCGTCACGAAGCAGTGAACAAATGCCGCGATCATCCGTTGCTCCGGCGGCCGACGTCGGTCACGGCGCCCGCAGCCGACGACGGCGGCCCCATCGATCCCCCCGGCGATCGCCTTCCGCCGGGCCTTCGCTGCAACGAGGAGTGTCTTCATGCCCGCCCTGATGGCAGCGTGCCCCCTGCTTCCGCGCCTCGAGGTGCGTTCATGAGGCGCGTCGAGGCCGGCGCCCCCTATCCCCTCGGCGCGACCCCGGACCGCACCGGAACCAACTTCGCCCTGTTCTCCGACAACGCCACCGCCGTGACGCTCTGCCTGTTCGACACCGACGGCGAGCGCGAGAGCGAGCGCATCGCCGTGCGCGAATGTACCAACGGCGTCTGGCACTGCCATCTGCCCGGCGTCGGCCGCGGCCAGGTCTACGGCTGGCGGGTTTCCGGCCCCTGGGCGCCGATGGAGGGCCACCGCTTCAACGACGCCAAGCTGCTGCTCGACCCCTATGCCCGCGAACTGGTCGGCAACATCCGCTGGAACGACGCGTTGCACGGCTACCGCATCGGCGACGGCGACGACGCCGACCTCGTGCTCGACGATCGCGACAGCGCCCCCTTCATGCCCAAGGCCCGCGTCACGCCGTCGATGCCGCTGGTCCACACGCCCCATCCGCGGGTGCCCTGGCCGAAGACGGTGATCTACGAGGCCCATGCCCGCGGCTTCACCATGCGCCACCCGCTGGTGCCGGAGAAGGTGCGCGGCACCTTCGCCGCCCTCGCCACCGACGCGGTGATCGACTATCTCGTCGACCTCGGCATCTCCGCGATCGAGCTGATGCCGGTCCACGCCTTCACCCAGGACCGCCACCTCGTCGACCGCGGCCTCTCCAACTACTGGGGCTACAACACCCTCGCCTTCTTCGCGCCGGAGGCCCGCTATCTCGGACCCGGCGGGCTCGAGGAGATCGCGATGGCGGTCGATCGCCTGCACCAGGCCGGCATCGAGATCATCCTCGACGTCGTCTACAACCACACCGCCGAGGGCAACCACCTCGGGCCGACCCTCTCCTTCCGCGGCATCGACAACGCCTCATACTACAGCCTGCTGCCGGGCGAGCCGCGCTACTACGACAACCTCACCGGCTGCGGCAACGCGCTCAACACCAACCACCCGCGCGTGCTGCAGATGATCCTCGATTCGCTCAGGACCTGGTCGACCATCTACGGGGTCGACGGCTTCCGCTTCGATCTCGCCGTCACCCTCGGCCGCCGGCCGGAGGGCTTCGACCCGGGCCACGCCTTCTTCAACGCCATCCTGCAGGACCCGGTGCTCTCTCGGGTCAAGCTGATCGCCGAGCCGTGGGACATCGGCCCGGGCGGCTTCCAGCTCGGCGCCTTTCCGCCGGGCTTTTCGGAGTGGAACGGCGACTACCGCGACGTGGTGCGCGAGTTCTGGTGCGGCTACGAGGGCCTGTTGCCGAGCTTCGCCCGCCGCTTCGCCGCCTCGACCGACCTGTTCGGCGAGGGTCACCGCCGGCCGTGGTCGAGCGTCAACTTCATCACCGCCCACGACGGCTTCACCCTCACCGACCTCGTCTCCTACAACGACAAGCACAACGAGGCCAACGGCGAGGACAACCGCGATGGCCACGACGCCAACAAGAGCTGGAACTGCGGCGTCGAGGGCGAGACCGACGACGAGGAGGTCAACGAGCTGCGCCGTCGCCAGAAGCGCAACCTCGTCGCCACCCTGCTGCTGTCCCAGGGCGTACCGATGCTGCTCGGCGGCGACGAGGCCGGCAACAGCCAGGGCGGCAACAACAACGCCTATTGTCAGGACAACGAGATCGGCTGGATCGAGTGGGACGACCAGGATCCGGACCTCGTCGCCTTCGTCGGCCGGATGATCGATTTGCGCCGGGCCCATTCGGCCCTGTCCCACGCCGAATTCCTCACCGGCTCGCGCAACGCGCTCGGCCAGCCCGACGTCACCTGGTTCTCGGCATCGGGCGAGCGGATGACGCCGGAGGAATGGGAACGGCCGCACGTCAAGTGCCTCACCGTCCGCCTCGCCCCGGCCCGGGCCGGAGAGGCCGTGCTGATGATCCTGTTCAACGCCTCGCACATCGACGTCGAGTTCACGCTGCCGAAGATGGCGCCGGCGCGCTGGACCGCGATCGTCGACACCGCCCTGCATCTCGAGGGCGAAACCGTCTCCAACCGCAAGCCGGTGTCGGTCGCCTCGCGCTCGCTGGTGGTTCTGGAAAGCACCGAGCAGGTGCCCCGGGTCCGGGGCTGACGGCGACGGTGACGGCTGAGGCGGTTCAGATCAGCGGGCGCGGCACCCGCTCTTCCTCGGCGACCTTGGCGAGCGCGCGCAGCTGCTCGGCGTCCGCGACCACCACCCGGCCGCCGGAAACGCCGAGGACGTTGAGCCGCCGCAGCCGCGCCAGCGTCTTGTTGGTGTGAACCAGCGACAGGCCGAGGGCGTCGGCGATGTGCTGCTGGCGCAGCGGAAAGGCGAAGCCGCCGTCGGCGTCGACGAGGCCGAGGACCGCGAGCCGGTCGTGGAGGCCGCAGATCAGGGCGGCGACCCGCTCGACCGCGGTGCGCTGGCCGACGGTGGTGAGATGCTCGTCGAGAAAGCGTTCCTCGCGGGCGCAGAGCCAGGTCACGTCGAAGGCGAGTTCGGGCCAGTCCCCGAACAGCTCCCACACCCTCCGGCGCGGCAGCACGCAGACCTCGACGTCGGTGAGGGCGAAGGCGCCGTAGGAGGCGGCGTCGAACATCGCCGCCTGCATGCCGACGAGATCGCCCGGCAGCGAGATGCCGACCAGTTGCCGCCGGCCGTCCTCGATCTCCTTGTAGCGGCAGATCCAGCCGGCGTAGACCGTATAGAGGACGTCGACGTCCTCGCCCGGGTGGATCAGCTCCGTTCCGGCGGCGAGACGCTGATGAGCCCGCTTCATGCTCTGGATCTGCATGAGCGTCTCGTGGTCGACCGTCTTGAACGCCGGGTGTCTCCGCCAGCGGCAATCGACGCACCTCACCATGACCCCTGCGCCTCCCCCCGATCGCTCCGCCGATCCACGGCGGGGCGAAGACCCCAGCATAATGCGTCGCGGCCCCCGGCGATATCCGCCACCGCACCGCCGTTCGCCGTCCGCGACGAATCGGCGGGGCACCGCGCCGCATAGGGCCCCGTGCGTGTTCAATTCCGCAAATGCGGGAAAATCGTCAACATCAAAAGACACATTCCGTCCATGGTCACGGAATAACCCCTTACGCTCGATCGCAAAAGACGACGCCCGCCGCGGGGGGGACCGCGGCGGGCGTGACGATGGCGGGAGCGCCGGCCTTCGACGGGTCCTGGCCTGGCTCCTCAGGCCGAGAGCTTGGCCGCGATCTTCGCGACATGGGCACCCTGATACCGGGCGGCCTCGAGTTCGACCGCGGACGGCATCCGGGATCCGTCACCGTCGGTGATGGTCGAGGCGCCGTAGGGCGAGCCGCCCTTGACCTCCTCGACCCCCATCTGGCCGGCGAAGGCATAGGGCAGACCGACCACCACCATGCCGTGGTGCATCAGCGTCGGGATGAAGCCGAGGATCGTCGATTCCTGGCCGCCGTGCTGGGTCGCCGTCGAGGTGAACACGGAGCCGACCTTGCCGACCAGCTTGCCCTGCGCCCACAGGCCGCCGGTCTGGTCGATGAAATTGCGCATCTGCGAGGTCACGGTGCCGTAGCGGGTTCCGGACCCGAAGATGATGGCGTCGTAATCGGCGAGTTCCGCGGGCGTCGCGATCTCCGCCTCCTGGTCGAGCTTGTAGTGCGAGGCCTTCGCCACCTCTTCCGGCACGAGTTCCGGCACCCGCTTGATCGTCACGTCGGCGCCGGTGCTGCGGGCGCCCTCCGCCACCGCCTTGGCCATGGCCTCGATGTGGCCGTAGGCGGAATAGTAGAGCACGAGCACTTTCGTCATCGGGAGATCTCCTCGAAGGGGGAAGCCGGACACGGTGCCGGCCGGATCGGTGTGGGGGCAACGGCCGGCGGAAGCGGACGTTCCCCCTCGAGGGCGCCGGAACGGCCTCGCACACCGGCGGGGGCAGAGTGACGGCCCCGCACTGATCCGGCAACCGGCGACGACGGCGACAGAGTGTTCATCCGGCGACGACAATCAGGCTCCTTCATCGCCCGCGCCGGTTTCATCGGCGCCGGCGGCGGGAGGCGTGCCGCGGTTCCGGCAAAGCGAAGGCGCCGCGGCTCGGGTGAGCCGCGGCGCCTCGATCGCGTCGCATCGGGGGCGAGCCGGCCTCAGGCCGACATTTCGCCCGGCGTGCCGCCCTTCTTCTTCATGCTGGCGAGGAAGGCGGAGATCATCGGCCAGAACAGCATCACGAGCGCGAGGGTGACGATCGAGCCGACCAGCCAGTTCGAGAAGAAGATCGAGACGTCGCCGCCCGAGACCAGCATCGACTGACGGAAGCCGTCCTCGGCGTTGGCGCCGAGCACCAGCGCGAGCACCAGCGGCGCCAGCGGATAGTTGCACTTCTTGAACAGGTAGCCGATCACGCCGAACACCATCATCACCGAGATGTCGAGCATCGCGTTGCTGACCGTGTAGGCACCGACCGCACAGATCACGAGGATGATCGGCGCGATGATCGAGAAGGGGATCCGCAGGATCGAGGCGAACAGCGGCACGGTCGTCAGCACCACGATCAGGCCGGCGATGTTGCCGAGATAGATCGAGGCGATGAGGCCCCAGACGAAGTCCTTCTGCTCGACGAAGAGCAGCGGGCCGGGCTGGAGGCCCCAGATCAGCAGGCCGCCGAGCAGCACCGCGGCGGTGGGCGAACCCGGGATGCCGAGGGTCAGCATCGGCAGCAGGGCCGAGGTGCCGGCGGCGTGGGCCGCAGTCTCGGGGGCGACGACGCCTTCGAGCTCACCCTTGCCGAAGTTGTCGCCGTTCTTGGAGAAGCGCTTGGCGAGGCCGTAGCTCATGAAGGAGGCCGGAGTGGCGCCGCCGGGGGTGATGCCCATCCAGCAACCGACGATCGAGCCGCGGATCGAGGTGGCCCAGTACTTCGGCAGCTGCTTCCAGGTCTGCCAGACCACGGTCGGGCTGATCTTGGCGTCCTTGCCGCGGAAGGCGAGGCCCTCTTCCATGGTCAGCAGGATTTCGCCGACGCCGAACAGGCCGATGACCGCGATCAGGAAGTCGAAGCCCTTGAGCAGTTCGACGGTGCCGAAGGTCATGCGGAGCTGGCCGGTGACGGTGTCCATGCCGACGCTGGCGAGCGCGAAGCCGAGCATCATCGCCGCGAGCACCTTGAACGGCGGTTCCTTGCCCATGCCGACGAAGGAGCAGAAGGTCAGCAGGTAGACCGCGAAGAACTCCGGTGGACCGAAGCGCAGCGCGAAGCTGGCGATGATCGGCGCGAGGAAGGTCAGGACGATCGTGGCGATGAAGGCGCCGAAGAAGGACGAGGTGAAGGCCGCCGTCAGCGCCTGGCCCGCCTGGCCCTTCTGGGCGAGGGGGTAGCCGTCGAAGGTCGTCGCCACCGACCAGGGTTCACCCGGGATGTTGAACAGCACCGAGGTGATGGCGCCGCCGAACAGCGCGCCCCAATAGATCGACGACAGCATGATGATCGCCGAGACCGGTTCCATGGAGAAGGTCAGCGGCAGCAGGATGGCGACGCCGTTGGCGCCGCCGAGGCCCGGCAGCACGCCGATCAGAACGCCGAGGAAGACGCCGATGAACATGTAGACGATGTTCATCGGGTCGGCCAGGACGGTAAAGCCGTGCATGAGTGAGAGGAACGCGTCCAAGGGAGTACCCTCCGTCAGATGATGTGAGGAGACCGGCGTCGTTTCAGCCGCCCGCTGCCGTCGCTCGACGCGACCGCCGCCGTCTCGTCAGGTCTGTTGATGCAGCCGCCCGGACCCCCCGGCTCCGGCTGCGCAATCGGTTCCGCAGAGCGGATGGCTTCACGAGAAGGAAAAGGTCGCCCCGTCGACCCGGATGTTCTCGTGAACCGTCGTGTGGTCGGACAAGCCGCCCCCTGTCGCCGCCGGGCGTGGCCCCGCGGCGTGCGATGGAGCGGACGATTGCCGTCCGCCGTCGATCGGGCGTCTCGGGAGGCCGGCGGCCGGGCGCTCCGGCGATCAGGGGGAAGCGGCGCCCGGGCTTCGGCCGTGGTTCCGGCGACGGGAGGTCCGGCTCAGTAGCCGAGCATCGCCTCGACGGGACCCTTGGGCAGCGGCACGAGGAACCAGATCTCGAACAGCACGAAGAGGGCCAGCGGCACGCCGACCGACACCGGAACGACCTTCCAGACCGGGTACTTGCCCAGGTAGACCATGAAGAAGGCGATGAAGATCGCCGCCGCCACGTAGATGCCGATGAACGAAATCGCGGCGACGAAGACGATCGCCGGGATCAGCACCTGGAGGATCTGCTTCAGCTGACCGCGCTCGACGAAGGTCTCGCGCCCGAAGCTGCTGTTGCGCAGCGTGGTGACGAAGGTTCCCACGGAGGAGATCAGCAGGATCACGCCGATCCAGAACGGGAAGTAGCCCGCCTCCGGTCCGTCGAAGGCCCAGCCGGCGCCGGTCTTCCAGTTGTCGTACATCACGACCAGCGCCACGATCATCAGGGCGCCGGCCACACACAGTTCGACCGTCCGATGTGCGACGGTGTATTCGCTCTTGTCATTGGTTTCGTGAGACATCGCCGCCCCCGATCTTCCGTATCCGTTGTTGCGCGTCCGGCCGCGCAGGACCCGTCCTCCTCGCCGCGAAGGCAGGAGGGCGGGCCTGCGTGGCAGAGGAACTTACTTCTTGAGGAAGCCCGCCTTGTCCATCAGGTCACGATGGGTCTCTTCGGCGGAAGCCAGCCAGGTGGCGAATTCCTCGCCCTTCATGAAGGTCGTGTTGAACGCGCCCTTGGCCATGAAGTCCTGCCATTCCGGGGTCTCGCGAACCTTCTCGAGCACGCCGACGTAGTAGTCGACCTGCTCCTGGCTCACGCCGGGGGCCATCATGATGCCGCGCAGCATCAGATACTCGATGTCGAGGCCGGATTCCTTGCAGGTCGGGATGTCGCCCCAGGACATGTCCGGCGTGACCTTCTCGTCGAGCTTGATGCGCTCGAAGTCGAACACGCAGAGCGCCCGCAGTTCCCCGGCCCGCCACTGCGAGACCGCCTCGATCGGGTTATTCACCGACGAGGTGACATGCCCGCCGACCAGCTGGGCCGCCACCGTGCCGCCGCCCTTGTAGGGGACGTAGGTGAACTTGGCACCGGTCACCTGCTCGATGGCGGCGGTGATGATCTGGTCTTCCTGCTTGGACCCGGTGCCGCCCATCTGGAACTTCGACGGACCGCCTTCCTTGACCGCGTCGATGTACTCGGCCGGAGTCTTGTAGGGCGAGGACGCGTTGACCCAGAGGACGAACTCGTCGAGGGCCATCATCGCTACCGGCGTCAGGTCCTTCCAGGAGAAGGGCACGCCGGTCGCCATCGGGGTGGTGAAGAGGTTGGACAGGGTGATGATGATCTTGTCGGGATTACCCTCGGAACCCTTGACGTCGAGGAAGCCCTCGGCGCCGGAACCGCCGCCGCGGTTGATCACCACCAGCGGCTGGGACATCAGGTTGTGCTTCTGGATGATACCCTGGATCATGCGGGCCATCTGGTCGGCGCCGCCGCCGGTGCCGGCCGGCACGATGAACTCGACGGTCTTCTCCGGCTCCCAGGCGAAGGCCGGGGCCGACGCCGCGAGCATTCCGACGGCCGCGACGCTGGCCAGAATCGTGGATGCGAACTTGCGCATTAAGTTTCCTCCCGTTTGATTTTGAAACGGATTTTATTCCCTCTGCCGTCGAACACTGCCGCCGGACGTCTGGCATAATGTATGGCAGAGACGCCGGAATCAACTGGAATTCTTCTCGCATCCAAGTCGGAGAGGCCTCGTCAACGCTGGTATACCAGAACAACCGGCTTGAATTGTGCGGCGCAAAATTACCGATTCTTCCTTACGTATCCACACGATGATGACGAATACCTCTCTTCATGATCGGCGATCGGAACGACTCCGCCCGATCGCAAAATTCGCAGCGCAATACGACGGATTTCTCTGGCATACCAAGAAGACGCCTCCTGCTACGTCCGCCTGATCGTCGAGATTTCAAGCAAATCCGCTTCCGCTCCGCCCATCGGAGCGCGAGCGGAGTATCGGCCCACTGCCAGGGCCAGGCAACCGCCATCGCCTTGATTTCATGGGGTGGAGACAGGAAGCCGCAGGGCGCTTCCGAAGGGAGGGGGGTCGTCAGTGTCGCTTCCGGCTCGTTGTGCGGCAGGACGGGTCGCCCTGCGACTCGTCTTGGCATGCCAGCCGACTGCAACACCGTGACGGCGCCAGCGACCATCGTCCGGATCAACTCTGGGATACCAGCTCACGGCTGGCATACCAAGTAAAGCCGATGCCGGGACGCCAGTCACCTCCAGCCCTTCCGGCACGTTCTTCTTGCATTGCAGCAACTTTCCTGCCGACGACAGCGATGGATTCTTGTTGGCATTACGAATGCCAAATGCTACGGCTTCGAGGCGGAGTTGATCCGACCCGCTCAGATAAAAAGACCTTGTTGGGGGAAACATGAAACGCAGCCTCGCTTCCGTCCTCGCGGTTCTCGTCGTCGCCGGCTTCCCGGCTCTTGCCGCGGCCGAGGACGCGCCGCACGTCCAGCCCGTCACCGATTTCGCCGTCGCCAAGATCAAGCCCTGGCTCTCCGATCCGGCGGTCGTCGACGCCGTCAAGGCCGCCAACGAGAAGCACAAGACCATCGACTACATGGAGATCGTCGAACTCGACGAAGGCTGGAAGGACAAGAGCAAGACCGACCTCATCGAGGCGACGATGAACAATCCGCTGTCGGAGTTCCTGAAGGCGCGGCGCGCCGAGGTCGGCGAGGCGATGATCGAAGCCTTCGTCATGGACGACAAGGGCCTCAACGTCGGCCAGACCGACGGTACCTCGGACTATTTCCAGGCCGACGAGGCCAAGTGGCAGAAGACCTATCCGGTGGGCCCGGACGCCATCTTCGTCGACGAGGTCGAGGAGGAGGACGGCAAGAAGATCGCCCAGGTCAGTCTCTCGGTCTCCGACGGCGGCAAGGCGATCGGCGCCATCACCGTCGCGGTCGACGTCGACAAGCTGAACTGATCCGGCCCCTCCCGGGGCGGGAGGGTCGACATCGTCGGGCGCCGTGCGGGTCCCCCGCGCGGCGTTTCGTCGTTGGTACATGGCTCAAAATGGAAAAACGCCCCGGCTCCTCCCTGGAGCCGGGGCGTTCGAATCGTCCCGACCGTGACGGCGTCGAAGGGGCGGACTTCAGGCGGTCGTCCTGACGATGTTGCGCAGCGTGCCGATGCCCTCGATCAGCACCTCGACGACGTTCTCCGGCTCCTTCATCGCCCCGACGCCGACGGAGGTGCCGCAGGCGATCAGGTCGCCCGGCATCAGCGTCATGTCGGCGGAGATCCGCGACACCAGGTCGGCGGCCGGGAAGATCATGTCGGAGACGGGGTAGTTCTGCCGCTCGGCTCCGTTGACGAGGGTTCGGATCGTCAGGCCGGCCGGATCGATCCCGGTCGCGATGACTGGGCCGAACGGGCAGAAGCCGTCGAAGCTCTTGGCCCGCGCCCACTGCGCGAAGTTCGGGTCCTTGTTGAGAAGGTCGCCCGCGGTGATGTCGTTGACGCAGGTGTAGCCGAAGATGCCGGCCTCCGCTTCCTCGACGCCGGCGTTGCAGAGCCGCTTGCCGATGACGATGCCGAGTTCGCCCTCGTAGACGAGGCGGCCGTCGTAGGCCTTCGGGCGGTTCACGGTGGCGCCCGGCGACGTCACGCTCGACACCGCCTTGAGCAGGTAGAGCGGGTCGACCGGCGCCGACACGCCGAGCTTGGCGCCGAGGGCGCGGAAGTTGTTCCAGAGCGCGATCACCTTGGTCGGCTCGCTCGGCGGCAGCAGGGCGAGGCCTTCCGCATCCACCTCGCGCTCCGTAGCCCAGGCGTCGGCGAACATGTCGCCGGCGTAAACCCGCACCTTGTCGCCTTCCACCACGCCGAAGGCCGGCGTGCCGCCGTCGTCAAATCTCACCCAGCGTTTCGTCATAGTCTCGCTCCCTGTCGTCGTTGCGGCCCGTCCGCGGGGCTCCTCCCCCGGCGGCGGCCGGATGCCTCTCCATGACGCGACGGCGGCGGGCAAGGCCCGCCGCCGCCGTCGTCAGCGATGGATGGTTCTCTCGCTCACTCGAGGTTCTTGACGATGCTCTCGACCATTTTCTTTGCGTCTGCGAAGAGCATCATGGTGTTGTCGCGGAAGAAGAGTTCGTTCTCGACGCCGGCGTAGCCCGACCCCATGCCGCGCTTGATGAAGAGCACGGTCTTGGCCTTGTCGACGTCGAGGATCGGCATGCCGTAGATGGCCGAGGTCGGGTCGGTCCTGGCGGCGGGGTTGGTGACGTCGTTGGCGCCGATGACGAAGGCGACGTCGGCCTGGGCGAACTCGGAGTTGATGTCCTCGAGCTCGAAGACCTCGTCGTAGGGCACGTTGGCCTCGGCCAGCAGCACGTTCATGTGCCCGGGCATGCGGCCGGCCACCGGGTGGATGGCGTATTTGACCTCGACGCCCTCGTGCTTGAGCTTGTCGGCCATCTCGCGCAGGGCGTGCTGGGCCTGGGCCACCGCCATGCCGTAGCCCGGCACGATGATCACCTTGGCGGCGTTCTTCATGATGAAGGCGGCGTCCTCGGCCGAGCCCTGCTTGACCGGGCGCGTCTCGACCGCCCCGCCGGCCGGCCCGGCGGTCTCGCCGCCGAAGCCGCCGAGGATCACCGAGATGAACGAGCGGTTCATGCCCTTGCACATGATGTAGGAGAGGATCGCGCCCGACGAGCCGACGAGGGCGCCGGTGATGATCAGCGCGGTGTTGCCGAGGGTGAAGCCGATGCCCGCCGCCGCCCAGCCGGAGTAGCTGTTGAGCATCGAGACGACGACGGGCATGTCGGCGCCGCCGATCGGGATGATGATCAGCACGCCGAGAACGAGCGAGGCGAGTACGATCAGCCAGAACACCGCGTGGCTCTCGGTGTTGACCAGCACCGCGATCAGCACCACCAGCAGGATCGCCAGGCCCGCGTTGATCGCATGCCGGCCGGGCAGCATGATCGGCTTGCCGGACATGCGCCCGTCGAGCTTCAGGAAGGCGATCACCGAGCCGGTGAAGGTGATGGCGCCGATGGCGACGCCGAGGCTCATCTCGACGAGGGCCTGGGCGTGGATCGCGCCGACCTCGCCGATGCCGAGGGCGGAGGGGGCGTAGAGCGCGCCGGCCGCCACCATCACCGCGGCGAGGCCGACGAGGGAGTGGAAGGCGGCGACGAGCTGGGGCATCGCCGTCATCGGGATCTTGCGGGCGATCACCGCGCCGGCGCCGCCGCCGATCGCCAGCGCCACCACGATCAGCGCCACCGAGCCGAAGGTGAGGTGGATGCCGGCCAGCGTCGTGAGGATCGCGATCCCCATGCCGACCATGCCGTAGAGATTGCCCTGGCGCGAGGTCACGGGGCTGGAGAGCCCGCGCAGCGCCAGGATGAACAGGACCGCCGAGACGAGGTAGAGGCTCGCCATCACGTTCGCGGACATCGCCTCACCCCTTCTTCTTGTACATGGCGAGCATGCGGCTCGTGACGAGGAAGCCGCCGAAGATGTTGACCGCGGCCAGCACCACGCCGACGAAGCCGAAGCCGCGGGCGAGGATCGCCCCGTCGGAGGCGGCCAGATCGACGCCGACGGCGAGCAGCGCGCCGACGATGATCACCGACGAGATCGCGTTGGTGACGCTCATCAAGGGGGTGTGCAGTGCCGGGGTCACCGACCACACCACGTAGTAGCCGACGAAGATCGCCAGCACGAAGATCGACAGGCGGAAGATGAAGGGGTCGATCGCCCCGCCCGACAGGGCGTGGGCCGCCGCGCCGAGCCCGTCGTCGAAGGCCCCGCCGTGTCCGGCGGCGAGCTGGTCGGCATAGCCCGCGGCATCCCGCGCCGCCGCGGCCGCGGCGTCGGCGG
>CALCDT010000095.1 GCA_937900425.1 uncultured Alphaproteobacteria bacterium | reverse complement strand
CGCCGGCGCGGCTCCGGCCGCCGCACGGACCTGCCCCGGCAGCGTCAGCAGCGCCGCGCCGAGGCTGGTGCCGGTCGCCGTCGCGCCGTCGCCGGTGACCGGGCGGCCGGTGGCGGCGGCGAGCATGGCGCGATAGAGCGCGTTGCGGGCGAAGGGGCCTTCGACGATCGCCGGGCCGGCGGCGCCGGTGAGGTCGAGGGCGGTCGCGGTCATCAGGGCGAGATAGAGCGACATCTCGGCGAAGCGTTCGCCGGGGGCGAGCGCCTGCGGATCGACCGGCCCGGCGTCGTCGACGAAGCCGCCGGCCCGGTCCGGGAACGGGCCGCTGCCGCGGGTCAGTGACGGCGTCACCATCAGGCCGCGGGCGAGCACGGCGGCGAGATCGGCGTCGCTCGCCGGCTCGGGCCTGTCGCCGAGAACCATCGAGAATTCCCGCCCGCCCATGAAGCGGGCCGAGGCGACCGGCTCGCCGAAGGCGTCGACGTTGACGAGGGTGTCGCGGGCCGGATCGAGCGCCACGTCGGCGCCGCCGACGGTGAGCACCACCACCCAGGTGCCGGTCGAGACCACCGAGAAGGGCGGCGCCAGCGCGAGGCGGTGCGGCAGCAGCGAGGCGTTGGAATCGTGGATGCCGCAGTGGACCGGCACCGGCGCGGCGAGACCGATCCGCGCGGCGAGTTCCGTCCGCAGCGGCCCGAGCACGTCGAAGGCGGAGCGCAGCGGCGGCATCAGTCCGTCCCAGCCGAGGGCGGCGACCATCGAGGAGGCGGCGCGCCGGCGCGGCGCCCACAGGTCGGTGTGGCAGCCGAGCGAGGTCGCCTCGGCGGCGGCGACCCCGGTGAGCCGCATCGCCCAGTATTGCGGCCAGGGCAGCAGGTGGCGGGTCTTCGCGAAGGCGCCCGGAAAGCAGCGGCTCTGCCAGAACAGCTGGGCGCCGAGGTTGAGGCCGAGGGGCAGGCGCGGCGAGCCGGTTTCGGCGAAGTCCGGCCGGACGGCGTCGTAGTCGGCGGCGAGGATGTCCGGGCCGTCGTGCTCGTAGTCGAGGACCGGCAGGACGAGGGCGCCGGCCTCGTCGACCAGCGCCCCGGTGGCGCCGTGGGTGGTGATCGAGATCGCGTCGAAGCCGTGGTCGCGGCGAAAGTCGGAAAGACCGCCGAGGAGGAAGTCGAAGAGGGCCGGCTCGTCGCAATGGGGATAGGGGCCGTCGGTCCGGACCCGGTTGGCCGTGGTGACGACGGCGAGCTCGGCACGGGAGGCGAGATCGACGAGGGCGAGCTTGGCGTTGGTCTTGCCGATGTCGACGACGGCGACGGTGCGCGGGATCGCGGGCGAGGCGGCCATCTTCCCCTCCCCTCAGGCGGTCTTGACGCCGCGCAGCCGGCGGATCGCCACGGGAAGGGCGATGACGGCGATCAGCAGCAGGCCGATGAAGATCGACATGACGATGCCCGGCACGTTGAGCAGGCCGAAGCCGAAGGTGACGAGGCCCATGATCAGCGCGGCGAGGACGACGCCGGGGATCGAGCCGGAGCCGCCGAGGATGTTGACGCCGCCGAGCACGACCATGGTGACGATCTCGAGCTCCCAGCCGAAGGCGATCGACGGCCGGGTCGAGCCGAGCCGGGCGGTGAGGCAGACGGCGGCGATGCCCGCGGTCAGCCCGGTCAGCAGGAACAGCATGAACTTCACCCGTGCGACCCGCACCCCGGAAAACAGCGCCCCGACCGGGTTGTTGCCGATGGCGTAGACCCGGCGGCCGAAGCTCGTCAGGTGCAGCAGCACGCCGAAGGCGATGGCGAGAGCCGAAAACAGCACCAGCTCGAAGGAGACCACCCACCAGACGTAGCCCTGGCCGAACCAGGCGAAGGAGGCCGGATAGCCCTTGAAGGCCTGGTCGCCGAGGATGACGTAGGCGAGGCCGCGGAACAGGCTCATGGTGCCGATGGTGACGACGATCGACGGCAGGCCGAGGCCGGTGACGAGGGCGCCGTTGACGGCGCCGCAGGCGAGGCCGACGAGGAGGCCGATCGCGACCAGTTCGCCGGTGCCGGCGCCGTGCTGGGCGGCGAGGCCCATGGCGGTGGAGGCGAGGGCGAGGATCGAGGCGACGGAGAGGTCGATCTCGCCGGAGATCACCAGCAGCGCCATGGCGAAGCCGATCATCGCCTTCTCGGTGAAGTTGAAGGTGGCGTCCGAGAGGTTCCAGGGATCGAGGAAGTAGGGCGAGGCGAGGCTGTTGGCGACGAAGATGGCGACCGCGACGACGACCAGCAGCGCCTCCCAGCTGCGGACGAGGCGGGCGGCCGGGCTCGCCAGCCGGTCCGGGACGACGCGCTGCGACGAGGGGCCGGGCCGGGTGGGGGACGTCTCGCTCATGCCGGCGCCTCCGTGCGCTTGAGGATGACGCGGCCCTTCGACCGCTCGGCCCGGGCGTTGACCGCGACGGCGACGATGATCGCCGATCCGGAGATCGCCATCTGCCAGAAGGGCGAGACGTCGATCACCGGCAGGGCGTTCTTGATGACGCCGAGGAACAGGGCGCCGAGCACGGTGCCCGCTACCGACCCCGCCCCGCCGGCGATCGAGATGCCGCCGATGACGCAGGCGGCGACGACGTCGAGCTCGAAGCCGCCGGCGATGTCGACGTAGGCGACGGCGTAGCGCGATACCCAGAGATAGCCGGAAAGGCCGGCGACCGCCCCCGACAGGCAGAAGGCGAGGAAGCGGGTGCGGCCGACGTCGAGCCCGGCGTAGACCGCCGCGGTCGGATTGCCGCCGACCGCGTAGAAGGCGCGGCCGAGGGCGGTGCAGGCCATCATCACGGCGAAGAGCAGGACGACGGCGATCGCGATCCACGACAGCACCGGCAGCGACAGGATCTCGGTGCGCGGCAGCGCCTTGAAGGCGGCGCTCATCTGGTGGGCGTTGATCCAGCTGCCGCCGGACAGCAGGAAGATCGAGCCGCGATAGACGGTCATGGTGCCGAGGGTGACGACGATCGGCGGGATGTCGAGCTTCCACACCAGCAGGCCGTTGACGGCGCCGAGCAGGGTGCCGAGGGCGACGGCCATCGCGATCAGCACCGGCACCGGCAGCCCCGGCGCCGCAGCGTTGACCATCGCCGCGACCATGCCGCAGAGCGCGAGGTTGGCGGCGATCGAGAGGTCGATGCAGCGGGTCAGGATCACCGCGGTCTGGCCGAGGGCGAGGATGATCAGGATCGCGGTGTCGTTGAAGACGCCGGCGAGGTGGGCCGGACGGGCGAAGCCCGAGAAGCGGGTCTCGATCAGGAGGACGAGGGCGACCACGGCGAGCGCCAGCAACGCCTCGCGGGAGCGGAGGAGGCGGGCGGTCATGGGTGGGCCTCGGGATGCGCAAGGGTCGATAGGGAGGGACTTGGCGAGAGGTCGCCCCCCTCATCCGGCCCTGCGGGCCACCTTCTCCCCTGAGGGGAGAAGACAATTCGCGGCCGTTTCAGTGCTTGGAAGAGACTGTCGCGCTTGCGGTGCGCTCCAATCTTCTCCCCTCCGGGGAGAAGGTGGCGCGGAGCGCCGGATGAGGGGGAGCGGCACACTCGGGCGCTGGCGAAAGACCCGACAACTCTCACGACCGCCCCTCCCCGCCGATGCCGGCCGCGGCGCGGACCAGTTTCTCCGCGCTCATCGAGGCCCGCTCGAACTCGGCGACGATCCGGCCCTCGCGCATGACGATCGCCCGGTCGGACATGCCCATGATCTCGGGGATTTCCGAGGAGACCATGATGATCGAGAGGCCTTCGGCGGCGAGTTGCGAGATGAAGGCGTGAACGGCCGCCTTGGAGCCGATGTCGATGCCCTTGGTCGGCTCGTCGACGACGATGACCTTCGGCCGCGTCGCCAGCCACTTGGCGATCACCACCTTCTGCTGGTTTCCGCCCGACAGCGTGCCGACGTCCTGGTCGAGGGCGGCGGCGCGCAGGTCGAGCCGCTCGGTATAGGCCCGCGCGAGGGCGAATTCCTCGGCGAGCCGCAGGAAGCCGCGGCGCGAGGTCCTGGCCAGCGAGGGCAGCGTCACGTTCTGGTAGATCGGCAGGCCCTTGACGGCGCCCTGACGGCCGCGGTCCTCGGGCACGTAGACGATGCCGCGGGCGATGGCCTCGGCGGGGGAGCGGATCACCGCGATCTCGCCGTCGATCCGCAGCGCCCCGGCCGAGGGCCGCGTGATGCCGACGAGGGCCTGCATGAATTCCGAACGCCCGGCGCCGACGAGGCCGTAGAAGCCGAGGATCTCGCCGCGGCGCAGGGTGAAGCCGATGTCGGCGAATTCGGTCGGGTGGCGGTAGCCGGCGACGGTGAGGACGGCCTCGCCGATCGTCGCCTCGATCTTGGGATAGATCTGGCCGACCGAGCGGCCGACCATCATGCGCACGAGATCGTCCTCGCCGACGTCGGCGATGCGGCCGGCGCCGACGAAGGCGCCGTCGCGGAAGACGGTGTAGCGGTCGGCGATGCGGAAGATCTCGTCGAACTTGTGGCTGATGAAGAGGATCGCCTTGCCCTCCGCCTTGAGCTTCTCGACGAGGTCGTAGAGCTCCTCGATCTCCTTGTGGGAGAGCGCCGCCGAGGGCTCGTCCATGACGACGACGCGGGCGTCGATCGACAGCGCCCGGGCGATGGCGACGAGGTGGCGCGAGGCGATGGCGAGATCCTTCAGCCGCGCCGTCGGCCGGATGTCGGCGCCGATGCGCCCGAGGATCGCGGCGGCCGCGGCCTCGAGCCGGCGCCAGTCGATCAGGCCGAGCCGCGTCTTCGGGGCGTGGCCGAGGAAGATGTTCTCTGCGACGGTGAGTTCGTCGAACAGCACCGTCTCCTGGTGGATCGCGGTGATGCCGGCGGAAGCGGCGGCGTGGGCGGAGGGAAAGGCGACGGGTGCGCCGTCGAGCCGGATCTCGCCCTCGTCGGGCTGGTAGATGCCGGTGAGGATCTTCACCAGCGTCGACTTGCCGGCGCCGTTCTCGCCGACGAGGGCGGTGACCTCGCCGGCGTGAAGGTCGAGGTCGACGCCCGACAGCGCCCTGACGCCGGGAAAGCTCTTCGAGATGCCCGAGAGGGCGAGGACGGGCGCCGGGGCGCCGGGGGGCGCCGTCGTCTCGGCCGAAGCGGTGGGGCGTTGCAGCATGACGGGGTCCGGGCGGTGGCGGAGCGACCCTCGCCCGTCGACGCCGCAAGGCGCGCCGCGTCCTCCCTCGCGGGGGCGGACGCCGCATCGACGGGCCGTTCGGCGTTGGTCGAGGGCCGGCACGGGGCGTGCCCGGCCGGCCGGCGACAGGTCAGAAGATCTTGGCGAAGTCCTCGACGTTCGTGGCGTCGTAGACGAAGGGATCGGCCATGGCGCCCTCGCTCGCGTCGTCGAGCTTGACCGAACCCATGCGGCCCATCGGGATCTCGGCGCCGGGCTTCGCCTCGGCCTTGCCGGAGGCGAGGTTGTAGGCGATCGTGGTCGCGGCATAGCCGAGGTCGATCGGGTTCCAGATCGCGAAGGACTTGGACGAGCCGGCCTTGACGTGGCCGGCCATCTCCGAGGGCAGGCCGAGGCCGGTGACGTTGATCTTGCCGGCGAGGCCGGCGTCCTCGACGGCTTGGGCCGCGGCGACGATGCCGACCGAGGTAGGGGCGATGATCGCCTTCAGATCCGGGTAGGATTTGATGAGGCCCTGGGTCTCGCGGTAGGACTTGTCGGCGAGGTCGTCGCCGTAGACCGTCGTCACGATGTTGACGCCCGGATAGTTCGGCAGGACCTTCTTCATCTCCTCGATCCAGACGTTCTGGTTGGTCGAGGTCGCGGTCGCCGACAGGATGGCGACGTCGCCGGGCTCGCCGCCGAGACCGTCGGCCGCCATCTTCACGCACATGTTGCCGATCAGCGCGCTCGACGAGGGGTGGAGGTGCATCTGCCGGCCCTCGGGGGCGACGCCGCTGTCCCAGGAGATCACGGTGATGCCGCGCTCCATCGCCTTCTTCAGCGCCGGCACCAGAGCGTCGGTGTCGTTGGCCGAGACGGCGATGGCGTCGACCCTCTGGGCGATCAGGGCGTTGATCACCTCGATCTGGCCCTCGGCGGTGGTCGAGGTCGGGCCGGTGTAGATGATCTCGACGCCGCCGATCTCGGCGGCGGCCTCCTCGGCACCCTTGGCGGCGGCCTCGAAGAAGCCGATGCCCAGCGCCTTGACGACGAGGGCGATCTTCATGTCGGCCGCACTGGCCGCGCCGCCCGAAAGGGCGAGCGCGCCGAGCGCGACGGTGGCGAACAGTGACGTGAAACGACGCATCGGTTTTCCTCCCTTGGCGGGGTCCACCTTCCGTGGCTCCCCTCGTGAACCGGGCGGTTGATCCGCCCTTTTGTCTGGCTCGTGCCCGGCCGCCCGGCTCGTCCGCTGCGGCCGAAATCGTCTCCTTCGGCGGTCAGGCCGGCGCGCCGGCGGCCGCCGCGTCCCGGGCGACCTCGGCGACGAGGAGGGTGACGCCCGCCGCCTCCAGCATCGCCGCGTCGCGGTCCTCCAGCCCCTCGTCGGTGATCACCGTGGCGATGCGCGAGAGGCCGCAGAGAATGAGGCTGGAGCGGCGGCGGAACTTCGAGGAATCGACGAGCACGATGAGTTCGTCGGCCTGGTCGATCAGCTTCTGCTCGGCCTGGATCAGCAGCGGGTCCGCCTCCATCAGCCCGAGCGGTCCGAGCCCCTGCGCGCCCATGAACATGCGGCGGGCGTAGAAGTTGCGGGTGACGTCGTTGTCGAAGGGCGAGAGGATGATGTTCTGCTCGCGGTAGATCGTGCCGCCGGGCAGCATCACCGTGTTCTTGGAATGCTTGAGCAGGTGCTCGGCGATCGGAAAGGAATTGGTGAAGACCTGGAGCCGTCGGTTGGCGAGGAAGTGCACCATCTGGAAGGTGGTGGTGCCGCCGTTGACGATGATCGGGTCGCCATCGGCACAGAGCTCGACCGCCTTGCGGGCGATGGCGCGCTTGGCGGCGGCGTTCATCGCCTCGTTGACCGAGAACGGCCGCCCGGCGAGGCCGGGGAACTGTGGCGGGGCGAGCGCCTCGGCGCCGCCGCGCACCCGGCGCAGCCGCTTCTGGACGTGGAGCGCGGCGATGTCGCGCCGGATCGTCGCCTCGGACGATTCCGTCAGCTCGACCAGCTCCTGAACCGTCACGACCGGCTTTTCCTGCACGGCCGAGAGGATGAGCCTGTGGCGTTCCTTCTCGTGCATCGTCCACTCCCCTTGCCACCACGTTTCCACTCTTCCCGATCAGTGTCAATCATATTCCGTCACAAATGATCGCATTGCGTCGCAGCATGATCGATCATGATCGAAACTGATTGACAGCTTCCCGCGCCCGTGAAAGGCTCCCGCCGAAAATAGACGTCGTGCATCGACGGGGCGCCTTCGTCCGCGAGGCGCGCCACCGGCGGAGGACGCGGCGGACCGCGGCATGGATCCGAGGCGGCTCCGCGGACGATCACAGGAAGGATGAAGGCGATGCTCGACACGGCTGCCACGCGGCTCCGCAACCTCTGGGACGAGGAGACGGCCGCGGCGATGAGCGAATCCGGCCGGCTGCTCTACCGGTCCAACCTGCTCGGCTCGGACAAGCGCATCACCAACTTCGGCGGCGGCAACACCTCGGCCAAGGTGACGGAGAGGGATCCGCTGACCGGCGAGGCCGTCGAAGTGCTCTGGGTCAAGGGATCGGGCGGCGACGTCGGCACCATGAAGCTCGACGGCTTCTCCACCCTCTACATGGACAAGCTTCGCCGGCTGAAGACCCTCTACCGCGGCGTCGACCACGAGGACGAGATGGTCGGCTACCTGCCGCACTGCACCTTCGCCCTCAATCCGCGGGCCGCCTCGATCGACACGCCGCTGCACGCCTTCGTGCCGAAGCCCCACGTCGACCACATGCACCCCGACGCGATCATCGCCATCGCCGCCTCGCCCAACTCGAGGGAACTGACGGAGCGGATCTTCGGCGGCGAAATCGGCTGGCTGCGGTGGAAGCGGCCGGGCTTCGAACTCGGCCTGTGGCTGGAAAAATTCTGCCTGGAGAACCCGGCGGCGCGCGGCTGCGTGCTCGAAAGCCACGGCCTGTTCACCTGGGGCGACACGGCGAAGGACTGCTACGAGACGACGCTGGAGATCATCAACCGGGCGATCGCCTGGTTCGAGGCCGAGACCGCGGGCGCGGCCCCCTTCGGCGGCGCGGTCCGGCCGACGCTGCCGGCCGCGGAGCGGCGGGCGGTC
>CALCDT010000094.1 GCA_937900425.1 uncultured Alphaproteobacteria bacterium | reverse complement strand
CGCCCGTCGCCGCCGGCGCCGCGAACACACCCGCCGCCCCGCTGGCGACGGCTCCGGATGCGGTCGCCCCGGCGCCGGAGCAGGCCGCCGCGCCGACCGCCGTCGCCCGCAACGACAGCACCATCGACAAGCTGACGAAGTTCATCCCCTGGTTCTGAGGGCGCAGCCGGTGCGGGGCGGCGGCCGGTCTTCCGTCGCCGGCACCGGGTTCGCGAGCGGCGATCGCCGTGACGATCCGCTCGACGCCTCGCCGGCGAGGGCCGACGGTCGGCCGACACCGCCCCGCAGGCCGCCTCACGGCCACCGTCGCGGTGGACGGATCGACCTCGCCCGCGCTGCACCCCCCGCCCTCGCTCCACCCGCCCGCCCGCCCGGGGATTTCGCGGGCGGTGCCGGCGAAACGCTCTTTCGCCCCCCGCCGACTGCGGCTAATCTTTCCCCATGAGCACCTTGTCGATCGACATCCGGCGGGCGAAGGTTCAGGACGCGGCGCCGGTCGCGGCCGTCCACGACGCGGCCTGGCGCAACGCCTATCGCGGCATTCTCGCCGGGGTCGAGCTCGAACGGATGGTGGAGCGGCGCGGTCCGCTGTGGTGGCAGCGGGCGATCCGTCGCCGCGTCACCGTGCTGGTGCTCGAGGTCAACCGCACCGTCGTCGGCTACGCCACCCTCGGCCCGAGCCGCATGCGCGCCCTGCCCCACCGCGGCGAGATCTACGAGATCTACCTGCGCCCGGAATACCAGGGCCTCGGCCTCGGCCGCCGGCTGTTTCAGTCGGCCCGCAGCATGCTCGGCGACATGCGCCTGAAGGGCGTGGTCGTGCGCGCCCTCCACGCCAACGACGCCGCCACCGCCTTCTACCGCCGCCTCGGCGGGGCCGAACTGCTGCAGACCGGCGAGCGGATCGGCGAGTCGGTGCTGCCCGTCGTCGTCTTCGGCTGGGATTTCGAGCACTAGCCGGCAGGCGCCCCGCCACGATGGGCCGATGGCGCATCCCGGCCGGATCGGGCCGCAAGGCGAGCAGGGGCCGGCCCATTGCGCCGGTCTCCGGCCCTGCCCCCGCCGGCCGAACCTCCTCCGGTCCGACCTCTTGCCGAGCGCCCGCCTCGCCTAGGTCTGGTCTCCGCCGTCGTCCGCAATCTCGCTCGATCGGGCGGACAGGAACTCGCCGATACCGTGGTAGCCGTCGATGTGGTCGGAGAGGATCTTGACGATGACGAGGAAAGGCACCGCCATGATCGCCCCGGCGATGCCCCAGAGCCAGCCCCAGAAGGCGACCGAGGCGAAGACCGCGACCGGGTTCATCTCCAGCCGCCGGCCGACGAGGCTCGGGGTGATGAACTGACCCTCGACGAGGTTGATCAGGTAGAACAGCCCGGGCGCGAACAGCATCATCTCCAGCGTGTCGAAGGTGACGAAGGCGACGAGGAAGACGATGCCGGCGGACACCACCGCGCCGACGAAGGGCAGGTAGTTGAGCACGCCGCCGATCATCCCCCAGACGAAGGGATTGGGCAGGCCGACCGCCCACATCGCCGCCGACAGCACCAGCCCCAGCACCATGTTGATCGCCGTGATGGTGAAAAGGTAGCGCGAGACCTCGCGTTCGATGCCCCGGGCGATGCGCACGCCGCGCTTCTTGTCGGAGAAGGTCGGCAGCACCCGGACCAGCTTCTCGTAGAACAGATCGCCGGAGGCGAGCAGGAAGTAGAGCAGCAGCACGCAGAGCGCCGTCTTGGCCGCGATCTCGGGGATGCCGGTCGCCGCCTGGCTGAGCAGCCCCGGCTCCTGCACGACCACCCGCTGGAAGGAAGGCGTGCTGTCGGTCGCGCTTTCCTCGATCCGCTTGGAGGCTTCGACCACCTGGTCGATCGGTTCGCGCAGCAGGCTCATCTTGCCAGAAAGCTCGCGCATGATCCGCGGCGCGTCGTCGACCCACTGCTGCACCGGCGAGGCCAGCAGCACCACGACGGCGGCGGTGGTCAGGATGACGATGACGACGAGGGCGGCGGCCGACACGCCTTCGGGAATTCCGAGCTTGCGCAACCGGCGCACCACCGGGCTCAGAACCAGCGCGAACAGGAAGGCGAGCGCCACCGGCATCGCGAAGTCCTTGGAGAAGTAGAGCGAGGCCGTCACCAGCAGCAGGAACGAGCCGATCTGGGCGATCCGGGTCTCGGCGGCGAGAAACGGTTCGGAGGAGCCGGCCGGCTCCCCCGTCTCCTCGCCCGGCGCCGCCGCGGCGGCTTCCGCAGCCACCCCGGCCTCTGGCGCGGTGATCTTCTTCGTGGGTCCTGCGACGGTATCCGCCATCGTCAGCCTCCCGCGGCCGCCGGGCCAGGCTGGCCGGCGCCGGCCCGCACCAGCTCGCGGATCGCCTCGAGCTTGGCCTCCACCGGCGCCGACAGCACGAAGGGGTAGAGGTCGGGCTGGCCCATCGAGCGGTTGATCGAGTTGATGGCGAAGGTCAGCGGCACCCAGGCCTCGACCAGGTCGGCCGCCGTAGCTTCGTAGGGATCGAAAGTGACCCCGCGCTTCAACGGCGTCTCGCCACCGATCGGCGCCCGCACACCGAGGCCGAAGGCCCGCGCCGTCTCCAGCGTGTCGACGATGTGGAGATAGTGCGCGAAGGTCTCGGCGAAATCCTCCCAGGGGTGGGACGCGGCATAGGCGCTGACGAAGGCGTTCTGCCAGTCCGGCTTCGGCCCGTCCCGGTAGTGGACGGCGAGGGCGTCGCCGTAGTCGGCGCTCTCGTCGCCGAAGACCGCGCGGAAGGCATCCGTCCGGCCGGCGTCGCGCACGAGGACGTTCCAGAAGTGATGGGCGACCTCGTGGCGGAAGTGGCCGAGCAGGGTGCGGTAGGGCTCGCCGAGCTCGCCGCGCCGCTTCTCCCGCTCGGCGTCGTCGGCTTCGGCGAGATTGAGCGTGATCAGCCCCTCGTCGTGGCCGGTCATCACCGGTTCCGGCGCCGCCGCGGGATCGAGAAAATCGAAGGCGAGGCCGGTCTTGGGCTCCTCGTCGCGGGTTCGAAGCGGCAGACCGAGCCGGATCAGCGAGTAGAACAGCAGGTGCTTGGCCCGCTCCATCCGCTGCCAGAGCGCGAGGTTGCCGTCGACCGAGAGGTCGGGAATGGTGCGGTTGTGCCGGCAGCAGCGGCAGAGCTCTTCGGCCGAACCGTCGTCGACGGTCCAGTTGCAGGCGCCGTGGGCGAAATTGACGCAATAGCGCACCCGCCTCTCCGGGTCGGCGAGGGGGCGGAAGACGTCGCCCTCGGGCTCGAGGGCCGAGAGGTCGAGACGGTCGGGCAGGAAGCCGAGGGCACGGCCGCAGCTTTCGCACTGGACGTTGGCGAAATCGAGGGTCTGGCCGCAAGCCTGGCATTCGAAACGGCGCATGAAGCGGTCCTTGGGGATCTGAGAAGGCCGGGCGAAGACGTCCCGGCCGCGCCGGCGGCGCGCCGGCCCTCTAACAACACGCCCGGGCACGGGAGGTTCACGGCGCCGTGACCGATTTCACGGGCCGAGCCGGTGCGGCGGCGACGGGATCAGGCCGTGCGCACCAGCGGCTCGGGCGGCACCACGGCGATCGCCGCCATGTCGCAGACGATGCGCACACGGCCGGGCTCGGCCTCTTCGAGGATGCCCGAGAGCTGGCGCAGGTAGGCGTCGACGAAGCGGCGCGACAGCTTGAAGAACCGCTGCGGCAGCTCGCCCGACCCCGAGATGTCGATGACGAGAGTGGTGGCGGAGATCTCGACCTCGACGCGGACCGCGATGCCGCTGCGCCCGGCGGCGTCGAAAAAGTCCGGCAGCACCTCGGCGAGCAGCATGGCGAGCGACACCGCCGCGTCGAGCTGGATGCGCCGATCCTCGCCGCGCACCGTGAGGTCGAGCGCGGCATGACTGACGCCGCACACGTCCTGCAGCCGCCCCGCGACCTCGCGCACCACCGGCCCGACGGCGACGTGGCCGGTCTCGTCGTCGGCGTAGGTGGTGCGGTAGACCGCCGACATCGCGTTGACCCGCTCCTCCGGGAACCGCAGGATCGAACGCATGTCCGGCGGCAGCGACCGCTTCTGCAGCGACAGCAGCGAGGCGATCACCTGGAGATTGTTCTTGACCCGGTGGTGCAGCTCGCGCAGATAGCGCCGCTTCTCGTCGACCTCCCGTTCGAGTTCGACCGTGCGTTCGGCGATGCGGCCGGCGAGGCCGTTGAACGAGAGGGCGAGTTCGGAGAATTCCCGCGGCGCGCGCCGCGACACCATCAGCCGCGCCTCGGTCTCGCCGCCCGACCACGCCCGGTTGGCGGCGATGAGCGCGTTGACCCAGCGCAGCACCGCCCGGTCGAGGCCGAACCAGATCGCCAGCGCGGCCACCAGCAGCAGCACCAGCGGGGCGAGCGAGCTGATGACGAACTGGCGGCGCGCCTGGCCGAGAACGTCGGCGACCGGCCCCGCCGTCACCAGCCAGACGTCGAAGGACGAGAGTTTGCGGGTCGTGTAGACGTAGTCCTCGCCCGAGACGCTGCGCGCCGTCCGCGCCCGGCTGCCGACCGCGAGGTCGATGCCCTCCGCCGGCCACATTCCCGGATCGAGACCGTTCTCGGTCGGGGAGATCGGCGCGCCGGAAGCGTCGACGAGCACCCCCCGGCTGGAGAGATAGCCGTGATAGAGCCGGATGAAGCTGCCGAGGTAGGACGGGTCGATGGTCACGACGACGGAGTACCGGCCGCTCGCATCGCGGCCTCCGACCCAGAGCAGGCTCGATCCGGACGGCAGGCTGGTGGTGTTGCGGACCACCTGCCCCACCGGAATCGACGCTGGCGCGAGGCCGTCGAACGCGGTCTCGGTCGAGATCGCGTCGGCGGCGCGCACCTCGCAGATCATCCGCCCGCCGTCGTAGAAGGCGAGGGCGTCGTAGCCCTCGTAGGCGGAGAAGATCGCGCCGAGACGAGCGGAACATTCCCTCTGCGACGAGCGGATGTAGGGACCGATGCCGGCGAGCACCATCGAGGTCCGACCAGCCCCGGTGGCGACCCCGTCGAGACGGGAGGCCAGCAGTTCCGCGTCCTGGGTCAGCGAGGTCAGAACCGCCTCACGCGCCGCGCCATAGCTCTGCCACGCCATCAACCCGAGGCCGGCGGCCGGGGGAATGACGGCGAGAAGGAGAATGAGGAAGATGCGACTTCTCAGGGATGAGAACACGGATCCGATCCTGCCAGCGGTCGCCCTCGGCTGTAACCCACAGCCACCCGCTTCTCAACACTCGAAACTGTGGACCGTCCGCCTGTCCGCAGGCGGCCGCGACGTCAGGCCGTGGCGGCGAGGGTCGCGGCGTCCGGTCCGATATCGGAAACGTGCTCGATGGCGAGGATCGCCGTCAGCCGCGCCCGCGCCCGGTTGAGCCGGCTCTTGATGGTGCCGACGGGGACGTTGCAGATTTCGGCGGCTTCCTCGTAGGAGAAGCCGGAGGCGCCGATCAGGGTCAGCACCTCGCGCTGGTCGGGCGGCAGGAGCGAGAGCGCCGCCTGGAAATCGTTCATGTCGAGGCGCGCCATCTGGCCGCCGGGTACCGACAGGCTCGCGGCATAACTGCCATCGGCATCCTCGACCTCGCGCTTGAGCTTGCGCAGCTGACTGAAATAGACGTTGCGAAGGATCGTGAACAACCAGGCCCGCATGTTGGTGCCGGCGGTGAAGCTCTCCGACGCCGCCCAGGCCTTCATCAGGGCCTCCTGGACGAGGTCGTCGGCACGGTCCGGCTTGCCGCAGAGCGACAGGCCGAAGGCGCGCAGGTTGGGGATCTCGGCGACGAGACCCTCGCGGAATTCACGGGTCGGCTGGCTCATCGCTCGCCGTCCCGGCTCTCCGCCAGCATCGACGCCTGTGCAGACGACGCCCCGTCCACGGCGCCGCGAGCGGAAAAGGTCGTGGATACAGCCTCGTCCGCCGCCCCGGCCGCCTCGCCGGACGCACCGCCGATAGACCCCGCGCCGGGGCTGCCGCCGTCGAGCCGGGCGAGCAGGTCGAGAAACCGGTCCGGGACCGGCTCCTTGACGACCTCGTCGTACATCGCCTTCAGCTTTCGGCCGATGATCGACTGGGCGTCGGCCGAAAGCCGCGCTCCCCGATCTTCCTGATCCAACTCCGACATACTCTTCTCCAGTGTCCGCCGCATCGGGGCCAGAATCCACCCGGTCGCGGGCGGAGTCCGTCCGTTCCCTGCCGTCATGGCGAAAATGCACCCGTTCAGAAAAAGTTCCCCGCGCGTGGAACTTTTTTGCCGGCCGCGCATTTCTCCGCCGGAACGTCAGGTTCGAACAGGATCGCCGGACGCTCCCGGTGCCATGGCGCAAGGTGAACGTCGCGGTAACCGGGTTGTTCCCGGAGAGACGAGAGGGCGCCGGACCCGAGCGGCTTGGCAGGGATCCGACTTGACAGGACCTAACTTGACAGGGGGAGGGCGACACCAGACATGCGGAACAGGCCGGGACCGGCGATCGGCGACCGGGCACGACGCCCGCTCGCCCCTCTCGCGCGTTGGCTCGATCCCCGCAAGGGATGGTCCTGACGCGGCGGCGGGACGCGAAGACCCACGATCCGTCGAGTTCGACGGGCCCCAGATGTCGTCGACGACGACAGAGACACGTATTCGATCAAAGAGAGTTTTCCCCATGTCGATGACCGAGCAGATCGGCCCGCACCTGCCCTATCTCCGCCGTTTCGCCCGCGCCCTCTGCGGCAGCCAGATGAGCGGCGACGCCTATGTCGCCGCGACGCTCGAGGCGATCATCGCCAACCGCGGCGTGCTCGACGACCGGCTGGAGCCGCGGCTCTCCCTCTACAAGTTGTTCCTGACGCTTTGGAACGACGCTCCGGTCAATTCGAAGGCGCTGGTGAGCGGCGAGGAGGAGGACCGCCTCGACCGGCTGACGCCGCCTTCGCGCCAGGCCTTCCTGCTGACCGCGGTCGAGGGCTTCACCGCCGAGGAGGCCGCCGCGGTGATGTCGCTCGACGCCGCCACCTTCGCCGCCCATGCCGACAAGGCCGCCCGCGAGATCGCCGAGCAGGTCGCCACCGACGTGCTCATCATCGAGGACGAGCCGATCATCGCCATGGACCTCGAGTCGCTGGTCGAGGAGCTCGGGCATCGCGTCATCGACGTCGCCCGCACCCACAAGGAGGCGATCGCCGTCGTCGCCCGCAAGACCCCGGGCCTCGTCCTCGCCGACATCCAGCTCGCCGACGGCAGCTCCGGCCTCGACGCCGTCAACGAGATCCTCGCCACGCTGGAAGTCCCGGTGATCTTCATCACCGCCTATCCGGAGCGCCTGCTGACCGGCGAGAAGCCGGAACCGGCCTTCCTCATCACCAAACCGTTCCAGACCAACACGCTGAGCGCGGTGATCAGCCAGGCCCTGTTCTTCAACGAGAAGTCCTCGCGCCGCAGCAACGCCGCCTGACGGCGCCTTGCGCGCGGACCGCGCTCGACGCGGCCGATCGACCGACGCATCCCCGTCGGTAAGCCACCGAGAGGAGCCCGGGGCGGAGCCATCCGCCACCGGGCTTTTCTATTGTCGCCGCCTGCCGAGGCGGCGAAGGCCGGCCGCGGCCCGGCTGCAAGCCCTCCGGTCGCCGCAGATCAGACGTCGCCCCGTCCCCCGCTCCTTGCGGCGACGTCACCCGCGCACCCACACGACCCTTGCAACGAGAAGCCCCGGCGCTCTCGCGAGTGCCGGGGCTTCGTCTGCGGGCTCATGTCCTGCGGCCCGTTCGAGATCTGCTGCGGCGCGCCGGACGAGGGCGCCCGGCCGCCGGGCCGGGTCACTTCCAAGCGGCGAGGATGCCGAGCACGACGGCGGCGCCGGCCGCGATCGCCGGAAGCTTGGAGGGCGTGACGCCGGCGGCGGCGGCGGCCGTCTCGGACGCCGCCGGCATCGCCGCGGCCCGGATCACCCGGCTCTCCATCCGCACCCGGCGGGCGAGGACGGCGTCGGCGATCTTGAAGATCGCGGCAATCACCAGCAACCCTCCGGCCACTGCCAGCGCCGCATGCTTGCGGCCCCAGAACTCGACGAGCCACAGGTGCAGCGCGAACAGCAGATAGCTCAACGCGAACAGCACCAGCACCGCGATGATCGCGTTGAAGGCGAGACGCAGTACGAGGCGGCGTTTCAGCCGCCCCGCGCTGGCGAGAATCATGGCCCGGAAGATGCTTCCCATGTCGCCCCCTACCGGGCCCGGGAGGAGAGGCCGATCAGCAGGCCGACGCCGAGGGCGAGACCGAGGGTGCGGACCGGATGGTGGCGCACCTCGTCGGCGAGAAGATCGACCGCCTGACTGGAGGTGTCGCGGGCGATGTCGGCGGCGGCGCGGGCGCGCGCCTCTGCTTCGGCCCTGAGCGTGCTGGCGCCGGCGGCGAGCTGGCCGATGCCGCGGGCGGCCTCGTCGGTCATCTCGACACGCTTCTGGTCGACGAGTTGGGCGATGGTGCGACCCATCTCGGCGATGTCGGCGCGCAGCTTGTCGACCTGAGCCGAGAGTTCGGCGTCGAGTTCGGTCTTGTCGGCCATCTGGCCCCTCCTGACATTGGCGTGGATCACCCGGGGGCGCCGCGGGGCGTCCGTGGCGCCGGTCCTGCGAAGAACCCGGGAGCAGGACGCTTGTTCCGATACCCGGTCCGGAAATGAACGAAAAGATGCCACCGTTCGCGCCTAAGAGACGATGCGCTATGTCAATTGACGGGGACCATGGGGACTACCCCTGATATCGAGGGAGGATGCGCGGCGCCCCGTCGGGCGCCACCTCGGCGGAGGGTGGTCGGCGGGCAGGATCACTGAACGGTCGCGGGATGAGGCGGGATCGCGGCGGGATCCGAAATGGCGCTGGCAAATTCCCGATTTCCGGATAACGTCCGGAATTCGACATTCCCGATGCACATGGCGGAGCGGCTCCGGCCGCTCTCTTCCCGAGGCGCGTGACGCCGGACCGCGGCGGGTCCGGACCGCTCCCTCGAACGACGCCGGCCCCCGGCCCCGGCGGGGTGGCGGCAGGCCGCTTTCCGGCGGCGCCCCGGGCGCGTTCGTGGCGGCGCCTTCGGGACGGGAAGCGGACCGTGGGCGGGCCGGCGCCGGCGGGAGACGACGACAGGCCGGCGGACGAGCGTCCGGCCGAAGGCATGGAACGTGAGAGCGAGAGGTCCGCGAACGGATGCCCAGTGGTGAACCGACGTCGAAGGGGACGGCCGAAGGCCCGGCTCTCCTCCGTCTTCTCGGTATGATGCGCGGCGTGGCGATCCCGATCGCCCTGCTCCTCCTTGCGACCGGCCTCGGCACCGCGGTACTGCTCGCCCAGTGGCACAGCCTCGAGGCCCGGCGCCAGGACGTCCTGCGCTCGCGAACCGTGATCCAGTATTCCGCAGCCGCCATCACCCTCGCCCTCGGCGCGGAATCGGCCCAGCGCGGCTACATCCTCACCGCCGACGACGGCTATCTCGCCCCCTTCGTGGAAGCCCGCGAGGCGATGCCGGAGACCCTCGCCGCCCTGCGCGAGGCCATTACCGCCGACCGCGGCGACCTCATCGACAACGTCGACACCATCGCCGAACTCTGGGCCGCCAAGATGGTCGAGATGACCGACACCATCGACCTCGTCCGGGCCGGGCGCGTCGCCGAGGCGGTCACCCTCGTTCGCGAGGGCGAGGGCAAGGACATCATGAGCCGGATGGCCGAACAGGCCCGCTCCCTCGTCGCCGACAAGAACTGGCAGCTCGGCCGCCAGACCGACGCTCTCGTCGAGGGCGAGAGCTGGTCGCGCACCACCATCGTCGTCGGGATCGGTACCGCCGTCCTCGGCCTGCTCGCCTCGCTGATCGCCCTCGGCCGGGCCAACGCCCGCCTCGCCGGCGACGCCGACTTCCAGCGCTCTCTGGCCAGCGCGCTGCGCCAGGCCCGCGACGACCTCTCCGACCGCGTCGACTGGACCAGCGACGAGCTCGCCCGCACCCTGCAGCGGCTCGACGCCGCGCTCTACAGCTCGGGCGTGCTGCTGACCGGCCAGGATCGCGACCTGCGCTACACCTTCGTGCGCAACTGGATGCTCGGCGACGGCGGCCGCAGCGCCGGCGAGGTCGTCGGCCTCACCGACGCCGAAGTGCTCCCGGAGCCCCACGGGGAGCGCCTCGCCGCCCGCAAGCGCCAGGTGCTCGAAAGCGGGGAATCCGCCGACTTCGAGACCAACCTGCCAACCCCGGACGGCCCGCTCTGGCTCGACGTCCATCTCGAGCCGATCCGCGACGAGGACGGCACGGTCGCGGGCGTCACCACCGTCGGCGTCGACATCACCGAGCGCCGCGCCCGCGAGCAGCACGTCCGCCTGCTGATGCGTGAGCTCGCCCACCGCAGCAAGAACACCCTCGCCGTCGTCCAGGCGATGATGCGCCAGACCGCGGCCGGCGCCGCCGACAAGGACGAGTTCGTGGCGAGGCTCGAGCCGCGGCTCTCGGCCCTCGGCGCCGCCCACACCCTGCTCGCCAACGATGGCTGGACCGGCGCCCGGCTGCGCGACCTCGTCCGCTCCCAGCTCGGCCACGTCCTCGACCTCGTCGACCGCCAGATCTTCATCGAGGGGCCGGACCTGACGCTGCCGATCGAGATGATCCAGAACATCGGTCTCGCCCTCCACGAGCTTTCGACCAACGCCTCGAAGTACGGCGCCCTCTCGGTGCCGACCGGCCGTGTCGACATCTCCTGGGACGTCGCCCCGCGTGGGCGGGAGCCCGATCTCGTCACCATCCGCTGGCGCGAGAGCGGCGGACCGCCGGTCAGTCCGCCCGAGCGTCGCGGCTTCGGCCGCGTCGTCATCGAGCGCACGGTCGCCCGCGCCGTCGGCGGCGAGGTCGCCCTCGACTACGCCCCCTCCGGCCTGACCTGGCAGCTCGTCTTCGCCATGCCCGGGCAGGAAGACGAAGGCTGAACGTCGCTCCCGTCACCGTCGCCGCAATCGCCGGCCCGCGGCCTGTGTTGCACCGCACAATCGCCCCTCTTGCGCGGCGGCGGGCCTTGAGGCTAAAGACAGGGCGCTTCAGCGCCGGCCCGCTCCGGGCCGGACCGCGCGACCCCCGAGGCTTGGAGACTTAAGTCATGCGCATCGACGCCGTGCCGATCGGCAAGAATCCTCCGCACGACATCAACGTGATCATCGAGGTTCCGCTCGGCGGCGAGCCGATCAAGTACGAGATGGACAAGGAAGCCGGCGCCATGTACGTCGACCGCTTCCTCTATACGTCGATGCGCTACCCCGGCAACTACGGCTTCGTGCCGCATACCCTCTCGGACGACGGCGACCCGATCGACGTCGTCATCGTCAACACCCGCGCCATCATCCCCGGCGCCATCATGAACTGCCGCCCGATCGGCGTGCTGATGATGGAAGACGAGGCGGGCATCGACGAGAAGATCATCGCGGTGCCGGCGACCAAGCTGACCAAGCGCTACGAGAAGGTCTCCAATCACACCGACCTTCCCGAGATCACCCTGAAGCAGATCGAGCACTTCTTCGAGCACTACAAGGATCTCGAGCCCGGCAAGTGGGTCAAGGTCCTGCGCTGGGGCGACGCCGAGGAGGCCCGCAAGCTGATCGAGGCCGCCATCGCCAAGGGTGCCGCGGCCAAGGCCGAGGGCTGAACGCGCGCCCCGGCCACCCGGCCTTTCCTGCTGCGAAACCGAGGAAGGTCCGCTCCGGCGGGCCTTTTTTCGTTTCACGGCCTTGTGCCGGGCGCCGCTCACACGGATGCTACAAAGCGCCGCTAGAGAAGCACGGGCGGCGCGGGCTCACCGCCGGCGCCGCGACGACCAAAAGGGGAGCGACGTCATGGCGCTGAGGCTCGAATCCGACAAGGCCGATCTGATCCGCGACGTCGAGGAGGGCCTCGCCGGCGATCCCGAGCTCGCCGCCCTCGCCCACCTGCTGTTCCAGCGCGGCGCCGCCGAGGACATCGTCGGCTACAGCGTCGACGAACTGATCGCCATCGCCCGCGCGATGCGCGCCCGCCTCGCCCGCCGCAGCCGCGGCCAGCCCCTCGTCCACGTCGACGACCTCGCTTCGGAGAACCGCGGCGGCCACCGTCCGGTCACGGTGATCGAGATCGTCAACGACGACATGCCCTTCCTCGTCGATTCGGTGATGCACGCCCTGCAGGAGGCCGGCTGCCGGGTCGAGCTGCTGCTCCATCCGATCGTCGAGGTCGCCCGCGACGGCGACGGAACGCTGACCCGCCTCGGTCAGGGCGCCGCCGGCGAGGCCGGTGGCCGGCTCGAGAGCGTCATCCACATCCATACCGCCCGGCTCGACGAGACGACCCGCCGCGACGTCGTCACCCGCCTCGAGCAGCTGCTCGCCGAGATCCGCCGCGCGGTCGAGGACTGGCCGCGCATGCGCCGCCTCGTCGCCGAGGCCGTGACAGTCTACCGCTATTCGCCGCCGCCGCTGCCGAAGGACGAGATCGCCGAGGCGATCGCCTTCCTCGAATGGCTCAATGCCGACAATTTCGTCTTCCTCGGCCTGCGCGAGTATCACGTCGACCTGTCCGAAAACGCCGAAGCCCGCATCGAGAAGCGCGACGAGACCGGCCTCGGCGTCCTCGCCGACCCCTCGGTTCGCATCCTGCGCCGCGGCCGCGAATTCGTGTCGATGACGCCGGAGATCCGCGATTTCATGATGAAGGCCGAGGCGCTGATCGTCACCAAGGCCAACGTCAAGTCGAAGATCCACCGCCGCGCCTACATGGATTGCATCGGCATCAAGCGCTACACCGAGGACGGCCGGCTCGTCGGCGAGATCCGGGTCGCCGGCCTGTTCTCCGCCACCGCCTACACCCGCTCGCCGCGCGAGATCCCTTATCTCAGGCGCAAGGTGGCCGAGGTGATGGCCCGCGCCGGCTTCGACCTGCAGAGCCATTCCGGCAAGGCGCTCGCCAACATTCTCGAAAGCTATCCGCGCGACGAGCTGTTCCAGATCGACACAGACCTGCTGCACGCCTTCGCCCTCGCCATCCTCGGACTCGAGGAGCGCCCGCGCATCCGCGTGCTGGCGCGCCCCGACCGCTTCGACCGCTTCGTCTCGCTGCTGGTCTTCGTCCCGCGCGACCGCTACGACAGCGACGTGCGCGTGCGCATCGGCGACTATTTCCGCTCGGTCTACGGCGGCCGCGTCTCGGCCTTCTACCCCGCCTTCCCCGAAGGCAGCCTCGCCCGCGTCCACTTCATCATCGGTCGCGACGAGGGCGTCACCCCCGACGTCGGACAGGCCGACCTCGAGGCCGCCGTCTCGCGCATCGTGCGGACCTGGGCCGACGACTTCGACGACCTCGTCCGCGACCGCTATCCCGCCGACCGCGCCGCCACCTACCTCTCCCGCTACGCCGCCGCCTTCCCGGTCGGCTACCGCTCGACCTATTCGGCCGCCGTCGCCATCGACGACCTCGGCCGCATCGAGCGCCTCACCGAAACGGCCCCGGTCAGCATCACCTTCGGCCGCGACGACACGCTGGGTCCGTCCGACTGCCGGCTGAAGCTCTTTCATCTCGGCGAGCCGATCCCGCTGACCCGGCGGGTGCCGGTGCTGGAGAATTTCGGCTTCGAGGTGATCGACGAGCAGACCTTCGACCTCGCCCCCGCCGGGCGGCCGTCCGTCGTGCTCCACGACATGACGCTCCGCCGCGCCGGCGGCGCCGCGCTCGATCTCGACGCCCTCGCAGAGCCGCTCCGCGCCCTCTTCCTCGCGGTCTGGCGGCGGCGGGCCGAGAACGACCGGCTCAACACGCTGACGCTGGCCGCCGGCCTCGGCTGGAGAGACACCGCCATCCTGCGCGCCCTCTCGCGCTACCTGCAGCAGGCCCGCATCTCCTATTCGCAGGACTACATGGCCGAGACGCTGATCCGCCATCCGCAGATCACGCAAAAGCTCGTCGCCCTGTTCGCCGCCCGCTTCGACCCGGCCCGCCCGGACGACCGCGAGGCCCGCGAGCAGGAGATCCTGGCGGCGATCGAGGCCGACCTCGAGGCCGTCTCCAGCCTCGACGACGACACCATCCTGCGCCGCTTCGCCGGGCTGATCCGCGCCGCCCTGCGCACAAGCGCCTATCAGCTTGACGCGGCCGGCCAGCCGCGCGACGTCATCGCCCTGAAGTTCGACCCGAAGAAGGTCGAGGGGCTGCCGGCGCCGCTTCCCTTCGCCGAGATCTGGGTCTACGGCACGAGGGTCGAGGGCGTGCACCTGCGCTTCGGCAAGGTCGCCCGCGGCGGCCTCAGGTGGTCGGACCGCCCGCAGGACTTCCGCACCGAGGTACTCGGCCTCGTCAAGGCCCAGCAGGTCAAGAACGCGGTGATCGTGCCGGTCGGCGCCAAGGGCGGTTTCTTCCCGAAGTGGCTCGGCGACGCCGGCGGCAACCGAGACGCGATCTTCGCCGAGGGCACCGAGGCCTACAAGATCTTCGTCGGCACCCTGCTCGACCTCACCGACGACATCGACGGCGCCGACATCGTGCCGCCGGCGCTGACCGTGTGCCACGACGGCGACGATCCCTATCTCGTCGTCGCCGCCGACAAGGGCACCGCGACCTTCTCCGACACCGCCAACGGTCTTTCCGACGCCCACGGCTTCTGGCTGTCCGACGCCTTCGCCTCCGGCGGGTCGGCCGGCTACGACCACAAGAAGATGGGCATCACCGCGCGCGGCGGCTGGGAGGCGGTCAAGCGCCACTTCCGCGAGATCGACCACGACATCCAGAAGCAGCCCTTCACCGTCGTCGGCGTCGGCGACATGTCGGGCGACGTCTTCGGCAACGGCATGCTGCTGTCGCCGGCGATCCGCCTTCTCGCCGCCTTCGACCACCGCGACATCTTCCTCGATCCCGACCCCGATCCGGCGCTGTCCTTCACCGAACGCGAGCGCCTGTTCGCCCTGCCGCGGTCGAGCTGGAAGGACTACGACGCGGCGAAGATCTCAGCCGGCGGCGGCGTCTTCTCGCGCAGCGCGAAATCGATCCGCCTGTCGCCGCAGGCCCAGGCCGCCCTCGGCTTCCTGCGCGACCAGGCGACGCCGCAGGAGGTGATGCGGGCGATCCTCCGGGCCCCGGCCGACCTCCTGTGGTTCGGCGGCATCGGCACCTACGTCCGCGCACCCGGCGAGAGCGACGCCGAGGTCGGCGACCGCGCCAACGACGCGATCCGCGTGCCGGCGAGCGACCTGCGGGTCAAGGTGGTCGGCGAGGGCGCCAACCTCGGCATGACCCAGCGCGCCCGCATCGCCTTCGCCGAGCGCGGGGGGCGGATCAACACCGACGCCATCGACAACTCCGCCGGCGTCAACTCCTCCGACGTCGAGGTCAACATCAAGATCGCCCTGCGCCCGGCCGTGAAGGACGGACGGCTCGACATGGCGGCGCGCAACATCCTGCTCGCGTCGATGACCGACGACGTCGCCGCCCTCGTCCTGCGCAACAACTATCTCCAGACCCTCGCGCTCTCGCTCGCCGAAGGCCGCGGCATGGAGGATTTCGGCTACCAGCGCCGGCTGATGCAGGTGCTCGAGGGCCGCGGCCTGCTCGACCGCGCCGTCGAGACCCTGCCGGACGACGCCGTCCTCGCCGAACGCGAAGCCGAGGGACGCCCGCTCACCCGACCGCAGCTCGCGGTGCTGCTCGCCTATGCCAAGATCGTCCTGTTCGACGACCTGCTGGAGACCCGCCTGCCCGACGATCCGGCGCTCGCCGGCGAACTCCACGGCTATTTCCCGCCGGCGATGCGCGAGGCCTTCTCGGCCGACATCGACGGCCACCGCCTGCGCCGCGAGATCGTCGCCACCCGCATCGCCAACATGATGATCAACCGCGGCGGTCCCACCCTGGTCGTCCGCATGGCCGACCAGGCCGGCGCCGGGGTCGAGGAGATCGCCCGCGCCTTCCTGCTCGCCCGCGCCGCCTTCGACCTCGACGCCATCGACGACGCCATCGACGGCCTCGACGCGGCGATCTCCGGCACCGTCCAGCTCTCGCTCTACCGCACCGTCCAGGACCTGCTGCTCGAGGCGACGCTGTGGTTCCTGCGCAACGTCGACTTCGCCGTCCCGCTCGCCGACCTCGTCGACCGCTTCCGGCCGGGAATCGAGGAGATCCGGGCGACGCTCGCCGCCGCCGGACTTCCCGAAGAGTTCCAGGCGAGCCTCGACCAGCGCCGGGACGGCCTCGTCGCCTCGGGCGTGCCCGAGGGTCTCGCCACCCGCCTCGCCCGGATGCCCGGCGGAGCGCGGGCAGCCGACGCCATCCTGATCGCCGAGACCGCGGAGCGTCCGCTCGCTACCGCCCTCGGCGCGCTGGTCTCGACCGCCGCCTACTTCCGGATCGGCGAGATCGACGACCTCGCCCGTTCGGTCGGCGTGCGCGACTATTACGACGGCCTCGCCCTCGACCGCGCCCGCCAGATGATCGCGGAGGCCCACCGCCGCATCGCCCGGGCGGTGGCGGCCGCGAGCATCGTCGGCACCGACATCGAGGCCTGGATCCAGCCGCGCCGGCCGGCGGTCGAGCGCACGCTCGCAACCATCGGCGCCATCACCGGCGAAGGCAGCCCGACGGTGGCACGACTGACGGTCGTCGCGGGGCTGCTGTCGGATCTCGCGGGGAGCGGGGGGTGAGGACGGGGACTTCGGTGACGGGTTGCCGTGCCGCGTGGTTCGGGCCTCATACCGGCGCGCCGATGAAAAGACCCGACCGGCCTCATCAAGTCAGTTTCGCTTCGACCTCCCGGATGCGCGCGTTCGCG
>CALCDT010000093.1 GCA_937900425.1 uncultured Alphaproteobacteria bacterium | reverse complement strand
GCGCTCGGCTGCGGCGTCGCCCTGCCCGGCGGCGCGCCGCCGGCCGGCTGCGCCCCGGCCTCCGGCCGGGTGACGGCACGGCCCTGAACACCCGCCGGCGCCTTCCTTCCGGGAGGCCGGCGGGACGAATCTGGAACCCGGCGGCGACCGCGACGTCCCGCCTCCTGCCGACGGACAGAGACGATGATCGCCAACGCCGACGCCCTCCTCAAACCGCTGACGATCAAGGGCCTGACCATCCGCAACCGGGTGATGTCGACCAGCCACGCCCCGGGCTACGGCAAGGACGGCAAGCCGCAGGAGCGCTACCAGCTCTATCACGAGGAGAAGGCCAGGGGCGGCATCGGCCTCACCATGTTCGGCGGCTCGTCGTCGGTGGCGCTCGACAGCCCGGCGGCGCCGTGGAACCAGATCTCGGTCGCCGACGACGGCGTGATCCCCTATTTCCAGCAGTTCGCCGAGCGGGTCCACCGCCACGGCGCCAAGCTGATGATCCAGCTGACCCACATGGGCCGGCGCACCAAGTGGGACACCGAGAACTGGTTCCCCACCGTCTCGGCCTCGGCGCTGCGCGAGCCGGCCTCGCGCACGGTGCCGAAGGTGCTGGAGAAGGCCGAGATCCGGCGCATCGTCCGCGACTTCGCCGCCGCCGCGCGGCGCTGCAGGGAGGGCGGCCTCGACGGCTGCGAGATTTCCGCCGCCCACGGCCACCTCGTCGACCAGTTCTGGTCGCCCTCCGCCAACATCCGCACCGACGAATACGGCGGCAGCCTCGACAACCGCATGCGCTTCGGCATCGAGGTGCTGGAGGCGATGCGCGAGGCGGTCGGCGCCGACTACGTCATCGGCATCCGCATGTCCGGCGACGAGATGCTGGCGAACGGCCTCTCTCACGAGGACTGCGTCGCCATCGCCTCCGAGTACGCCCGGCGCGGCCTCGTCGACTTCCTCAACATCGTCGGCGGCCAGGCCCGCGACCATATCGCCCACGCCGTCTCGCTGCCCAACATGTCCTTCCCGGTGGCGCCCTTCCTGCACCTGCCGAGCGCGATCAAGCGTGAGGTCGACGTGCCGATCTTCCACGCCCAGCGCGTCACCGACCTCGCCACCGGCGCGCGCGCCGTCGCCGAGGGTCACGTCGACATGATCGCGATGACCCGCGCCCACATCGCCGATCCCCATCTCGTCAAGAAACTCGTCGAGGGACGGGCCGACGACATCCGCCAGTGCGTCGGCGCCGGCTACTGCATCGACCGGATCTACGTCGGCGGCGACGCGCTCTGCATCCAGAACGCGGCGACCGGCCGCGAGGCGACCATGCCCCACGTCATCGCCAGGGCGGAGACGAAGAAGAAGATCGTCGTCGTCGGCGCCGGCCCCGGCGGCCTCGAGGCGGCGCGCGTCGCCGCCGAGCGCGGCCACGACGTCGTTCTCTTCGAGAAGGAGCCGGTCACCGGCGGCCAGATCACCATCGCCGCCAAGGCGACCTGGCGCGAGGCGCTCTCCGGCATTCCGCGCTGGCTCCACGCCCAGGTGGTGAAGAAGGGCGTCGACCTGCGCCTCGGCGTCGCCGCGACGCCGGAAATGGTGCTGGCCGAGGCGCCGGACGTCGTCATCCTCGCCACCGGCGGTACGGCCTCGAAGGGCCACGCCAAGGGCGCCGAGCGCATCGCGACCACGGCCGAAGTGCTGTCCGGCGCCGTCGAGCCGACCGGCACCGTCCTGCTCTACGACGAGATCGGCGGCCACAACGCCGCCTCGACGGCCGAAGTGCTGGCCAGGCGCGGCTGCCTCGTCGAGATGGTGACCCACGACCGCATGGTCGCCGAGGAGGTCGGCACCACCAACCAGCCGATCCACATGCGCGAGCTCTACAAGCTCGGCGTGATCATGACGCCGAACATGGAGCTGATGGAGGTCTACCCGGAGGGCAACCGCCTCGTCGCCGTGCTGCGCAACACCATGACCGACGCGGAGGAGGAGCGCGTCGTCGACCGCGTCGTCGCCGACTACGGCACGCTGCCGGTCGAGGCGCTCCACCACGCCCTCGCCGCCGGCTCGGTCAACGAAGGGCTGACCGACCAGGCCGCCGTCGTCGCCGGCCGGCCGCAGCCGTGGCCGCTCGGCCAGGGCTACCAGCTCCACCGCATCGGCGACGCCCTCGCCTCGCGCAACATCCACGCGGCGATCTACGACGCGCTGCGGCTCGTCAAGGACATGTGAGGGCGTGATGGCCGAGGGCGGGTCGATCGTTCGCGAGGCGGGATCGCCTCCTCTCCACCTGCGGGTCCGTCGGCGACGGGCCGGCGCATCGCCATGTCGTGCCCTCCATCTCCGCACGATGGACGTCGCTCCCCCCTCTCCCTGTCCCTCCCCCTCCAGGGGGGAGGGGACGCGCGTTGCGGCGACATTCGTCCCGCAGGCTCACGTCTCGGCGCCACGGCCCAAAGCTAAACGGCATCGCGTTCCTCGTCCCCTTTCCCCTGGAGGGGAAGGGAGAGGGGGGCGGCCGCTCGGCGAACGCGGCGCCGTCGACAGGGCGAGATCCACCCCATGACCCCCGCCGTCCTCCTCCCCCTCGTCGTCCTCGTCCTCGTCGGCGCGGCCGTCGCCACCGGCCTCGCCCGGGCCCGGCTCTGGCGCAAGGGCCGGCCGGCGGCGGTCGACTGGCGGCACGGGCTCCTCGCGCTGCCGAAACGCTACCTCCACGACGTCCACGACGTCGTCGCCCGCGACGGCTACGCCTCGACGATGCACATGCTGGTCGCCGGCGGACTGATCGGCGCGAGCGGCCTGACCCTCATCGGGCTCGCTCCGCCTCTGGCGGCGAGCGGCGCATACTGGTCGCTCGTCGCCCTTTTCTTCACCGTCACGCTCGCGGGCGCGCTGATGGTCGGCGCCCGCCGCATTCCGGACCGGCCGAAGCGCCTGTCGGGCGGGCGCTTCCAGCTGCTGCCGTTCCTGCTCGTCGGCTACGCCGTCGGCGGCGCTTTCGGCGCGCTGGGCAACGCGGCGTCGGTCCCGGCCCTCGCCTGGCCGGGCCTCGTGATCCTCGCCGTCTGCGGTGCCGGCCTCGTCGTCTTCCTCGGCCGCGGGCCGATGCGCCACGCCTTCGCCGGCGCCCTCCATCTGGCCGCCCACCCGCGCGCGGAGCGGTTCGAGGGCGAGCGCGAGACCGCGCTGCACCCGCTCGACCTCGCGGCCCGGCAGAAGCTCGGCGCCGAAACCATCGACGATTTCGCCTGGAACCGGCTGCTCGGTTTCGACGCCTGCATCCAGTGCGGGCGATGCGAGACGGCCTGTCCCGCCTTCGCCGCCGGCCAGCCGCTCAACCCGAAGCGGCTGATCCAGGACCTCGTCACCGCGCTCGACCCCGGCCAGCCCGCCTATGCCGGCAGCCCCTATCCGCAGGCGCGTCCGGTCGCCGGCCGCGCAGGTGGGCCGATCGTCGGCGAGGGCGCGCTGATCCATCCGGACACGATCTGGTCCTGCACCACCTGCCGGGCCTGCGTCGAGGAATGCCCGATGATGATCGAGCACGTCGACGCCATCGTCGATCTGCGCCGCTTCCAGACCATGGAGCGCGCCGCGCCGCCGGAGAAGGCGGTGCGCCCGCTCACCGAGCTGCGCGGCGCCGAGGAGCCGGGCGGGCGGGCGCTGTCGGCCCGCACCGACTTCGCCGCCGGCGCGCCGCTGCCGGTGATCGGCGAGGCGGGCTGCGACCTGCTGCTCTGGCTCGGCGAGGGAGCCTACGACCTGCGCTACGGCCGCACGCTCCGCGCCCTCGTCGCCCTGCTGTCGGCCGCCGGCGCCGACTTCGCCGTCCTCGGGGCGGAGGAGCGCGACTGCGGCGACCTCGCCCGCCGGCTCGGCGACGAGGCGACCTTCCAGGATCTCGCCCGCGCCAACGTCGCCACCCTCGCCTCCAAGCGCTTCAACCGCATCGTCACCGCCGACCCGCACGCGCTCCACGTCATCCGCAACGAATACCCGGCCTTCGGCGGGCGCTTCGAGGTGATCCACCACACCGCCCTGATCGAGGAACTGGCCGCCGCGGGCCGCCTCGCCCTCGGCCGCATCGGCGGCACCGTCACCTATCACGACCCCTGCTACCTCGGCCGCTACAACGGCGAGATCGAGGCGCCGCGCGCCCTCCTCGACCGGCTCGGGCTCGAGCGCCGCGAGATGGAGCGCTCCGGCAAACGCTCGATGTGCTGCGGCGGCGGTGGCGGCGCGCCGGTCTCGGACGTTTCCGGCGAGCGCCGCATCCCCGACCTGCGCATGGCCCAGGCCGCCGGCACCGGCGCGGCCACGGTCGCCGTCGCCTGCCCGATGTGCACGGCGATGCTGGAAGGCGTCGTCGGCGACCGGCCGCAGGTCAAGGACATCGCCGAACTCGCCCTAGAGGCGCTGGAGGCCGCACGATGAGCCGGCCGCGCCGCGATCCCCGCCAAGAGCGCGAAGGCCGCCGGATCGGCGGCGGCGCCCGGCCGCGCTTCACGATCGAGCCCGGCGCGGCGGCGACGGCCGGCCCCGTGCTCGGCCCGTCCG
>CALCDT010000092.1 GCA_937900425.1 uncultured Alphaproteobacteria bacterium | reverse complement strand
TCGGCGGCACCGGCAGGGCCTTCGCCACGACGACCGGGGCCGGCTCGGCCGGAACGGTCCGGGCCGGGGCCGGCGCGGAGGGAGCGGGCTGGGCGATCGCCGGCGCCGGAGCGCGGAGTTCCTGCTGCTTGGGCGCGGCGCGGACCGGGGCGACCTCCGGCGAGGCGGCGTTCAGCTCCTCCTCCTCGTCCTCGCCCCTGTCGAACAGGAAGGCGAGCAGGCCGCGCGAGCGCTTGGGCTGGTCGGACGAGGCCACGGCGAGCGGCGCCTGCGAGGCGGCGTTGCGCTTCAGGTCGGCGAGCGCCTGCTCGTAGCCGGCCAGCGGCTTGCCGTCGCTCGGGATGTGGACGGTGCGCCCGTCCGGGAACAGCTTGGTCAGCTGGGCGCGGGTCAGCCGCGGCCAGGCGCGCACGCTGCCGACGTCGACGTGGACGAAGGGATTGTTGGACGTCGGATAGTAGCCGATGCCGCCGCGCTGCATCTTCGCCGCGATCTCGCGCAGCTTGCCGACGCCGACGTCCGGCAGGTAGAAGTCCATCGCCTTGCCGAGCGTGTGCTGGGAATGCTTGGCGACGCCGCTCGAGCGCGAGCGCAGCGCGTCGTTGGTCGCGAGCGAGCGATAGGCCGAGACGACGTGGATCGGCTTGCGCGATCCCGACTTCTGATAGACCTCCCACACCGTGTCGAACAGGCGCGGGTCCATCTTGCGGGCCTCGTTGCGCCGCCAGTCGCGCAGGAAACGGTTGAGCTCCTTGAGGGCGCTGTCGACGTAACGACCGTTCTTCTTGAACGTGATCGTCAGGCTCTCGCGGGTGTGGGTGTTGTAGAGGCTGAGCGAGCGGGTGTCGGCGGCGGCGGCCGGCATCGCGAGGGACGAGCCGAGCAGGGCGATCGCCGCGATGCCGGTCAGGCCGCGCAGACCGCCCTCCCGACTCTTCGGACCGGCGTGCCGCCCTGCGGACCCGACGAGGCGTCCGGCACGGCTGCCGGCGCTGCGAACGGCCTCGGCGATCGCGAGGCGACATGTGTCGAAGATCTGTTTCAAGTCGGCCTGCCAGTGTTCTCGATCGTCCCGCCCTTCGGATAAGATCGACGAAAAACGTTAAGCGCCGGTTTACCGTAGCCGGAATTTCAGCCGCCCCGACATTTGTGCAACAGACGACAGCGGGCGCACGATAGACCGAGGTGCTCCCGAATCAAAGCCCGATTTTGCTGTCGTGCACATGATTGAAATCAAAGACATGCGGCAGGAGGAACGCGTGCTCGCGCCCAGGCCGGAGCGCCTGCGGCCGCTGTTTCCCGCCTCCCGCCGCCCCGTCGAGGCGCCGCCGGCTTCGGCCGGCGCGAGGCGGCGCCGGCGACGCTCAGCCGGAAAGGCCGAGCGCCGCCTTGACCTTGTCGGTGTGGCCGTAGAGGTCCTTGCGCATCTGCAGCACCCCGGCGTCGTCGACCCAGGCGGTGAAATAGGCCAGATGCACCGGCAGGCCGTTGGCGAGGTCGACCCGCCGCTCCTTGCCGCCGATCAGCGCCTTGAGACGGTCCACCGTGACGTCGGGCTCGCCCGCGAGGATCGCCTCGGCGAAGGCGAAGGGTTCGTGGACCCGCACGCAGCCGTGGCTGTAGGCCCGGAAGTCGCGCTCGAACAGGCTGCGCGAGGGCGTGTCGTGCAGGTAGACCGCGTGCTGGTTGGGGAACATGAACTTGATGTGGCCGAGGGCGTTCTCCTCGCCCGGCGGCTGGCGGATCCGCACCTTGCGGATCGAGCTCTCGTCCCACCAGATCATCGAGGGGTCGACCACCTTGCCGTCGACCACCGCTTCGTAGCCGTGGCGCGCGAAATAGCCGGCCGGGTTCTTGCGGATCGCCTCGAGCATCTCCTTGGAGGCGATCGAGACCGGCACGTTCCAGTAGGGATTGACGACGAGATACTGCATCCGGTCGGAGAAGACCGGGGTCTGGTTCTTCGGCGTGCCGACGACGACCCGGGCCTCGTGGGCGATCTGGCCGCCACGCATCACCCGCACCATGAATTCCGGAACGTTGACGAAGATGTGGTCGGTGCCGAGATCGCGCGGCATCCAGCGCCACATCTCCATGTTGGCGATGATCTCGGCCTCCTCGCCGCGCTCCTCGCCGTTGAGAACCTCGAGGGTCCGCGGGCCGACGATGGCGTCGGCGGCGAGGCCCTCGCTCTTCTGGAAGGCGCGGACGGCGGCCTCGAGCTCGCCGTCGTAGACCTCGGCGTCGGTCATGGTCGCCGGCGTGCCGAGGCCGAGCCGGTCGCGCAGCATCGCCACCCGGGCGTCGCGCATGCCGGGCCGCAGCGTCTCGCCGACCGGGATCGGCGCGGGCGGCGTCGTCTGCGGCCGCGAGCGCACCTCGGCGAGCTTGGCCTTGAGCCGGCGATATCCCTCCTGCGGCGGATTGAAGGAGAGCAGGTCCGTGGCGGCGTCGGGGCTGGCGGCGAGGCGCGCGAGCAGACTGGCGCGGTCGGGCCGCGCCGGCTCGCGGGTGATCATCGGGCTGATCGAGGCCGGCGACACCGAGCCGGTCATCGCCCGCTCCGCATAGGTCAGGGCCGCGAGCGTCAGCTTGACCTCGGCCTCGGCCAGCGACCAGTTCGTCGCCGGCACGTCGGCCCGCGGCGGCTGCGGCAGGTCGAACTGAAGGGGATCGATGCCCTCCTCGCTGCTGGCGGCGACAACGGCGAGCAGCGCCTCGGCCCGCGGCGTGTAGAGGCCGCCCTCAACCCAGACCGGCGCGTTGCCGCGGGCGGCGTAGAAGGCGGCGGCGGCGGTGCGCCGGGCCTTGGCGCCGGGCGTCGGCGCCGTCGCGAGAAGATCGCTCAGATAGTTCTCGACGGCGAGCGCCGCCGGATCGCGTGGCATCGGCGCGTCGGCCTGGGGCGTCTGCATGGCGACGTCGAGCGCCGGGGCCGCCGGAGCGGGACCGGCGGGGGCGGCCCGCGCCGGCGTGCCCGTTTCGAGCGCGAGGCAGGCGAGGGCCGCGAGGGAAACGGCGAACCGGGACGGCTTCATCTTCACTCCTCACTCACCATACTTGAACAGCGCCGAAGGGGGTGGCGCAAGCCCTGCCGCCCGGACGGCGGCGGGGCCATGGTCGGGATCACTCGGCTGCGACGGTTCCTTCGCCGTCGCCGCCGTCGAGCCCGTATTCCCTGAGCTTGCGGTAGAGGGTCGAGCGCCCGATGCCGAGCCGGCGCGCGACCTCGGCCATCCGGCCGCCGTAGTGGTCGATGGCGAGGCGGATCATCTCCTCCTCGAGCGCCACCAGCGGGCGGACGTGGCCGTCGTCGGCGAGCGAGCGCACGAAGCCGAACGGTGCCGGTGCCGGGCCGCTGGCGCCGATCGCGGTGCCGATCATCGGCGAGGGCGTGCCGGCGGCGGCCGGCGCGGGGTCGATCGCCTTGCCGATCAGGCGGTCGTCGGCCGGCCGCG
>CALCDT010000091.1 GCA_937900425.1 uncultured Alphaproteobacteria bacterium | reverse complement strand
AAGACCGGCTCGGCCTTCTATGCCCCGGCCTCCTCGGCGATCGCCATGGCCGAGAGCTACCTCAAGGACAAGAAGCGCGTGCTGCCGTGCGCCGCCCATCTCTCGGGCCAGTACGGCCTCACCGACATCTACGTCGGCGTGCCGATCGTGATCGGCGCCGGCGGCGTCGAGAAGGTCATCGAGATCGAGCTCCAGGGCGAGGAGAAGGCCGGCTTCGAGAAGTCGGTCGGCGCGGTCAAGGGCCTGATGGACGCCTGCAAGGGCATCAAGCCCGAGCTCGCCTGAACGGTCGTCGAGGAGCGCCCCGGGCTGCGGCCCGGGGCCGCATCACAGGTGCTTTGCCGGCGGCCCCGCTGATGGGTGGGGGCGGTCTGGTGTATGACGTCGCCTGCCGCCCTGCGGCCGGGCCCGGGACGGATTTCAGGGCCCGTTCTTCACTCCGAACCCGATTGCGGGGGGAACGAAGCGTATGAACATTCACGAATACCAGGCCAAGGCCCTGCTCAAGGAGTATGGCGTCCCGGTCGCGGCCGGCGTGCCGATCCTCAGCCCCGGCGAGGCCGCCGCCGCCGTCGCCGAACTTCCCGGACCGGTCTACGTCGTCAAGAGCCAGATCCACGCCGGCGGGCGTGGCAAGGGCAAGTTCAAGGAACTGCCGCCCGAGGCCAAGGGCGGCGTGCGCGTCACCTTCTCGCCCGAGGACGCCGTCGCCAGCATCGAGGAGATGTTCGGCCGCACCCTCGTCACCAACCAGACCGGCCCGGCCGGCAAGCAGGTCAACCGCCTCTATCTGGAAGATGGCGCCAAGATCGCCCGCGAGCTCTACTGCTCGCTGCTGGTCGACCGCTCCTGCGGCCGCATCGCCTTCGTCGTCTCCACCGAGGGCGGCATGGACATCGAGGAGGTCGCCCACAAGACCCCCGAGAAGATCCTGACCGTCGACATCGACCCGGAGATGGGCGTCACCACCGCCAACGCCGAGAAGCTGTGCATGGCGCTCGAGCTCGACGGCGACGCCCGCATCGACGGCCTGCTGCTGTTCCCGACGCTCTACCGCGCCTTCGTCGAGAAGGACATGAGCCTGCTCGAGATCAACCCGCTCGTGGTGCTCGACGACGGCCACCTGCGCGTGCTCGACGCCAAGGTCTCCTTCGACGGCAACGCCCTGTTCCGCCACCCCGAGATCGTCGCCCTGCGCGACAAGACCGAGGAGGACGAGAAGGAGATCGAGGCTTCGAAATACGACCTCGCCTATGTCGCCCTCGACGGCAACATCGGCTGCATGGTCAACGGCGCCGGCCTCGCCATGGCGACCATGGACATCATCAAGCTCTACGGCGCCGAGCCCGCCAACTTCCTCGACGTCGGCGGTGGCGCCACCAAGGAGAAGGTCACGGCGGCCTTCAAGATCATCACCGCCGATCCGGCGGTGCAGGGCATCCTCGTCAACATCTTCGGCGGCATCATGCGCTGCGACGTCATCGCCGAGGGCGTCATCGCCGCGGTCAAGGACGTCGGGCTCCAGGTTCCGCTGGTGGTCCGCCTCGAGGGCACCAACGTCGATCTCGGCAAGAAGATCATCTCCGAAAGCGGCCTCAACGTCATCGCCGCCGACGACCTCGATGATGCCGCCCAGAAGATCGTCGCCGCGGTGAAAGGCTGACCGACATGTCCATTCTCGTTGACAAGAACACCAAGGTCATCGTCCAGGGCCTCACCGGCAAGACGGGCACCTTCCACACCGAACAGGCGCTCGCCTATTACGGCACACAGATGGTCGCCGGCGTCCACCCCGCCAAGGGCGGTGAGAAGTGGACCGGCAAGGGCGGCGAGCAGCTACCGATCTTCGCGTCGGTCGCCGACGCGAAGGAGGCCACCGGCGCCGACGCCTCGGTGGTCTACGTGCCGCCGGCGGGCGCCGCCGCCGCCATCATCGAGGCGATCGACGCCGAGATCCCCTTCATCGTCTGCATCACCGAGGGCATCCCGGTCGCCGACATGGTGAAGGTCAAGGCCCGGCTCGCCACCTCGAAGTCGCGCCTGCTCGGCCCGAACTGCCCGGGCGTGCTGACGCCGGAGGAGTGCAAGATCGGCATCATGCCGGGCTCGATCTTCAAGAAGGGCTCGGTCGGCATCGTCTCGCGCTCCGGAACCCTGACCTACGAGGCGGTGTTCCAGACCTCGAACGAGGGTCTCGGCCAGACCACCGCCGTCGGCATCGGCGGCGACCCGGTGAAGGGCACCGAGTTCATCGACGTGCTGGAGATGTTCCTCGCCGACCCGGCGACGGAATCGATCATCATGATCGGCGAGATCGGCGGCGCCGCCGAGGAAGACGCCGCCCAGTTCCTGAAAGACGAGGCGAAGAAGGGCCGCAAGAAGCCGATGGCCGGCTTCATCGCGGGCCGCACCGCCCCGCCCGGACGCACCATGGGCCACGCCGGCGCCGTGGTCTCCGGCGGCAAGGGCGGCGCGGAGAGCAAGATCGAGGCGATGGAGAGCGCGGGCATCCGCGTCTCGCCGTCCCCGGCCAAGCTCGGCAAGACCCTCGTCGAGGTGCTGAAGGGCTGACGGCCGGCCGGTCCGTCGGCGGTCCGGGATCGAGCCCGGACCCGCGGCGGCCGGCATGGCCGTCACGTCCGTGACGACCGGCGAAAACCGGTCCTCACGGGCTCGTGAGAGAGAGACTGCGGCGGAGGGCGGGCCGACCCGCCTTCCGCCCCATTCATCGGCGAGGGTCCGCCCATCGCCAACCGACGACGACGGAGGCGGGGGACATGCCCCCGGGAGCCTTGATGGCACGCCAGGACAGCAACGAGACCTTCGCCCGCACCTCCTTCCTCTACGGCGCCAACGCGCCCTGGATCGAGGACATCCACGCCCGCTTCCAGGCCGATCCGGCCTCGGTCGACGCCGAATGGCGTGCCTTCTTCGAGGCGCTGGGCGAGAACCGGGACGAGGTGATCGCCGAGGCCAGGGGCGCGTCCTGGGAGCGGGCCAACTGGCCGATCGTCGCCAACGGCGAGATGGTCGCCGCCCTCGACGGCAACTGGGGCGAGACCGCCAGGGCCGTCGAGAAGAAGCTCGAAGCCAAGGCGGCCGCCGGCGGCGTCGCGCCGGGCGCCGACGACCTGCGGCGCGCCAGCCGCGATTCGACCCGCGCCCTGATGCTGATCCGCGCCTACCGCATGCGCGGCCACCTCCACGCCAACCTCGACCCGCTCGGCATCGCCAGGAAGCCCGACGACACCGAACTCGACCCGGCGTCCTTCGGCTTCGCGCCGGGGGATCTCGACCGCAAGATCTTCATCGACGGCGTGCTCGGCCTCGAATTCGCGACGATCAACGAAATCACCGCGATCCTGAAGCGCACCTACTGCTCGACGGTCGGCGTCGAGTTCATGCACATCTCCGATCCCGAGGAGAAGGCCTGGATCCAGGAGCGCATCGAGGGCCCCGACAAGGAGATCAGCTTCACGCCGGAAGGCAAGCGCGCCATCCTCAACAAGCTGGTCGAGGCCGAGGGCTTCGAGAAGTTCCTCGACGTCAAGTACACCGGCACCAAGCGCTTCGGCCTCGACGGCGGCGAAAGCCTGATCCCGGCGCTCGAGCAGATCATCAAGCGCGGCGGCAATCTCGGCGTGCGCGAGATCGTGTTCGGCATGGCCCACCGCGGCCGCCTCAACGTCCTGACCCAGGTGATGGGCAAGACCCACCGCGCCCTGTTCCACGAGTTCAAGGGCGGCTCCTTCGCCCCCGACGACGTCGAGGGCTCGGGCGACGTCAAGTATCACCTCGGCGCCTCGTCGGACCGCGAGTTCGACGGCAACAAGGTCCACCTCAGCCTGACGCCCAACCCCTCGCATCTCGAGATCGTCAACCCGGTGGTGCTCGGCAAGGTCCGCGCCAAGCAGGACCAGATCGCCACCGTCCACGAGGGCGACATCATCCCGCTGCGCGAGCGCGTCAAGGTGCTGCCGCTGCTGCTGCACGGCGACGCGGCCTTCGCCGGCCAGGGCGTCGTCGCCGAATGCTTCGGCCTCAGCCAGCTGCGCGGCCACCGCACCGGCGGCTCGATCCACTTCATCATCAACAACCAGATCGGCTTCACCACCAATCCGCACTTCTCGCGGTCCTCGCCCTATCCTTCCGACGTCGCCAAGATGGTCGAGGCGCCGATCATCCACGTCAACGGCGACGACCCGGAGGCGGTGGTCTACGCCGCCAAGATCGCGATCGAGTACCGGCAGAAGTTCCACAAGCCGGTCGTCGTCGACATGATCTGCTACCGCCGCTTCGGCCACAACGAGGGCGACGAGCCGGCCTTCACCCAGCCGATCATGTACCGCAAGATCCGCAGCCACCCGACGACGCTGCAGATCTATTCCGAGAAGCTGGTCGCCGAGGGCGTCCTCACCGCCGAGGAAGCCGAGGCGATGAAGGCCGAGTTCCGGGCGCGGCTCGACGGCGAGTTCGAGATCGGCCAGGCCTACAAGCCCAACAAGGCCGACTGGCTCGACGGCGTCTGGTCCGGCCTCAAGGTCGCCGACAGCTTCGACGAGCGCCGCACCGGCAATTCCGGCGTTTCGGTCGAAACCCTGCGCGAGATCGGCGCCAAGCTGACGCAGGTTCCCGAGGGCTTCAAGGTCCACCGGACCGTCCAGCGTTTCCTCGACGCCCGCGCCAAGGCGATCGAGACCGGCGAGGGCATCGACTGGGCCACCGCCGAGGCGCTGGCCTTCGGCACTCTCCTCGTCCAGGGCTTCAAGGTCCGCCTGTCCGGCCAGGACTGCGAGCGCGGCACCTTCTCCCAGCGCCATTCGGTGCTCTACGACCAGGACAGCGAGGCGCGCTACATCCCGCTCTCCAACCTGGCGCCGGAGCAGGCCCGCTACGAGGTCATCAACTCGATGCTCTCGGAGGAAGCGGTGCTCGGCTTCGAATACGGCTACTCGCTGGCCCGGCCGAACGCGCTGACCCTCTGGGAGGCCCAGTTCGGCGACTTCGCCAACGGCGCCCAGGTGATCTTCGACCAGTTCCTCTCCGCCGGCGAGCGCAAGTGGCTGCGGATGTCGGGCCTCGTCTGCCTGCTTCCGCACGGCTACGAGGGCCAGGGCCCGGAGCATTCCTCCGCCCGCCTCGAACGCTTCCTGCAGATGTGCGCCGAAGACAACATGCAGGTCGCCAACTGCACGACGCCGTCCAACTACTTCCACATCCTGCGCCGCCAGCTGACCCGCGACTTCCGCAAGCCGCTGATCCTGATGACGCCGAAATCGCTGCTGCGCCACAAGCGGGCGGTCTCCCGGCTCGACGAGTTCGGCGCCGACACCACCTTCCACCGCCTGCTGTGGGACGACGCCCAGTCGAGCCCGCAGGCCGAGCTGAAGCTCGTCTCCGACGACAGGATCCGCCGGGTCGTGCTCTGCTCCGGCAAGGTCTACTACGATCTCTACGAGGACCGGCTGAAGCGCGGGGTCGACGACGTCTATCTGCTGCGCGTCGAGCAGCTCTACCCGTTCCCGGCGAAAGCCCTCGTCGGCGAGCTCGCGCGCTTTCCCAACGCCGAGATCGTCTGGTGCCAGGAGGAGCCCAAGAACATGGGCGCCTGGGCTTTCGTCGATCCCTACATGGACTGGGTGCTGCGCCAGACCGGTTCGAAGTCCCAGCGCCTGCGCTACGTCGGCCGGGCGCCGGCGGCGGCGACGGCGACGGGCCTGATGTCGAAGCATCTCGCCCAGCTCCAGGCCTTCCTCGACGAGGCCTTCGCCGGCTGAGGCCGGCGGCGCGCCGGCCGCGCTCCTCCGGCCGGGCCCTTCGCCCCGGTCGACGACCCGATGATCCGCGGACGGCGATCCGCGCAACGAGAGACGATGACGATGGCCACCGAAATCCGCGTTCCCACCCTCGGCGAGTCCGTGACCGAGGCGACCATCGGCCGCTGGTACAAGAAGGCCGGCGAGAGCGTCACGGCCGACGAGCCGCTGGTCGAGCTCGAGACCGACAAGGTGACGATCGAGGTGCCGGCGCCGGCGAGCGGCGTGCTCTCCGAGATCCTCGTCGCCGACGGAGAGACCGTCGAGGTCGGCGCCCTGCTCGGCACCATGGAGGCCGGCGGCGCGGCCGCCGCGCCCGCGTCGGCGAAGGCCCCCGAAAAGCCGGCCGCGACCGCCGCTCCCGAACCGGCGAAGGCCCCCGCACCGGCGTCGACGTCGATGCCGCCGGCGCCCTCGGCCCAGCGGCTGATGGCCGAGACCGGCGTCTCCGTCGACGCCGGCTCGGGCAAGCGCGGCCAGGTGCTGAAGGAGGACGTGCTCTCGGCGATCAAGTCGGGCGCCGCGGCCCCGGCCCAGGCCGCCGCCCCCGCC
>CALCDT010000090.1 GCA_937900425.1 uncultured Alphaproteobacteria bacterium | reverse complement strand
CCGTCATGCCTCGTATCCACTCATCCGGCGGCTCCCATGTAGAAGGCCTTCACTTCGTTCGGGTCGATGTCGCTGCCGGCCGCCTGATGGACGATGCGGCCGAGACGCATGACGTAGACGTGGTCGGAGAGGCGCATCGCCTCGACCGCGTTCTGCTCGACCAGGAGGACGGTGGTGCCGCGCTTGCGGATCTCGACCACGGTGTCGAGGATCACGTCGATCATCTGCGGCGCGAGGCCCATGGTCGGCTCGTCCATGACGAGGAGCGACGGGCGGCTCATCATTCCCCGGGCGACCGCGAGCATCTGCTGCTCGCCGCCCGAGAGCGTGCCCGCCGCCTGGGACATCCGCTTGCCGAGGATGGGGAACAGCGCGGTCAGCGCCGCGATGTCCTCGTCGATCTCGACCTTGGAGGTGCGCGAGTAGGCGCCCAGCATCAGGTTCTCGCGGACGCTCATGCCGCCGAAGACCCGCCGCCGCTCCGGCACGTGGGCGATGCCGCGGCCGACCCGGTGCTCGGGGGCGAGCGTGGTGATGTCCTCGCCGGCGAAGACGATGCGTCCGCTCCTCAGCGGCAGCAGCCCGGAAATCGCCATCAGCGTCGTCGACTTGCCGGCACCGTTGCTGCCGACGAGCGAGACGATGCTGCCCGGCGGCACGGCGAAGCCGACGCCGTCGACGGCCCGGATGCGGCCGTAGGAGACGGAGAGGTCGTCGACCGTGAGCAGGGGGGGCACCGGATGATGGGTCGCGGGCGCCTCGGCGGGTCGGGCCACGGCGGCGGAGCCGGCGGTCATCGTGCTCTCCCGAGATAGGCCGCCTGGACGTTCGGGTCGTCGAGGACGTCGCCCGGAGGGCCGTCGGCGAGGCGCTTGCCGTAGTTGAGGACGGTGAGGTGGTCGCAGAGGGCGCGGACGATCTGCATGTCGTGCTCGATGATCAGCACGGTGGTGCCGCCGTCGCGCACGGCGCGGACGAGGTCGGCGATCTCCGCCTTCTCGACCGCGTTCATGCCCGCCAGCGGTTCGTCGAGGAGCAGCAGCTTCGGCTCCGAGATCAGCGCGCGGGCGATCTCGACGCGCCGCTGGTGGCCGTAGGAGAGGGTGGTGGCGACCCGGTCGGCGACGTCGCCGCCGAGGCCGACGAAGTCGATGAGGCGGCGGGCCTTCTCGATCATCGTCCGCTCGGTCGCGCGCGCCCTGGCGGAGCCGGCGAGCAGCCCCAGGGCGGTGGCGTCGAAGCGGCGGTGGGCGCCGACGAGGACGCTCTCGAGGACCGTCATCGCGCCGAACAGGCGGATGTTCTGGAAGGTGCGGGCGAGGCCGCGCGTCGCCACCCAGCTGACGCCGCGGCCGCCTATCTCCTCGCCGTCGAAGGTGAGCCTGCCGGCGGTCGGCCGGACGAAGCCGGTCAGCACGTTGAGGAGGGTCGTCTTGCCCGCGCCGTTCGGCCCGATCAGGCCGTGGATGGTGCCGCGTCGCACCGACAGGTCGAGGTCGGAGACGGCGACGAGGCCGCCGAAGCGCACCGTCACCGCCTCGGCGACGAGGAGAGGGCCGGTCGCCGCCTTGTCCATCGCCGCGGTCATGCCCGGCCTCCGAGACGGGGCATCGTCAGGTCGACCCGCGCGCTCGCCGCCAGCCCCTGCGGCCGGAAGAGCATCAGCGCGACGAGGACGATGCCGAGGAGAGCGAAGCGCGTTTCCGGGAAGGCCTGGACGAACGGAATGTCGATGGCGACCTGCAGGAACACGATCCAGATGACCGCGCCGACGAACGGACCGACGAAGGTGCCGAGGCCGCCGAGAACGATCAGCATCAGCAGGATGATGTTCTCGAACAGGCTGAAGTTCAGCGGGCTGATGTACTGCTGGTAGTGGGCGTAGAACACGCCGACGAAGCCGCCGACGAAGCCGCTGGTGGCGTAGGCGTAGAGCTTGTAGCGGGCGGTCGGCACGCCCATCGCCTCGGCCGCCTCCTCGTCCTCGCGGATCGCCACCCAGGCGCGGCCGACATAGGAGCGCACCAGGCGCGAGATCGCGAACAGCACCACGGCGGCGAGCGCCAGCGCGAAGAAGAACTGCGCGCGGGGCGAGCCGAGGGAGAGGCCGAACAGCGTCGGGGCGGGAATGCCGCGGATGCCCATCGGCCCCCGGGTGAGGTCGATCCAGTTGATCGCGACGATGCGGACGATCTCGCCGAAGCCGAGCGTCATGATGGCGAGGTAGTCGCCGCGCAGCCGCAGCGTCGGCGTGCCGAGGACGACGGCGAAGCCCGCCGCCAGCAGGCCCGCGAGCGGCAGATTGAGATAGAGCAGCCACCACACGGCGTCCGGCGCGATGCCGAGGCCCTGCTTCAGCACCAGCACGAACAGGATCGAGGTCAGGTAGGAGCCGACCGCCCAGAAGGCGACGAAGCCGAGGTCGAGCAGGCCGGCGAAGCCGACGATGACGTTGAGACCGCCGGCGAGCATGCCGTAGACGACCACGGTGGTGAGGATGCGGAGCCAGTAGTCGGAGGGAACCAGCGCGCCGACGGCGACGGCGGCGAGGGCGATCGCCGCCGCGAGGCGCCAGTCGCCGTTGCCGGTCTTGCCGAGCACCACGTCGATCCGCTCGAAGGCGCCGCGCAGCCACGCCGGACCGTGCGCCCCGGCGCCGCCGAGGAGGCTGCCGGAGCCGGCGGTGTTGAGCTCGGGCCGGCCGAGGAGACCCTGCGGGCGCACGTAGAGCAGCAGGACGAGCAGAACGAAGGAGATCGCGTCCTTGTAGGCCGAGCCGTTCGGCATGTAGCCGGCGCCGAGTGCCTCGACGAGGCCGAGCACGACGCCACCGAGCGCCGCGCCCGGAATGCTGCCGATGCCGCCGAGAACCGCGGCGGTCAGCGCCTTCAGACCGGGCAGGAAGCCCATCGTCGCGTGCGCGAAGCCGTAGGTCTGCGCGTAGAGGAGGCCGGAGAGGGCGGCGAAACCGGAGCCGATGGCGAAGGCGGCGGCGACGACGCGGTGCACCGGCACGCCGACGAGGAACGCCGCCGTCTGATCCTCGGCGCTCGCCCGCATCGCCCGGCCGAGCTTCGATCGGGCGACGAACAGCGACAGGCCGATCATGGCGACGACCGCCGTCGCCATGACGACGAGGTCCATGACGCTCAGATAGATCGAATCGAACAGCACGACCGGCGGCATGGTGGCGAGCGCGAACTCGGGGAAGCGCAGCTCCTCCGCCCCCCAGATCGTCTGCGCGACGCTCTGCAGCACGACGGAGACGGCGATCGAGGTGATGAGCGGGGCGAGACGCGGGGCGTTGCGCAGCGGCCGGTAGGCGACGCGGTCGACGACGACGCCGATGGCGGCGGTGATCGCGACGGCGCCGAGCGCCGCGATCGGCAGCGGCAGGGCGGGCATCGGCACGCTGTAGCCGAGGAGACGGACCTCCGGCAGCATCAGCGAGGCGGTCAGGAAGGCGCCGAGCATGAACAGCTCGCCGAAGGCGAAGTTCACCAGCCGGACGACGCCGTAGACGAGCGTGAAGGCGACGGCGGTCAGCGCGTAGATCGCCCCGAGAACCAGTCCGTTCGCCAGCAACTGTCCGAAATAGTCCATCGCCAGACGGTCCGCCCGTGAGCTCAGCTACCTGGAAAGGGGGTCTCCGCCGGCGACCGCCGGCGGGGCTCGATGCGTCGAGGCCGGTCGGGCACTCCGGCGGGTCGCCTTCCCCGCCGATCCGGGCCCCTCCCGATCCGTCCGCTTCGGGCGGGCCCCGTTCGTCGGGGGGGGGCCGGGAGGCGCCCTCGCGGGCCGCCGCGGGGGCGTCCGCGAGGGTCGGCGGAAAGGCTTCCGCTCAGGGCTGCTTCGGGGCGAGGCCGAACTTGCCGTCGGTGACCGCGAGGAAATAGAGCGTGCCGGCGCGGTCGCCGTTCGCGTCGAAGCTCGTCGGCCCCGTCACGCCCGGCACGTCCTTCAGCTCCGCGAAGGCGGCGTTGAGGCTCTCCCGGGTGACCGGCCCCTTGGCGGCGGCGATCTCCACCGCGGCGCCGAGGGTCATTCCGGCGTCGTAGCCGAGCGCCGCCCAGGCGCTCGGCGCCTCCTTGTATTCCGCCTCGTAGGCCTTCAGGAACGCCTCGGTCGCCGGGGTGGCGACGGCGGGATCGAACATGCCGTAGACGATCATGCCCTCGACGGCGCCGCGGCCGAGCGTCACCAGCTCCGTGTTGAGCGAGCCGTCGGTCGACAGCAACTGCGCCTTTATGCCGAGGGCGCGGGCCTGTTCGGCGAGCTTCGCCGCCTCGGTGTAGAAGCCACCGATGAAGATCGCGTCCGGCTGCGCCGCGCGTACCTTGGTCAGCAGCGTGCGGAAGTCCTTGGCGCCGAGGAGGTAGGATTCCGAGCCGACGATCTCGGCGCCGTCGGCGGCCGCCGCGTCGCTGAACGCCTTGGCGACGCCGATGCCGTAGTCGTCCTGCTGGTTGAGGACGTAGATCTTCTTCAGGCCGAGCGTCTTCGCCGCGTAGGTGCCCATCATCGCGCCCTGCACGGCGTCGGTGAGCACGTTGCGGCGGAAGTAGGGGCTGGCGCCGGAGAGCTCCGGGCTCGTCACGGCCGAGGCCAGCACCGGCAGCTTGCAGCCGTCGTAGACCGGCACGGCGGCGAGCGCGATCGACGAGAACGAGTAGCCCATCACCACGTCGATCTTCTCGTCGGAGCAGAAGCGCTGCGCGATCAGGACGCCCTCGCGCGCCTCGCCGCGGTCGTCGACGGACTCGACCGCGTACGTGGCGCCGCCCTTCCTGTTCAGCTCGGCGACGGCGAGATCGAGCCCCTTGCGCAGATTGAGGCCGAAGGCGGCGAAGTCGCCGGAAAGCGCCGCTGTGAAGCCGATGGTGATCTCCTCCGCCTGGCCGGCGACCGGGGAGAACAGGAGGCCGAGCCCGAGGGCGGCGGCCGCGACGCGCTTCATCGTCATTTCAGATCCCTCTCAGAAGGCCGGTCGTGATGCCGGCTACCGTTCCCCTCGCGGCCTCGTGGCCGTCTTGGAAGGCGATTGATCGGCGTCCTCGTGTCGGCGAGTGCCGGTGGCTCAGTGCAGTTCGACGGTCACCCAGGTCTCGAAGCAGTAGTCGTCGGCGAGCGACATCACGCCGATCGCGGCGCGCGGGCCGACGCCGATCTCGTCGCCGAACACCTCCGCGAAGAGGTTGGTGAGACCGCTCGCCACCTTGTGCGGCTCGGTGAAGGACGGATCGCAGGCGACGAAGTTGAGCGAGCGGACGAGGCCCTTGACCCGGTCGAGATCGCCGACCGCGTCGACGATGCAGCCGAGACAGTTGAGCCCGGTCAGGCGGGCGGCCTCGTAGCCCTGCTCGACCGTGAGATCGCGGCCGAGGCGGCCGGGATAGAGCACCTTGCCGTCCTTCAGGCCGGCGGTCTGGCCGGAGAGGAAGAGGAGATTGCCGCTGAGGTAGTGCGGCTTCATCCTGCCGTACAGCTTGCCGTAGTAGCCGTCGCCGCCGCCCGCCTTCGGCAGGACGAGACCCAACTCCGCAACGCGCCGTGTCGCCGACATGTCCACCTGCTTCGGCTGTGGCCGCCGCGGCCCCTCCGGGGGCCGGTGGCCAGCCGTTCGATCCGTTCATGAATGAGGCGGCGAACGGTGCCGGCCGTCAAAGCAGATTCAGGACACGGTCGATAACCCGCAGTTATGCACTCGCAGATCGGGGCGATCGCCGGCCGCTCCGACAACCGCAACGCGGTCGGCGCGCGGCCCGACGGGGCCCGGCGGGGCCGTGCGCGGGCGCACAGGGGGAGAGCAAGGGGGGAATTGCCTCTCCTTTGTGCGTCGGCGCGACGGTTGCCTTCGGTTTCGGCGGTCGGGCCGGGAGGCCGGCAGCCGCCCGGTCGTGGCCTCAGCGACCCGGCGCCAGATCCGGCGCGATCGCCCGGCGAAAATGCTCCATGAAAGCGGTGCCGATGCGCGACGGCGGACGGGTGTTCGGCCGGAACATGCCGAAGCGGTAGGGGATCGGCGGATCGAACGGGATGGCGACGAGGCCGAAGCGCGTGAACGTGCGGGCCGTCGAGGGGTCGACGAGGGTGGCCGCGCCGAGACTCTGCACCAGCATGCAGGCGGAGCCGAAGAACTCGACCTCGGCGACGACGTTCCAGTGGGTCCGGGCCTCGAAGAACGCCTCCGCGGCGGCGATGTGGGTGATGTGCTCCGGGAAGAGGGTGACGAACGGCATCGCGTCGAGGTCCTGCGGCCGCACGCGCGCCGCGCCGGCGAGCGGGTGATCCGGCCGCACCACGCACATGCAGTTCATCTCGAACAGCTCGAGCGAGGCGACGTGGATGTCGATCGGCAGTTCCGCGAAGCCGACGTCGAAGGCGCCGATGGTGGCGAGGTCGCGCACCGCATTGGACGAGCGGGTGACGAAGCGCGCCGTCGCGCCGGCGTTCTCGCGCAGCACGTCGGCGACGATCGGCGGCAGCACGTAGGTGGCGAGGCCGGGCGGGCTCGCGATCAGCAGCGTCGCCGAGGAGAGCCCCTTCAGGTTCCGCGAGATGGCGAGCGTCCGCTCCATCGCGTCGAGCGTCCGGGTGATGGCGGCGAAGAAGGTCGCCGCCTCCGGCGTCGGTTCGAGCCGCCCGTGGGCCCGGGGGAACAGGGCGAGCCCCAGCTCGTCCTCGAGCCGCGCGATGAGCTTGCTGATCGCCGGCTGCG
>CALCDT010000089.1 GCA_937900425.1 uncultured Alphaproteobacteria bacterium | reverse complement strand
CTGGTAGGCCCGGAGGGACTCGAACCCCCAACCAGACCGTTATGAGCGGTCGGCTCTAACCATTGAGCTACAGGCCCCCGGCGGCGGGTCTTTCGGCGCGCCGCTGCGTCTTTCCGAATTAGCGCGAGACGGCGGTGGCGGCAAGGGTGCAACTGGCGGACGCGTGGGGAGCGGGCGGCGCGAGTGCGAGGCCGTTCACCGGGAAGGGGCGAGGCTGGGGGTTGCGGCGGCGGGTCGCCCCGTCGCCGCCTTCCGACGCCCGACGCCCGACGGCCGAGCGCCGATTGCCGGAGCCCCTCCTGCCGACGGCCCGACCGTTGACGCCCGAGGCGCGCCAGACGACGCCCGAAGCCCGCCGGCCGAACGCCGACTGCCGACTACCCGACTGCCCCCGTCACGCCGCCCGTGCACCCGGCTTCTTCAGCCGCGTGCCGCCCGAGCGGGTGGCGAATTTCAGGGCGGAGGCGAAGAGGCGCAGGGCCTGGGTCGCCAGCTTCGGCGTCGGCTGGCGGCAGAAGGCGATCTTGCGGACGTAGACCGGCACGTGCCACAGCGCCCACGAGCCGCCGGGGAAATAGCCGACGTCGCCGGCGCGGAACACCCGGGTCTCGCCCGAAACGCAGGTGACCTCGACCTCGCCCTCGAGGATGTGCACCGTCTCCTCCCAGGTGAAGTGCCAGCGGAAGGTGCCGGCGGTGCAGTCCCACATCATGGTCGACATGCCGCCGTCGGCGCTGCGCGACAACTCGACCGCGCGGGCGACCGGGGCGCCGTCGACGATCCAGCCGGGCTCGATCGGCGCCGGGGCGAGGGCGGAAAGATCCGGCACGGCGCGCTCGAAGCCGAGCCGGCGGATCGTTTCGGTGATGGCGGCGGCGACGCCTTTCTCTGCAGCGTTCGTCGTCGTGTCGGTCACGGGGGCCTCCTCTGGTGATAAGCCCGCCATACTGGCCATCGAACGGTGAACGATCGCTTGCAGGGCACGGACCGTTCCCGTCACTTGGTTGACGAAAGGTTGACGGCGCACGCATCGGCAGGCGCCGCAATCCAGCCGCATTGGCGATGGAGCTTGCCGCCACGCCGGCCGCCGCCCGTTTCCCCGCGCCGCCGGACCCACGGGAGAACCACCGGACATGACGACGCCGCTGCGCACCGCCGCCCTCGGGCTCTGTACCCTTCTCCTCGCCGCGGCGATCTCGGCCCCCGCCCTGGCCGAGGAGCCGGCGCCGCGGCTGCGCCTGCAGGTCACCGGCACGGTCTCGGCGGTGCCGGACGTCGCCGTCGTCACCGCCGGCGTCCTCAGCGAGAAGCCGACCGCCGCCGAGGCGCTCTCCGACAACAACGGCGCGATGAACGCCCTCGTCGGCGAGTTGAAGGCCGCCGGCGTCGCCGAGCGCGACATCCGCACCGCCAATTTCTCGATCGAGCCGGTCTACGTCTATCCGCAGCCGCGCGAGGGCGAGGAGCAGCAGCCGCCGCGCATCACCGGCTACCGGGTCTCCAACCTCGTCCAGGTCCGCATCCGCGACCTCTCGGCCGCCGGCGGCCTGCTCGACAAGGTGGTGCGCCTCGGCGCCAACGCCATCCAGGGCATCGGCTTCGAGGTCGACGACGACGCCGCCCTGCGCGACGACGCCCGCCGCCAGGCGATGGCCGAGGCCAAGCGCCGGGCCGAGCTCTACGCCGAAGCCGGCGGCTTCTCGATCGGCCGCATCGTCGACCTCGGCGAAAGCGTCGCCGGCCCGCGGCCGATGATGGCGGCACGGATGGAGATGGCCAAGGCGGCGATGGATTCGGTCCCGGTCGCCGCCGGCGAGCAGGACGTGGAAGTCATCCTCGACGTCGCCTTCGAGCTGCTGCCGAAGTGACGGGGTGGGCGGTGGCCGATGGTCGCCCCCGCCCGGCGGCCCCGCGACGCGCCTGCGGTCACCGACGCCACCGCCATCGCCTCGGTGCGCGCCGCATCCCTCCCTTCCCCGGGCGCCGCCTCCGTCCCCTTCTCCCCCGCGGGGAGAAGGTGGCGCGCAGCGCCGGATGAGGGGGGCGGCCTCACCGTCCGCTGCCCCGTCGGCGTCGATCCCCGGCAGGCGCTGTCGACAGCCCCTGCCGTGCCGCGGCCCTCACCCGGCCCTTCGGGCCACCCTCTCCCCAAGGGGAGAGGGCTAAGGCGGCGCGAGGCATCGCCAGACGATGCCGCCGCGAGGTCCTGCCACTTCCCCGGTCACCGCGTTCCACCGCCTGGCCGACGCCTCACCGCAGGTCCACCACCTCCGCCGCCGGGGCGACCGCCGGGGGCAGGTCGGCGCCGGTCTGCTCGGGCCAATGCGCATAGTTGAGGACGCCGCCGTCGGCGCGCACCCGCGCCACCGCGTCGAGGTCGACGTCGGCGAACAGCCACATCGGCCGGTCGAGTTCGCCGAGGGCGACGACGCCGTCGTCGGGAAAGCCGACGTCGGGCGGGCCGAAGACGCCCGCCGCGCCGCGGTTGTCGTCCATCGCCGGCGACCACGGCGCAGCGCCCACCGTCGGCGCCTGCACCACGTAGCACTGGTTTTCCAGCGCGCGGGCCGCCGCGCCATGGCGCACCCGCCAGTAGCCGCGCAGGCTGTCGGTGGCCGATGGCGCGAGGATCAGCTCCGCCCCCGCCTCGGCCTGGGCCCGGGCGATCAGCGGAAACTCGACGTCGTAGCAGATCGAAACGCCGATCACGCCGAGTTCGGTGCGGAAGGTGCGGATGCCGGCGCCGCCGGCGATGCCCCACTCCTCGCGCTCGAAGCGGGTCATCACCAGCTTCTCCTGCCGGCCGACCGCGCCCTTCGGCGTGAACAGGCGGGCGACGTTGCGGAATCGGCCGTCGTCGCCGCGCAGCGGCGCGCTCGAGGCGAGGATGTGGATGTCGTGGCGGCGGGCCAGCGTCTTCGTCAGCGCGTCGATCTCGCCGATCCGCTCCTCGATCGCCTCGATCGAGCGGTGGAGGTCGGACGCGACGTCCGGGAAGGCGGCGGCGAGTTCCATCACCCCGTATTCGGGAAACACCGCGAGCCGGGCGCCGCCGCGCGCCGCCTCCTCGACCCAGCGGGCGAGCTTCATCTCGTAGGCGTCGACGTCGGCGACCGCCTCGATCGGATATTGCGCGGCGGCGATGCGGAACTGCCTCGGCATGTGATCCTCCCTTGTGCCGGCCTCGGATCGAACCGACCTCCCGGCGGCCTCCTTGCGAGGAGGCCGGCCGAGGCCGGTTTTCTTGTCGCGTCGGTGTCATACCAAGCTCATGAAGTTCCGACCTGTCGGGACTTCATGAGCGCGGGCAAGCCCGTCCGGGCGTCGGCCGGTCAGGCCGTAACCGCATGAATTTCCGACGAGGCGGCAATTCATGCGCCAAGCATCAGTCGAGCCGGCGCATCCAGAAGCGCATCGGCTTCTCGCTCTCCCCGGTCTCGCCGACGTCTTTCCACGCGAAGCGGGTGACGAGATCCTCCACCGGCGCGTAGCCGCGCTTCCTCCAGAAGTCGTCGAGCGGGCGGTATGCCGCCGGCCGCGCCGGATGATCGGGCGGACGCACCACCGAGCAGAAGGTGGTGTGGGTCGCGCCGAGTTGGCGCGCCCGCGCCTCGCGGTGGTCGAAGAAGGCGTGGCCGACGCCGCGGCCGCGCCAGGCCGGCAGCAGCACGCTCTCGCCGAAATAGACCATCGTCGCCGTGTCGTAGCCCGCCGCCTCGAAGGGGGCGCGGAACGCCTCCTTCTGCCCGGCCATCGGCGAAGCGGTCGCCGCGCCGATGAGGGTGTCGCCGGCGAAGGCCGCCACCAGCACCGCGCCCGCGCTCGCGGCGAACTCCTCGACGTAGCCGCGCTCGTAGGCGAGGCTGCCGTCGTAGAGATAAGGATAGGCGCGGAAGACGGCGATGCGCAGCTCCGCGAGGGCGTCGATCGACGCGGCGAGGTCGGCGCCGGTCAGCGGCCGGACGACGACGCCGGCGTCTTCGATAAGCGAAAGCGTCATCGGCTCAGCCGCCCACCTGGGCGATCCAGTCCTTGAGATTGTAGTGGGTCGTCACCCGGACGATCCGGCCGTCCTCGATCTGGAAGAAGGTGCCGGCCGGCAGCGTGTAGGTCTGGCCCTTCGCCGGCGGAAGGCCCTCGTCGGTTTCGAGATAGGTGCCGTGAACGGTGAACTCGGCGGCGGCCCTGGTGCCGTCTTCCGACACCATGATCACCATGTCGGCGAGGCGCTCCTTGTAGCTGCGCTTCATGTGGATCGAGAAGTCCTTGAACGCCTCGACGCCGATGCGCCGGCCGCCCTGGTTGACGTCGTGGGCGACGTCCTCGTCGAGACAGGCGAGCATGCCCTCGATCGATCCCTCGTTGAAGGCGGCGTAGTAGCGCTCGATCAGGGCGCGGGTTTCGGCGGCGGACATGGTGTCTCCTCGATGGTCAGGGGGTGTTCACGGGCGATCTCGGACACCCGGCACGGCGCGTCGGATGGACAGGCGGAACGAACAACGTCAGGGCCCGCCCGGTTCCGCTGCGGGCAAAACGGCGTGCGTCCAGCAGGCGGCGACCTCTCGTCTCATAGCCCCAAGGAACAACCTCGATCGGCCTCATCCTGAGGAGGGCGCGTGAGCGCCCGTCTCGAAGGACGGGGCCGCCCCCGCCCTTCGAGGCTCGCTCCGCTCGCACCTCAGGGTGAGGGCGGAGAGAGGTCGATGAACATCCGACCGTCTTCCAAATGCATGCGGACCGCATACCATCCTCAGTCGAACAGCCCGTCGCCGAGTTGGTCGACGATCTGGCGGCCCTTCATCAGCGAGAAGTCGGTGGCGCCCTCGACGGAGCCGTGCTTCTCGGCCCGCACGAAGCGATGGCTCTTCGCCTCGCCGCCGACGGTCTTCTCGATGACCCCGGCGGTCTGGTATTCGCCGCCGGTGCGGTAGGGCGTCGCCCGGATGACGAAGCCGGCGTGGTCGATGCGGGCGGTCTCGGTCGGCTCGGCGGCGACGCTCTCGCGCTTGCCGCCGCCGAACAGGGCTTTCAGAAAGGACATGGCGGTCGCCTCGGTTGCGGTGATGGCGGCGAGACTAGAGCATCCGGCGCAGGAGTGAAAACCGCTTTCGCCGCCAGCACCTCTCAGCCGGTGCTCTTCTCCGCCTCCGCCCGCAGTTCCCGCCGCAGGATCTTGCCGACGTTGGTCTTCGGCAGCGCCTCCTTGAAGACGATGGCGCGCGGGATCTTGTAGGGCGTGAGGTTGGCGCGGCAGTGGGCCTCGATCGCGGCGGCGTCGACCTCGGCCTGCGCCCGGCGCACCACGTAGGCGACCGGCGCCTCGCCGGACCGCTCGTCGCGCCGGCCGACCACCGCCACCTCGGCGACGGCCGGATGGGCGGCGATGACGTCCTCGACCTCGTTGGGATAGACGTTGAAGCCGGAGACCAGGATCATGTCCTTGAGCCGGTCGACGATGCGGACCCGGCCGCCTTCGTCCATCACCGCGACGTCGCCGGTGCGGAAGAAGCCGTCGGCGGTCATCACCTTCGCGGTCTCGTCCGGCCGCTCCCAGTAGCCGGTCATCACCTGCGGTCCGCGCACGCAGAGCTCGCCGCGCTCGCCGAGCGCCACCGGCCGGCCGGCCTCGTCGCGGATCGAAATCTCGGTGGAGGGCACCGGATAGCCGATGGTGCCGGTGAAGCGGTCGATGTCCGGCAGGTTGGCGCAGACCACCGGCGAGGTCTCCGACAGGCCGTAGCCCTCGATCATCGGCCGCCCGGTCACCGCCTGCCACTCCTCGGCCACCGCCGACTGCACCGCCATGCCGCCGGCGATCGAAAGCCGCAGCGCCGAGAAGTCGATCGTGCGGAACTGCGGATTGTTGAGCAGGGCGCGGGCCAGCGTGTTGATGACGAGGATCGCCGTGAAGCGGGTCTTCTTCAGCGTCCTGACGAGGCCGGGGATGTCGCGCGGGTTCGCGATCAGCACCTGGCAGGCGCCGATCCGCGCCATCACCAGCGCCGAGCAGGTCAGCGCGAAGATGTGATAGAGCGGCAGCGCGGTGATCGTCACCGGCTTCATCTTCGGGTCGAGATAGGGCTTCAGCCAGGCTTCGAGCTGGAGCACGTTGGCGGCGACGTTGCGGTGCGACAGCGCCGCGCCCTTGGCGATCCCGGTGGTGCCGCCGGTGTATTGCAGGAAGGCGATGTCGGCCGGCGCGATCGCCACCGGCCGCGCCCTGCCCTTGCGACCCTCCGCCAGCACCGCCGAGAACGGCACCGCGGCGGGCAGGTGGAAGGCGGGCACCGCCTTCTTCACATGGCGCGAGACGAGATTGACGAGCAGGCCCTTGAGGCCGAGCATGTCGCCGGGCCGCACGATCACCGCCGCCTCCACCGGCGCGTCCTTCAGCGCCGCCTCGACGCTCGCGCCGAAATTCTCCAGCGCGAACAGCACCCGCGCCCGCGAGTCGCGCAGCATGTTTCCAAGTTCGCGCGGCGTGTAGAGCGGATTGGCGCTGACGATGGTGCAGCCGGCCGCGAGCGCGCCGAACAGGATCGGCAGGTAGGCCATGACGTTGGGCATCATCAGGGCGATGCGGTCGCCCTTGCCGAGGCCGCGGGCCTGCAGCCAGACCGTGACCGCGCGCGAGGCGGCGGCAAGTTCGGCGTAGCGGATGCGGACGCCGAAGCTCTCGATCGCCGGATCGTCCGGGCGGGCGGCGAAGACCTCCTCCATCAGCGTCACGACCGTGGGGATCGCCGCCTCGTCGAGGCGGGCCGGCACCGCGGCCGGATAGTGCGCCAGCCACGGGCGGGCGGCGCAGGGGTCGAACGCCGGAGTTTCGGGCGTCAGCATGTCGGTCCTCCCGGATGAACGCCCCGGACGGTCGCCTCGCCGGTCGCACGCACGCACCCCGGATGCCGCCTCGCCCGCCGGAGGTCCGGACGGGATCGGGAAGTTCTTCGCCGGAGTATCGGCGGTTTCCGTGAAAAAGAGAAGCGCGATCGGCACTTGCGCCCGGCCCTCGGTGGCGGCGCGAAACCGGCCGCCGACGCCGCGTCAGCCTGTCTCCGCTCGCCACACCGGCGGCGGCGGACCTCCTGCGCTCGTCGCATCGGCGCTGCCCGCCTCAATACTCGACCCGCGTCAGCGTCAGGCCGTGGGCCGGGGCGACCGGGCCGCAGGCCGTCCGGTCGCGGGCCGCGAGCGCGGCGGCGAGGTCGGCGGGGCTCCAGCTGCCCAGCCCGACCTTCGCCAGCGAGCCGACCATCGAGCGGACCTGGTTGTGCAGAAAGGAGCGCGACCAGACGTGGAAGACGATCGTTTCCCCCTCGCGCTCGATGGCGATGCCGTCCAGCGTCTTGACCGGGCTCTTCGACTGGCAGCGGGTCGAGCGGAAGGTGGTGAAGTCGTGGTGACCGACGAGCACCGCCGCCCCCTCTCGCATCGCGTCGACGTCGAGCGGCTTCTTGACGTGCCAGGCGCGGTGGCGGTCGAGCGCCAGCGGCGGGCGGCGGTCGACGATGCGGTAGTGATAGTGGCGGCGCGTCGCCGAAAAGCGCGAATCGAAGCTCGTGTCGACGATCTCGGCGTCGAGGATGACGACCGGATGCGGCTCCATGTGGAAGTTGAGCGCGTCGCGCATCACCCGGGCGGTGAGATCCTTGTCGAGATCGACGTGGGCGACCTGGCCGGTGGCGTGGACGCCGGCGTCGGTACGCCCGGCGCCCTTCAGCGTCACCTTCTCCGGGGTCAGCTTGCCGATGGCGGCCTCGATCACCCCCTGCACCGAGAGACCGTTGTCCTGGCGCTGCCAGCCGACGAAGGGGGTGCCGTCGTATTCGACGAGGAAGCGGTAGCGGGGCATCGGTCAGGCGAGGGCGTCGAAGGCGGGGGCGTAGCGGACCCTGAAGCGGCCGGCCTCGGCCAGCCACAGCGCCTGCTGGTGGGCGCCGTCCCAGGGGGTGGCGAAGGAGCGCGCGGCCCCGGCCGAGAAGCCGAAGCGGCCGTACCAGTCGGGATCGCCGAGCACGAGGACGACGTCCTCGCCGGCCTCGCGCAGCCGGTCGAGGCCCTGGCGGACCAGCGCCGAGCCGATGCCGGCCTTCTGGGCGCCGGGCGCCACCGACAGCGGCGCGAGGGCGCTGGCCTTGAGGCCGGCCGGCTCGACGCGCAGCCGCGAGAAGGTGGCGTTGCCGACGATCGCCGTGCCGTCGAGGGCGACCAGAGACAGCACGGTGTCGCCGGCCCGGCGCAGGGCGGCGACGAGGTCGGCCTCCTCGCGCCGGCCGAAGGCGGCGGCGGTCAGCGCGTCGACGGCGGCCTCGTCGCCGGGCCGCTCCTCGCGGAAGGTGATCACGGCGCGCCCTCCCCGGGGCCGGGCGGTGAGGCGGGGGCCGGCGAGAGAACCACGCCGGGCGCGAGCCGGGCGCCGCGGGCGAAGTCGGAAAAGGCCATCGGCCGCGCGCCGGCGCGCTGCACCTCGGTGAGCCGCACGGCCCCCGACCCGCAGGCGACGTCGCCCTCGGCCGAGACCAGCGTGCCCGGGGCGGCCGCGCCGGTGCCGGCGTCTCCACCCTCCCCCGTCACCGCCCGCAGCACCTTGACCCGCTCCGGCCCCTTGCCGAGATCGGTCTCGAAGAAGGCACCGGGAAAGGGCGAGAGGCCGCGGATGTGCGCCCCGACCTCGGCGGCGGACACCGTCCAGTCGATCCGCGCCTCGGCCTTGTCGATCTTCCTCGCGTAGGTGACGCCGTCCTCGCCCTGCGGCCGGAAGACGAGGCCGCCGCGCTCCAGCGCGGCGAGCGCGCGGACCGCGAGATCGGCGCCGAGGGCGGCGAGGCGGTCGTGGAGGTCGCCGGCGGTGGTCGCGGGCGTGATCGCCACCTTCTCGACCATCGCCACCGGCCCGGTGTCGAGCCCCTCCTCCATCGCCATGATCATGACGCCGGTCTCGGCGTCGCCGGCCATGATCGCCCGGTTGATCGGCGCGGCGCCGCGCCAGCGCGGCAGCAGCGAGGCGTGGATGTTGAGGCAGCCCTCGCGCGGGGCGACGAGCGCCGCCTTCGGTAGCAACAGGCCATAGGCCACCACCACGGCGACGTCGGCGCCATGGCCGGCGAAGGTCTCGATCGTGTCAATGTCCCTGAAGGTCTTCGGCGTGAACACGGGCAGGCCGAGGTCGAGGGCGCGGGCGTGCACCGGCGAGGGCCGCTCCGCCATCCCCCGCCCGGCCGGCCGCGGCGGCTGGGAATAGACCGCCACCACCTCGTGGCCGTGGCCGACGATCTCCGTCAGCGTCGGCACCGAGAAATCCGGCGTTCCCATGAAGACGACCCTGAGACTCACCCCGTCCCCCGCGGATTTCGATCCGGTCCAGACCAAGGGTGATGCACCGCCGGGCGGGGCCGGGTCAACACGCACCCGGCCTCGTCCTTCGAGACGATCGCTCCGCGATCTCCTCAGGATGAGGCCTTCGCTGAGTTTGTGATTAAAAAACAGTCGTTTAACCTTTGTCCTCATCCTGAGGAAGGAGCGCAGCGACTGTCTCGAAGGACGAGGACAAAGCCACGGCGACGGCGACAATTCGGTCCGATCGCCATCCTCGCCTTCATACATTCGTCCACGAAGCAGCGTATGCCGCCCGTGGTCAGATCAGTCTCACCCCCCGCCCGTCCCCGCGATCGCCGCCCGCACCAGCGCCTCGGCTTCCGGGGCGTCCCACTCGGCCGGGCCGTGCATGACGCCGATCTCGCAGCCCTTGCCGTCGATCAGCAGCGTCGTCGGCAGGCCGAAGGCGAGGCCCTCGGATTTCAGGGCGTTGAAGATGCGCATGCGGGCGTCGCGCCACTGACCGAGGTTCCCGACGCCGATCTCCTCCAGGAAGGCCTCGGCCTTGGCGTAATCACCGGTGTCGAGGTTGACGGCGATCACCTCGGCCTCGTCCGGTGGCAGCGTCGCGGCGAGGCGGTCGATCGCCGGCATTTCGGCGCGGCAGGGCGCGCACCAGGTCGCCCAGAGATTGACGAAGAGGGTCTTGCCGGCGAAGGAGCCGATGGTGCGGGCCTCGCCCTCGGGCGTCTCGAAGGAGAGCGCGGCGAGCGAGATCGGCCGCTCGGCCGGCAGGAAGGCGGCGACCTCGCCCTTGATCAGCGGCTTCAGCTCGCCGGCGAGGTCGACGGCGGCGGCGCATTCGCCGCCCGGCCCGTTGCCAGTCACCCGTCCGCTCACGTATACCGCGCCGACACCGGCGAGAAGGCCGGCGAGCGCCGCGAACCCGACCCAGGCCACCATCCGGCGACGCTTCGATCCTTCCGCCATGCGACCTCTTTGTTCCCGGAGCTGTGCGATGAGCAACCGTATGTGGGGCGGCCGTTTCAGCGAAGGCCCCGACGCCATCATGGAGGAGATCAACGCCTCCATCGACTACGATCGCAAGCTCTACGCCCAGGACATCGCCGGCTCGCTCGCCCACGCGGCGATGCTGGCGAAGGCCGGGGTGCTGTCGGCCGCGGACGTGGCAGCGATCACAGAGGGGCTCGGCGAAGTCAAGAAAGAGATCGAGGACGGCCGCTTCACCTTTTCGCGAGCCCTTGAAGACATCCACATGAACGTCGAGGCCCGGCTGAAAGAGCTGATCGGCGAGCCCGCCGGCCGGCTCCACACCGCCCGCTCGCGCAACGACCAGGTCGCCACCGACTTCAAGCTCTGGGTCCGTGACACGCTCGACCAGCTGATCGCCCAGACCGAGGCGCTGATGCGAGCGCTGCTGGCGAAGGCCGAGGCCCACGCCGAAACGGTGATGCCCGGCTTCACCCACCTGCAGTCGGCCCAGCCGGTCACCTTCGGCCACCACATGATGGCCTATGTCGAGATGTTCGAGCGCGACCGCTCTCGCCTCGTCGACGCCCGCAGGCGGCTCAACGAGTGCCCGCTCGGCGCCGCCGCGCTCGCCGGCACGTCCTTCCCGATCGACCGGGAGATGACCGCCGCCGCCCTCGGCTTCGACCGGCCGACCGCCAATTCGCTCGACAGCGTCTCCGACCGCGACTTCGCGCTGGAAGCGATGGCCGCCGCCTCGATCGCGGCGGTGCACCTCTCGCGCCTCGCCGAGGAGATCGTGGTGTGGTCGTCGGCGCAGTTCCGCTTCGTGCGGCTCTCCGACAAGTTTTCCACCGGCTCCTCGATCATGCCGCAGAAGCGCAATCCGGACGCCGCCGAGCTGGTGCGGGCGAAGTCCGGCCGCATCATCGGCGACATGACGGCGCTGCTGATCGTGATGAAGGGCCTGCCGCTCGCCTATTCCAAGGACATGCAGGAGGACAAGGAACAGACCTTCGACGCCCTGCAGAATTTCTCGCTGGCGCTCGCCGCGATGACCGGCATGATCGGCGACATGACCGTCAACGCCGAGGCGATGCGCGCGGCCGCCGGCTCGGGCTTCTCCACCGCCACCGACCTTGCCGACTGGCTGGTGCGCGAAGGCGGCGTCCCCTTCCGCGACGCCCACCACGTCACCGGCCGCATCGTCGCCATCGCCGCCGACCGCGGCATCGAGCTCGCCGACGTGCCGCTCGCGGACATGCAGGCCGTCGACGGGCGCATCACCGACGCGATCTACAAGGTGCTCACCGTCGACGATTCGGTGCGGAGCCGCGTCAGCTACGGCGGCACGGCGCCGGACAACGTGCGGGCGCAGGCGGCGCGCTGGCGGGAGCGGCTCGGGGGGTGAGCGCGACGGCCATTTGCGCGGAGGCGGACCTGGCGGCGAAAATCCCTTCGCCGGTACCGGGGCTTTTCCCTCGTCCTTCGAGACGGACGCTTCGCGTCCTCCTCAGGATGAGGAAAAAGGTCAGACCCCTGTGATAAAACGATAAAAGCCCTCGAAGGCCTCATCCTGGAGGCCCGGAACGGGCCGTCTCGAAGGACGAGGCCGGGTGCGCCGGCCGTGGTCAACCACCGGGCGGATTGGAGCTCGCACGGGCGACGACGCAGCCGCCGCTCGCGTCCAGCCGCACCCCGGCCCGAACGCTCGCTCCCCGGCATTGTCACGGCATGAGGCCGGCAGCCACACACCGCCGCGTTCGCGCCGCGCGGTCCGCCCTCACCCGCGCCTCCTCACTGCTCCGGCGTCAGCAACCTCTCCAGATAGTCGAGTTCCAGCCGCGGGCGGCCGTCCTCGGAGAAGCGGCGGCGCAGTTCCTCCAGCACGCGGCGGGCGCGCTGGACGTCGATCTCACCGGGCAGCTTGACGCTGTCGCCGTATTCGGGGCCGGTGTTGCGCTGGGGCCGGCCGAGCGGGTCGTCGCGCGGGGCGCTGCGGGCCTGGCCGGGCTGCTGGCCGCCGGGCTGGTCGCCCATCTGCTCGGCGAGCTGCTGGGCGCCGCGGCGCAGGCTGTCGAGGGCCTGGCCCTGCTCGCCGACCGCACCTTCGGCTTCGCCCTCGCCGAGTTGCTCGCCGGCCCGGCCCATGGCGCGGCCGGCCTCGCCGAGCTGGTCGCCGGGCTCCATGCCCTGCTGGCGCATCTGCTCCTGCAACTGCTCGAGCTTTTCCTGCAGCGCCTGCTGGCCCTCCTGCAGCCGGCGCATCGCCTCGGCGCGCTCCTCGGGCGTCATCGGACCCTGCTGGCCCTGCTGCTGCTGGCCCTGCTGGCCGGGCTGGCGGCGACCGTTCTGGCGCCCGTCCGGCGACATGTTGAAGGTCTCGTCCATCAGCCGCTGCTGTTCCTGGATCATGCGGCCGAGTTCCTGCATCGCCTGATCCATCGGGTCGCCGCCCTGCTGGCCCTGCCGCGGCTGCGCGGTCTGCATGTTCTCCAGCATCCGGTCGAGCTGCGAGAGCAGCTGCTCGGCCGCCTCGCGGTCGCCGAGTTCGGAGAGCTGCTGCATCTGGTCGAGCATGCGCTCGAGCTGGTCGGGCGTGATCATCTGCGCGTTCGGCGGCATCGGCTGGGCCTGCTGGGCCTGCGGGTTCTGCCGCATCTGCTCGGCGAGCGCCTGCATGTATTCGCGCATCGCCTCGCGCAGCTCGTCCATCAGCCTGGCGATCTCCTCGTCGGAGGCGCCGTTCTGCAGCGCCTCGCGCAGCTTCTCGCGCGCTTCGCGCAGGCGCTGCTCGGCGAGCGAGGCGTCGCCGCCCTCGATCTCCAGCGCCATCTGCCAGAGATAGTCGGCGGCGGCGCGCAGCTCGTCGTCGTTCGCCGCCGCGCGCACCAGCTGCTCGCCGTGGCGCAGGCCGAGGAAGGCGCCGGCGTCCTTGACCGTTGTCTCGCCCCACATGGTGACGATCCCGAGCACGTCGGCGACGAAGCCCTGCGTGCGCGCGTCGACGGCGAGGATGCGGCGCTGCTCCACCAGCATCTTCGCCACCGGATTGAAGAAGCGGCGCTGCGGCAACGTCACGCTCGTCGTCTCGCTGCGCCCGACGTTGCCGGCGTCGTCGCTGGCCTCGAGCGTCAGGTCGAGTGCGGCGCCGGCGAAGGGGTGGGCGGTGAGGTCGCGGAAGGTCTCGGCGCGCCCGTCCGGGCTGCCGCGCCGCGGCAGGGACAGCGGAAAGTCGGGCAGGCCGTAGAGCGGGCGGGCCTCGCCGGGAATGGTCGCGCCCTCCAGCGGCGGCATGGTGCGCTGCTGCGAGACGGCGAACTTCGCCTCGGCCCCGGCGACGCGGTGGTCGTCGGTGACGACGTAGGAAAGGCGCAGGGCGTCGCGCTCGGTCGGCCCCGGCGGCTCGGCGAGGGCGATCGTCGGCGCGTCGTCGGGCTCGACGGCGAAGGTCCAGCCGCGCAGCGCGCTCGCCGCCTCGGCGCTCTCGAGAATCTCCAGCCGGCCGTTCGCCTGAAGATCGACCTCGAAGGCGCGCGGCGGCATCGGCCCGCCGTCGCGCAGGGCCGCGGCGGCGCGGGCGTCCTCGACGGGATCGACCGTCACCGTCTCGCCCTCTTGCGGCACGAAGCGCAGCGCGGCGGCGGGAAGCCCGGTGATGCGCACGGTGGCGCGGCTGCCTTCGGGCACGGAGACGACGCGGCCGGCGGCCTCCTCGCCACTCGCCTCCGACCCCGGTCCGGCAGGGGCGCGGGTCAGGAACACCGGGGCGCGGGCGGTGTAGCTCGGCGGCGTCACCCAGGCATCGATCCGCAGGTTGGCGGGGGCGAGGCCCGGCAACCGGGCGGCGTCGAAGAGCGGGGTGAGAAGGTCGTGGCGGGCGCCGACGAGGCCGACGAAGACCAGCAGGACCACGAGGGCGCGCACGGCGTAGGGGTCGCGCCGGTCGACCCGCGGCGAGGGCGCGGCGATGCGGATGCGCGAGATGCCGTCGGCGACGCGCTTCAGGTGCGCCTGCCACAGCGCCCGGGCGAAGGGATCGTCGCGGCCGCCGGCGATCTCGTCGGACAGGGCGAGCAGCGGGCGGTGGTCGAAGCCCGAATCGCGTTCGAGCCGGGTCAGCGCGTCGGCCCGGCGCGGCAGCCGCAGGCGCGACAGCGGCCAGAGTGCGGCCAGCGCGGCCACGGCGAAGAGGCCGACGACCGAGAGGCGCAGCCAGTCGGGCAGACGCGGGAAGACGCCGAGCCAGGCGAAGGCGCAATAGAGACCGACGACGACGAGCAGCGGGCTGACCGCCGGCCAGAAGGCTTCCCAGAACAGGGCCGCGCGGGCCTGGCGCGCCTTGGCGGCGAGGCTTTCGAGCGGGCGGCCGCGAAGGCCGGGAAACAGCCGGGCGAAGGGGCCGCGGCGCGGCTCCCCGGCGGCGGGGCCGTCGCCGGAAGGCCGGTGCGGCGGGCTCGGCTCGGCCAAGGCGATTTCTCCTTCGCGTCGTTGCGCCGGCCCGCCGGCGAGGAGGCGGGCCGATCCGTCATCAGACAGGCCGAATACGGCCATTCGACGACCCCGGATCGAGGACCCTGGATCGGCGGGGGCCGGAGGACGTCCGCCCCGGACCGTTTCACCGCACCCCGAAGGCGCCGCGGCCATCGGGGCGCCGGCGCAGCGCGATCCCGGCACCGGCGAGGATAACACGCGAGAGGCCGCCGCCAAGGCCGCGCGCGAAGTCGTGATCGCCGCAGGGCCGGGCCTTCGCCGGCCCCGCTCCCGCCGCCGCCTCGCCCGCCGACGGCCCCTCCGCGATCGCCCCCGTGGCGAGGCCGAACAAGGGTCGCCCTGCGGCCGCCGGACCTGCTAGTCTCGGCGCCGACCGCGGGTGCGCCCGCCCCAGTTTCTTCGCGAGGCCACGGATCCATGGACCTTCAGCTCGGCGGCTTCCACCACCTCACCGCCATCACCGCCCGCCCGCGCGACAACCTCGCCTTCTACACCGGCGTCCTCGGCATGCGGCTCGTCAAGAAGACCGTCAACCAGGACGACGTCTCGGCCTATCACCTGTTCTACGGCGACGGCGCCGCCAGCCCCGGTTCGGACATCACCTTCTTCGACTGGCCGGTGCCGCCCGAACGGCGCGGCACCCGCTCGCTCGTGCGCACCGGCTTTCGCGTCGCCGGCGCATCGCTGCCGTGGTGGCGCGAGCGCCTTTCCGGCGCGGGCGTCCCCGTCGGCGACGTCGAGACCTGCGACGGCCGGGCGAGCCTCCTGTTCGAAGATCCCGAAGGCCAGCGCCTGATGCTGGTCGACGACGGCGCAGCGGGCGAATCCCACCCGTTCGCGGCGAGCCCCGTGCCGGCCGACCACCAGATCCGCGGCCTCGGCCCGATCATGATGAGCGTGCCGGACCTCGCCCGCACCGAGCCCGTCCTGACCATCCTGATGGGCATGCGGCTCCTGCGCGCGTATCGCACCGCCGAGGCGCCGGACGTCGCCGTGCACGTCTTCGGCATGGGTGTCGAGGGCCCGTCGGGCGAACTCCACGTCGCGGTCGAGCCCGGCGCCGCCGCCGCCTCGGAAGGGGCCGGCGGCGTCCACCACGTCGCCTTCCGCACCCCGGACGAGGCCGGCCTCTCGGCCTGGACCGAACGGCTCGCCGCCTACCGGGTGCCCTCCTCCGGCGAGGTCGAACGCTACTACTTCCGCTCGCTCTATTTCCGCGAGCCGAGCGGCGTGCTGTTCGAGATCGCCACCGACGGTCCGGGCTTCACCGCCGACGAACCGCTGGAGACCCTCGGCGAGCGTCTGTCGCTGCCGCCCTTCCTCGAAGGCCGCCGCGCCGAGATCGAGGCGGGGCTGGACCCGCTCGGCGACTGAGGGCGGGACGGTCGGAGAAACGTCCGTGAGGGGCGAGGGGCGCCACACGCCACGCCAGCCGCGCAGAGGTGGCCGTGGCGGGATCGTTTGGAGAGGTCTGCCACGACATGTCGCCGATACCCCGTCGTGTGGCTCCCCCTCTCCCTGTCCCTCCCCCTCGAGGGGGGAGGGGACGCCGGATTCAGGGGGCTTTCGTATCGAAAGGCTGCGGTACGGCGAACGGTCGAAAGGGACGGCGCCCTCGCCTTCATGGTCCCCTCCCCCCTTGAGGGGGAGGGACAGGGAGAGGGGTGAGCCACACGACGGGCAGATGTCCCGCCAGTCGCCATGTCGAGCGGTCGACAAGGCCAATCAAGCGCCAATGCGGTGACCCGGTCCTATTCGAGGCGAACGCGCGTCGCATGGAGGCGGCATTGCTGTTCTTTCCGTTCCCCCGAACCGCAGCCTCTCGATACGACGGCTCTCCGAATCCGTCGTCCCCTCCCCGGCAACGATCCGATTGCGGCGCACCGCGCTCTGCCGCATTCTCCCCGCCCGCCGCCTGCGGCTGCGCCTTCATGCGAAAAGGACGAGAGATCATGACCTTGACGATCACCGGCGGCGCCGGCCCGCACTCCGGACGGCGGATCGCCCGCGCCGGCGCCTCGCTCGACGAGGCGGCAGCCGCGATGATCCTGATCCACGGGCGCGGTGCCGGCTCGGCCGACATTCTCGGCCTCTCCGATGCCTTCGCCCGCCCGGACGTCGCCTATTTCGCGCCGGAGGCGGCCGGCAACGTCTGGTATCCGCAGCGCTTCGTCATGCCGCTGTGGATGAACCAGCCCGACCTCGATTCGGCGATCTCGGTGATCGCCGCCCTCGCCGACGCCATCGCCGCCGGCGGCGTCCCCCACGAGCGCATCGTGCTGGCCGGCTTCAGCCAGGGCGCCTGCCTCGCTCTCGAGGTGGCGGCCCGCCATCCGCGGCGCTGGGGCGGCGTCGTCGCGCTGAGCGGCGGCCTGATCGGCGAGCCGGACGACGTCACCCGCCACGAGGGCTCGCTCGAAGGCACCCCGGCGATCCTCTGCTGCTCCGACGACGACGCCCACATTCCGCTGCCGCGGGTGATCGCCTCCGCCGAGATGATGGACCGGATGGGCGCCGAGGTGGTCGCCCGCATCATCCCCGGCATGGGCCACACCGTCACCATGGAGGAGGTCGCCCTGGTGCGCGATCTGCTCCGGACCCTCGTCGAGACCGGTGCGGCTTCCGGCTCCGGCGCCGATACAGATTAGAATTATTCCATTTCCGACTTACGCTTCCTTCCGCCCTGCGCTATGGTAGCTTCGTTGGATCGATTCCGGAATTTTGATCGAGGACGTCATGAAAGGCTCTGAAAAAGTCATCGCCCGCCTCAACGAGGCTCTCTTCCTCGAACTCGGCGCCGTGAACCAGTACTGGCTGCACTACCGCCTTCTGGAAGACTGGGGCTACACGAAGCTCGCCAAGAAGGAACGGGCCGAGTCGATCGAGGAGATGCAGCACGCCGACAAGATCATCGCGCGCATCATCTTCCTCGAAGGCCACCCGAACCTGCAGACGCTCGCCTCGCTGCGCATCGGCCAGACCCTCAAGGAGGTTCTGGAGTGCGATCTCGCCGGCGAATACGACGCCCGCACGTCCTATTCCAAGTCCCGCGAGATCTGCCGCGAGGAAGGCGACTTCGTCTCGATGCAGTTGTTCGAGAGCCTGCTCTCGGACGAGGAAGGCCACATCGACTTCCTCGAGACCCAGATCGCGCTGCTCGAGAAGCTCGGCGAGGAACGCTACGGCCTGCTCAACGCCCATTCGGCCGACGAGGCGGAGTGAGACGGTTCCGGGGAGCTTCGAGGCGTCGAAGCTCCCCGGCCGGTCCCTGCCGTCCCGTCAGCGACGTCTGACGACCGGCACACCCGGCCTCGTCCCTCGATACGGCCCTGCGGGCCTTCCCAGGATGAGGCCTCCGAGAAATTTTCCTTTTATCGCAGAGGCTTGCTCTTTTCCCTCATCCTGAGGAAGGCGCATCGCGCCTGTCTCGAAGGACGAGGGAAAAGCCGGGGCGCCGCGCCGGCGGGCACGGACGACGCGATCCGGCGCGCGATCGGCGCGACGAACGAGGCGCATCCACAGTCATGACCTCCGCGCAGCGGTCGTCCGGTGATTTCGCGGTTCCTCCACGCGCCAAATTCTCTTAAATGACGATGAGAGGTCGGCGCGGTCGGCCCGGCCCCGCGCGTCGCGCCCGGGGCGCAGCGATCCGGGATGGCGGCGGGTGATCACCCAGAAGGCGAAATATGCGTTCAAGGCCCTGCTCGACCTGTGCAGGGTGAAGGACGGCGAGCCGGTGCAGATCGAGGACATCGCCCTGCGCACCGGCGTTCCGCGCAAGTTTCTCGAACACATCCTGCTCGCGCTCAAGAACAGCGGCCTCATCGCCAGCCGCCGCGGCCGCAACGGCGGCTACATCCTGATCAAGGATCCGGCCGACATCTCGCTCGGCCAGGTGCTGCGGGTCATCGACGGCCCGATCGCCCCGCTGCCCTGCCTGTCGAAGACGGCCTACCGGCGCTGCCCCGACTGCAAGAGCGAGGTCGACTGCGCCATCCGCGAGGTGTTCGGCGACATCTACGCGACGACGCTGCTGATGATGGAGGGCATGACCCTCGCCGACCTCGTGCGCAGCGACAGCCGCCTCGCCGAGCGGCTGCTGGAATTCGACGCCGCCTCGGCCTGACCCCGCGCCTGCGACGGGAGCGCGCGTTCGCGCCCGAAGGCCGTCGCCGGCGGTTGACGCCGGCGCGGTCCGCCGCCACGCTACGGCCCCACGCGATCCTTCGGAGAGGCCATGAAGATCGACGGAACCCCCTACCGGACCATCTGGCTGGAGCCCGACGGCTGGGCCGTGCGCATCATCGACCAGACCGTGTTTCCGCACCGCTTTGAGACGATGCGGCTCGAGACGGTCGAGGACGCCGCCCGGGCGATCCGCGACATGCACGTGCGCGGCGCGCCGCTGATCGGCGCCACCGCCGCCTACGGCCTGTGCCTCGCCTGTCATGCCGAGCCCTCCGAGCCCTGGCTCGCCGACTGCTACCAGCTCCTGCTCGCCACCCGGCCGACCGCGATCAATCTCAAGTGGGCGCTCGACGAGATGATGCGCACGCTGACCCGGCACAGCCTGCGCGACCGCACGGCGGCGGCCTACGCAAGGGCCGCGGAGATCTGCGAGGAGGACGTCACCATCAACCGGGCGATCGGCCGCCACGGGCTGAAGCTGATCCGCGAGATCGCCGAGAGGAAGGGCCCGGGCGAGCCGGTCAACATCCTCACCCACTGCAACGCCGGCTGGCTCGCCACCGTCGACTGGGGCACCGCCACCGCGCCGATCTACAAGGCCCACGACAAGGGCCTCGACATCCACGTCTGGGTCGACGAGACCCGGCCGCGCAACCAGGGCGCCGCGCTCACCGCCTGGGAACTCGGCCACCACGGCGTGCCGCACACGGTGATCCCCGACAACACCGGCGGACATCTGATGCAACACGGCCTCGTCGACATGGTGATCGTCGGCACCGACCGCACCACGGCGAGCGGCGACGTCTGCAACAAGATCGGCACCTATCTGAAGGCGCTGGCCGCGAAGGACAACGACGTGCCCTTCTACGTCGCCCTGCCGTCGCCGACCATCGACTTCACCGTCTCCGACGGCCTCGCCGAGATTCCGATCGAGCAGCGTTCCGAACTGGAAGTGACGCGGATCACCGGGCGCACCGCCGGCGGCCGCATCGAGACCGTGACCATCGTCCCCGACGGCTCGCCGGCGGCGAACTACGCCTTCGACGTCACCCCCGCCCGCCTCGTCACCGGCCTGATCACCGAGCGCGGCGTCATCGAGGCGAGCCGCGCCGCCATCGCCCGAACCTTCGCCGACCGGCGCGCGCTGCCGCTGGCGGGGTGAGGAGACGCGCGCGGGCTCAACCGGTCGGGACGTCATACCAAGCTCATGAAGTCGCGACCTGTCGGGACTTCATGAGCAGGCAAGCCCGACCGGGCGTCGGCCGGTCAGGCCGCCACCGTATGAATTTCCGACGAGTCGGACACTCAAACGCCAAGTATCAGGGGAGCTTGCGCGGCGGGACGGGTGTCGCCCACCGCCCCCGCGGCTCGGCGATCGGCGCGGGTCGGCACACCCGGCCTCGTCCTTCGAGACGGCCCTGCCGGGCCTCCTCAGGATGAGGCCTCCGATTGCTTTGTCAAATCTTTACAAGGCTCTGACCTTCTCCCTCATCCTGAGGAGGCCCGCAGGGCCGTCTCGAAGGACGAGGGAGAAGCCCGGGCGCTGCCGTCGATGTTCTCCAGTCGTCATCCGCACGTCGTAAGCCCCCTCACCCGGCCCAGTCGCGCAGCGCCGTCAGCAGCGGCACCAGCACCGCCCGCATCGGCGCCGCCCGCGCCTCGTCGAACGGGGCCGGCACGTCGTCCTCGCTTTCGTCCATGTAGCCACGGCAGGCCAGTTCCATCTGAACCGCGTGCACGCCCGCCTCCGGCCGGCCGAGGCTGCGGGTGATCCAGCCGCCCTTGAAGCGGCCGTCGGTGACGCGGGAAAAGGCGCTGGCGTCGCAGATCCGCTCGACCAGCGCCGTGACCGCGCCGTCGCAGGAGCGGCCGCCGTTGGTGCCGACGTTGAAATGCGGCAGTTCGCCGGGAAAGAGCCGCGGGATCGCCGAGCGGATCGAATGGCAGTCGTAGACGACGATGCGGGCGTGGCGTTCGCGCAGGCGCACCACCTGCCGGGCGAGTTCGTCGTGATAGGGCGCGTGATAGGCCATCTTCCGCCGGCCGACCTCCTCCGCATCCGGCTCCGCGCCGTCCCGGTAGAGCGGCCGGCCGTCGAAGGTGGTCGTCGGGCAGAGTTCCGTCGTCGCCTGGCCAGGATAGAGCGAAGCCCCCGAGGGATCGCGGTTGACGTCGACGATGCTGCGCGAGACCGCCGTCCGCAGCACGGTGGCGCCGAGCCCGGCGGCGAAGTCGTAGAGCCGGTCGATCCACCAGTCGGTGTCGCGCAGCGCCCGCTCGCGCGACACGAACCGCTCCGCGTAGGGCTCGGGCAGCAGCGTTCCGGTATGCGGCAACGACACCAGCAACGGCGCCTCGCCCTCGTGGAGGTGGAGCCAGTCAGGGTTCATCTGCGGTCCTCATGCATGTTGCTTCAAGTCGTCGGCGGGCGGAATGGACGGGAACAGCGCGGCCCCGGCGATGCCGGGCGATCGACGGGCAACCGTATGGCAGCCCCCTCGTCCCGCCTCGGCCCTGGTTCCGCGCTGGTCGGTTCCCGCATGATCTTCGCGCGGCCCTTCCTCGTCGCCCACCCCTCTCCCTGTCCCTCCCCCACAAGGGGGGAGGGGACCGTGAAGGCTTCTCCGGAGTGTTCTTCAGGCGGTGCGCCGAACCGAGACGTCGCGACACGAAAGACCTGCGAATCCGGCGTCCCCTCCCCCCTTGTGGGGGAGGGACAGGGAGAGGGGTGAGCCGCACGGCACGGCCTCTCGACATCGACGCTCACCGCGCGCCCCGCCCCCCCGACCTCCAACCTCCGCCCCCCGACCGCCGACCGCCGACCGCCGCACACCGCGCTCCCGACCACCGACTGCCGACCCCTCAGACCACCCGCCCCGCCACCACCCGCCCCCACAGCGGGTTGAAGCCCATGCGGTAGACGAGTTCGGCCGGACGCTCGACGTCCCAGATCGCGAGGTCGCAACGCTTGCCGGGTTCGAGGGTGCCGATGTCGTCCTGCCGGCCGAGGGCGCGGGCGGCGTTGCGCGTCACGCCGACGAGGCATTCCTCGACGGTGAGGCGAAAAAGGGTCGCGGCCATGTTCATGGCGAGCAGCAGCGAGGTCAGCGGCGCGGTGCCGGGGTTGCAGTCGGTGGCGACGGCGAGCGGCACGCCGTGGCGGCGGAAGAGGTCGACCGGAGGCACCCGCGTCTCGCGGATCGTGTAGAAGGCGCCCGGCAGCATCACCGCCACCGAGCCCGCCGCCGCCATCGCCGCGACGCCCGCCTCGCCGGTGTATTCGACATGGTCGACCGAGAGCGCGCCGAAGGCGGCCGCGAGCGCCGCGCCGCCGAGGTCGGAGAGCTGGTCGGCGTGGAGCTTCACCGGCAGGCCGAGCGCCTCGGCCGCCGAGAACACCGCCGTCGTCTCGTCCTCGGAAAAGGCGATGCCCTCCATGAAGGCGTCGACCGCGTCGGCGAGCCCCTCGGCGGCGACCGCGGGCAGGATCTCGTCGACGACGAGGCGGACGTAGCCGGCGTGGTCGGCGGAATATTCCGGCGGGAAGGCGTGGGCGGCGAGGCAGGTGGTGGCGACGGAGACCTCGCGCAGGCCGGCGAGCCGGCGAGCCGCCCGCAGCATCCTGAGCTCGCTCTCGAGATCGAGCCCGTAGCCGGACTTGATCTCGACCGTGGTGACGCCCTCGGCCAGCAGCGCGTCGAGCCGGGGCAGCGCCGAGGCGACGAGGTCGTCCTCGCTCGCCGCCCGCGTCGCCGCCACGGTGGAGACGATGCCGCCGCCGGCCCGGGCCACCTCCTCGTAGCTCGCCCCGGCGAGCCGCATCTCGAATTCCATCGCCCGGTCGCCGCCATGGACGAGGTGGGTGTGGCAGTCGACCAGCCCCGGCGTCACCCAGCGCCCGGCAAGGTCGACGACCGCTCGCTCGCCATCGGCCGGCGGCATCTCGCTCGCCGGGCCTACCCGGACGATCCGCCCGTCCTCGGCGAGGACGGCGCCGTCCTCGACGATCCCGAGCCCGCCGCGGGCGGGGTCCATCGTTGCGAGGCGGGCGTTGGTCCAGAGGGTCTGCATCGGCGGCCTTTCGGCGAGGAGGGAGGGGAGATGACGTCCACGTTAGCGCCGGCGACGAAAAAAGCCACGGCCGCCGAGGGCCGTGGCTCGATTTCACAGGGCCTGACCGGCCGACGCCCGCTCAGGCCTCACTCGGCCGGGGCGTGGGCGACGTGCGGCACGACCTCGTCCTCGTCCTCGTGAACCCGGTCGGGGTGGCCGAGGAAAGTGTAGAACATCGGCACCACGAACAGCGTGAACAGCGTGCCGATCGACATGCCCGTGGCGATGACGAGGCCGATCGAGTAGCGCGCGGCGGCGCCGGCGCCCTCGGCGAGGATCAGCGGCACCATGCCGACCACCATCGCCGCCGTGGTCATCAGGATCGGGCGCAGGCGCACCTTGGCCGATTCGACGATGGCGTCGTGCTTGGAGAGGTGCGCCTTGCCCTCGCGCAGCTGGTTGGCGAACTCGACCATCAGGATGCCGTGCTTGGTGATCAGCCCGACGAGCGTGATGATGCCGACCTGGGTGTAGATGTTGAGCGTGCCGAGGCCGACGTTGAGGAAGACGATCGCACCGAAGATCGACAGCGGCACGCTCATCATGATGATCAGCGGGTCGCGGAAGCTCTCGAACTGGGCGGCGAGCACCAGGTAGATCACGACGATGGCCGCGCCGAAGGCGATCAGCAGCGTGTTGCCGGCCTCCTTCTCGAGGCGCGACTGCCCGGCGTATTCGACGAAATAGCCCGCCGGCATCACCTCGCGGCCGATCTGCTCGAGGGTGGCGAGGCCGTCGCCGGTCGAGACGGTCGGCAGCGGCAGCGCCGAGATCGTCGCCGAGTTGAGCTGGTTGAACTGCTCGATCGCGGGGGCCGAGGCGATGGTCTCGATGGAGACCACCGAAGACAGCGGCACCATGGCGCCCGACTGGCTGCGGACGAAGAAGTCGCGCAGATTCTCCGGGTTCTGCCGGTATTTCTGCGGAACCTGGGTGATGATGTCGTAGGAGCGCGACTCCCGGTCGAACTTGGCGATCGAGTTGCCGCCGACGAGCAGGTTCAGCGTCGTGCCGATTTCGCTCACCGTGACGCCGAGGGCGGCGGCGCGGTCGCGGTCGATGACGACGCGCACCTTCGGCGCCGTGAAGGACAGCGAGTTCTGGACGATGATGAACTTGCCCGAGGCCTGGGCCTTCTTCTGGATCTCGTCGGCGATCTCGAAGACGCGGTCGGCGTCGTTGGTCGACTGCACGACATACTGGATCGGCAGGCCGCCGCCCGAGCCCGGCAGGGTCGGCGGGGCGAAGACGAAGGCCTCGAGGCCGGCGTTCCTGCCGAGGCGCCCCTGGATCTCCTGCATCACCTCGGCCTGGCTGCGCTCGCGCTCGCCCCAGGGCACGAGGCCGAAGCCGGCGAAGCCCTCGTTGCCGGCGTCGGCGCCGGTGATCGAGAAGCGCGCCTCGATCTCCGGGATGTCCTCCACCAGCGGCCCCTGGATCTGGTCGACGTACATCGAGGTGTAGTCCGAGGTCGCGTATTGCGGACCCGAGACCACGCCGAACATGAAGCCCTGGTCCTCCTCCGGCGCCAGTTCGCTCGTCGTGTTGAGGAACAGGTAGCCGGTGGTGGCGAGGAGGGCGACGACGACCAGCAGCGTCACCGGGCGGTAGAGCAGCGAGCCCTCCAGCCGGCGGCCGTACCAGTTGGCGAGCCCCTCGAAGGTGTGGTCGACGGCGTTCTGGAAGCGGCCGCCGCCCGAGGTCAGCAGCCGCGCCGCCATCATCGGCGACAGCGTCACCGCGACGAGGCCGGAGATGATCACCGAGCCGGCGAGCGCGAGCGCGAACTCGCGGAACAGCGAGCCGGTGAGGCCCTGGGTGAAGGCGATCGGCGCGTAGACCGCGGCGAGGGTGATCGTCATCGCCACCACCGGCCCGAAGATCTCGCGCATGCCGACGATGGCGGCGTTGAGCGGTTTCAGCCCCTCCTCGATGTGGCGGTGGATGTTCTCCACCACGACGATGGCGTCGTCGACGACGAGGCCGATCGCCAGAACCATGGCGAGCAGGGTCAGCGTGTTCAGCGAATAGTCGAGGGCGTAGAGCAGGAAGCAGACGCCGACCAGCGACAGCGGAATGGTGACGATCGGGATCACCACCGAGCGGAACGAGCCGAGGAACAGCAGGATGACGACGACGACGATGACCACGGCCTCGCCGATGGTCTTGAACACCTCCTCGATCGAGGCGGTGATGAACTTGGTCGAATCGTAGACGATCTCGATCCGCGTGCCCTCGGGCATGTCGGCCTGGATCTGCGGCACCTCGGCCGTCACCGCCGCGGCGGTGTCGAGCGGGTTGGCCGAGGGCGAGGCGAAGATGCCGAGGAAGACGCCTTCCTTGCCGTTGAAGCGGACCTTGACCTCGTCGCTCTCGGCGGCGAGCTCGATCGAGGCGACGTCGCGCAGGCGCACGACCTCGTCGCCGTTCGAGCGGATCGGCAGGGCGCCGAAGGCGTCCGGCATCTGCAGGGTGGTCTGGGTCTCGATCGAATAGGCGACGAAGTCGTTCTTGGTCTTGCCGGGCGCCGACAGGAAGTTCGAATTGGAGATCGCGGCGTAGACCTCGCTCGCCGTCACCTGGCGCGAGGCGAGCCGGGTGGGGTCGATCCAGACCCGCATCGCGAAGTCCTGGCCGCCGAGCACCTGGGCGTCGGCGACGCCGGGCACGGTGGCGAAGCGCGGCTGGACGACGCGGGTGATGAATTCCGTCAGCTGCTGGGCGTTCATCACGTCGCTCTGCAGCGTCAGGTACATCAGCGCGAACTGCTGGCCGGTGCCCTTCTGGATCACCGGGTCGTCGGATTCGTCCGGCAGCTCGCCGCGGACCTGCTGGACCTTGGAGATCACCTCGGTCAGCGCCGCGTCCGGGTCGGAGTTGAGGCGCATGTGGACCTGGACCTGCGACACCGACTGGCGCGAGGACGAGGTGATGTAGTCGACGCCCTCGGCCGAGGCGACGGCCTTGGCGATCGGCGTGGTGATGAAGCCCTGGATCAGATCCGAAGCGGCGCCGGGATAGGTGGTGGAGACGGACACCACCGTCTCCTCCACTTCCGGATACTGCCGGATCGACATGTTGAAGATGCCCTGCACGCCGAGCAGCAGGATCAGCAGGCTGACGACGGTGGAGAGGACCGGCCGGCGGATGAAGAGTTCGGAGAAGTTCACGGACGGGCCCCTTCCGCGGTCATGTTGGCCGGGTCCACGGTGTTGTCGACGGCGACGACGCTGCCGTTGGACAGGCGGTTCTGGCCGGCGGTGACGACGCGGTCGCCGGCGGCGACGCCCTTGACGATCTCGATGCTGGCGCCCGAGCGGCGGCCGGTGGTGACGAAGACCTGGGAGACGGCCAGCGTCGGCTCGGCCTTCTCGCCCTCCGCGCTCGCGCCCTCTTCCGGCGGCTTCTCCTTCACGACGTAGACGTAGGAGCCGTAGAGGCTGGTGATCACCGCGGTCTGCGGCAGGGTGATGATGTCCTCTTCCGAGGGCAGCACGACGCGGACGTGGGCGAACTGGCCGGGGCGCAGGCGCCCGTCGGAGTTGTCGACCTCGGCCTGGACCGCGACGAGGCGCGAGGACGGATCGATCTTCGGGTCGATGCCGGTGATCTTGCCCGCGTAGGGCATCACGTCGGCGGAGAGGCCGAGCTTCACCGGCTGGCCGATCTCGATCTCGGGCAGGCGCTGCTCGGGCACCGTGAAGTCGACCTTCATGGTGTCGAGATCCTGCAGCGTCGCCACGGCGGTGCCGGCGGTCAGATACTGGCCGACGTCGATCTTCGGGATGCCGATGGTGCCGGCGAAGGGCGCCTTGATGCTCTTCTGGTCGAGAGTCGCCTGCAGGCTCTCGAGCTGCGAGCGCGAGGCGTCGAGCGAGGCCTGGGCGGTCTCGAGGTCGGCGGCCGACGCGATGCCGCGCTTGGTCAGCTGCTGGGCGCGGTCGAGCGCCTGCTGGTCGCGGGTCACCGCTGCATTGGCGGCGATCAGGTTGGCCTGTTCGATGGCGTCGTCGATCTGGACCAGCACCGCCCCGGCCTCGACGTGCTGGTTGGCGGAGAAGGCGATCTCCTTGACGACGCCGCCGGTCTCGGCGGCGACGTCGACGCCCTGGCGGGCGACGATGGTGCCGATGGCGTCGATGCCCGGCGTCCAGGTGGTCGGCTGCGCCTCGGTGGCCGACACCGTGACCGTCTGCACCGGCATGTTGGCGAAGAACTGGTCGATCATCTGCGCCCGGAACAGATTGAAGCCGACGAGACCGCCGCAGACGATCGCGATCAGCACGACGGCGATGATGAATCTCTTGACCATGAGCGACAGGCTCCGAAGATCGAAACAAAAAACGCGAGGCGCCGTCGACGCGGGCCCAACGCCGTCTTGGCCTGCCGGCAAAGGCCGGCGGCCGCCGCGAAGGAGCCTATCGATCGTCGAAATGGGCCGGAACGCGCCGGGCGGCGGCGCCCGTTCTTGACAACGCGCCCCATTACTGTACCGTCCGGACGGTCTTGTCAACGATCCGGCTCCGGTTTTTTCCGGAGCCCGAAGGATTGTTGCCGCAGGGCAACATAACGCGGCACGGGCGCCGGCGCACCCCCCGGACGGAGGTCCGCAGGAGTGCCGGCCAGCGAAGCCGCGACGCATCATGGACGGCAGGGTGCCGGATGCGGAGAGGTCGGCAAGGGACGCGCCACGGCGGTCCCGCCCCGCTCCGCCGCCGGCGATCGAGGATCGCGACGACGTGACAGACGATACCACAGACGACGTGAAGACCGGCGAGGCGGGATGCTGCGGCGGCCGGACGGACGGCCGCAAGGCGCGCGGGCGGCCGAGTTCGCGCGACCGCATCGTCTCGGCGGCTGGCGACCTCATCCGCTGCGAGGGCGCGGCGCGGCTGTCGCTCGACGCGGTGGCCGAGCGCGCCGCCATCTCCAAGGGCGGCCTGCTCTACAACTTCCGCACCAAGCGCGAACTGCTCCACGCCGTGATCGCCGACTATGTCGAGACGCTGCGCGAGGAGAGCGTCGCCCGCCGCGCCGCGCTCGGCGAGGGCGAACCCAACCGCGCCTGCCGCGGCCACCTCGCCGCCTCGCTCGCGGTCTGCAGCCGGGTCGGCCCGCCGCCGGCCGGCATCCTCGCCGCGATCGCCGAGGATCCCTCCCTGCTCGACACCCTGCGCGCCTACAACGCCGAGCTGCTGGCGGCGATGGCGGCCGACGACGACCCCGACCTGTCGCTGATCGCCTTCCTCGCCATGGAGGGCCTCGCCTCGCTCGACCTCTTCGACACCAATCCGCTGGGGGAGAGCGAGATGGAGCGCGTCGTCGCCCGCCTCGAGGCGCTGCTGCGGCGCCCGCCGTCCGACGCGGATCGGTGACGGCGCACCGCCCGGCCCCGCCCGCCGTCGCCTTTTCACAACACCGACGTCCGAAATCGACAGGCTCTCGCCGCGCCGCCGTGGAACATCGAGCCTGGCGGCGGACGGCCGCCGGTTGACGCCGGCCCGGCGACGATTTCCAATCGGGGCGGACGAGCAGAGGAACGCGCGCCGGTGATCAGCATTTTCGAGTTGTTCAAGATCGGCATCGGTCCGTCGTCCTCGCACACGGTCGGTCCGATGAAGGCCGCCCACGGCTTCGTCGCCGCCCTCGCCGCCGCCGGCCGGATGGCCGACGTCGCCAGCGTCCGGGTCGACCTCTACGGCTCGCTGGCCTGGACCGGGCGTGGCCACGCCACCGACAAGGCGGTGATCCTCGGCCTCGCCGGCGAACTCCCCGAGACCGTCGATCCCGACCGCGCCGACGCCGTCGTCGCCGAGATCGAGCAGCGCGGCCGCCTGCGGCTGATGGCCGGCCCGGGCGTGCCCTTCGTTCGCGGCGAGCATCTCGTCTTCGACGAGGTGACCGAGTGCCCCAAGCACCCCAACACCCTCTCCTTCCGCGCCCACGACGCCGCCGGCGGCGTCGTCGCCGAGGAACGCTGGTGCTCGATCGGCGGCGGCTTCGTCGTGCGCGAGGAGGAGGTCGGGGCGAGCCCGGCCGAAACCGCGACCCGTGTTCCCTTCGACTTCCGCTCCGGCCGACAGCTGCTCGAATTCGGCGAGGCGTCGGGCAAGACCATCGCCGACATCGTGATGGCCAACGAACTCGCCCTGCGCCCGGCCGAGGAGGTCGAGACCCATCTTTCCCGCATCATCGACACCATGATGCTCTGCGTCGACCGCGGTCTCGCCGCCGAGGGCGAGCTGCCCGGCGGCCTTTCGGTCAAGCGGCGGGCGCGGCGGATCTACGAGAAGGTCGAGGCCGGCCGCGGCCGCAACCTCAAGCGCCCGCACGAGCCGATGGACTACGTCTCGATCTTCGCCATCGCCGTCAACGAGGAGAACGCCGCCGGCGGGCGGGTCGTCACCGCGCCGACCAACGGCGCGGCCGGCGTCGTCCCGGCGGTGCTGCGCTACTACCGCGACTTCTGCGAGGGCGCCGACGCCGCCGGCATGCGCACCTTCCTGCTCGCCGCCACCGCCGTCGGCGGCCTCTTCAAGATGAACGCCTCGATCTCGGGCGCCGAGGTCGGCTGCCAGGGCGAGGTCGGCGTCGCCTGCTCGATGGCCGCCG
>CALCDT010000088.1 GCA_937900425.1 uncultured Alphaproteobacteria bacterium | reverse complement strand
GGCGGCGCCGCCGGAGGCGTCGAGATAGCGGCGGCCGTCGGCGGTGGTCACGGCGACGCCGTCGCCGGCGACGGCGACGGGGAAGGTGCCGGCGAGCCGGCGCTGCAGCAGCTTGGTCATCGGATCACCGTTTCACGACGTAGCCGGTCGCCTCGAGGTCGAAGCAGTTCGTGTCGCGCGGCAGCAGCTCCTTGCGGATGCGCAGGCTCGGCGTCTTCTCGAAGGCCTCGACGATGGCGACGTAGCGGGGGATCTGGAAGTAGGCGAGGCGGCCCTCGCACCAGCGGACGAGGTCGAGCGGGTCGAGGGCGGCGCCGGGCTTCAGCTGGAGGAACGCCTTGATGTCCTCGTCGTCGAGCTCGTTGCGGACGCCGACGACGGCGCTCTCCTCGACCGCCGGGTGCTCGTTGAGGACGCGCTCGACCTCGAAGGCGGAGACGTTCTCGCCGCGCCGGCGGAGGCTGTCCTTCTTGCGGCCGAGATAGGTCATGTCGCCGTCGGCGTCGAAGGCGCCGAGATCGCCGGTGCGCAGCCAGCCGTCGGCGAAGAGCGCCGCGGTCGCCTCCGGATTGCCCCAGTATCCCTTGGTCAGGACGCCCGGCACCCGCTCGCGCAGCCAGATCTCGCCGCGCTCGCCCTCAGGCACCGGCCGGCCGTCGTCGTCGACGAGGACCACGTCGAGCCAGGGCAGGGGCTTGCCGACCGAGCCGACCTTTCCCGAGACGTTCTGGGTGGCGAAGCTCGAACACTCGGTCATGCCGTAGCATTCGCGGATCGACACGCCGAAGCGCTCCTCGAAGGCGCGCCAGACGGCGGGCGGGCAGCCGCCGCCCCAGGCGACCCGGACGGAGTGGTCGCGGTCGTCGGGTCGCGGCGGTTGCTTCAGCAGCAGCGCGAGCACGCCGCCGAGGAAGTGGATGTGGGTGGCGCCGACCGCGCGCGCCTGGTCCCAGAAGCGCGAGGCGGAGAAGCGCGGGATCAGCGCGAGGGTGATGGGCTGCTGCACGGCGAGCACCAGAACCTCGGCGCCGCCGATGTGGTAGAACGGCTCCCACATGTGGAAGACGTCGCCGCGCCTCAGATCGCCGAGGCGGCCGGCGGCGTGGGCGGCGACGCGCAGCATCCGGTCGCTGACCATGACTCCCTTCGGCAGCCCCGTCGTTCCCGACGTGAAGCAGATGTAGACGGTGGCATCGGGATCGACCGGCGCGGCGGAGAGGCGCGGGCCGTCGTATTCCCACAGCGCGGCAAGGTCGCCGCCGGGCAACCCCGCCGGGACGCCGCCGCGCCACAGCAGCCGCGCTGGATCGAAGCCGGCGACGAAGCCGGCGAGGGCCTCGCCGAGGTCCGTCTCGGCTACGAGCGCCGTCGCCCCCGTCGTCGTCAGGATGTGTTCGAGACCGGCGCCGCGCAGATGCACGTTGACCGGCACTTGGCAGGCGCCGAGGCGCAGCAGCGCGAAGAACAGGACGATGTGCTCGAGGCTGTTCGCCAGCATCAGTGCGACCCGGTCGCCGGGTCGGACGCCGCGGGCGTCGAGCGCGGCGGCGACCCTGTCGACCTCGGCGTCGAGGGCCGTGATCGTGACCGTGCGCCCGTCGGTGACGGCGTAGGGATGGGCGCCGTCCGTCGCCGCCCGCCTCGCCAGCTGCACGGCTATTGAGTCGTCGCTCGCCCCCCACGGCGGCAACCCGTTGATGTCCATTCCCCGGTCCCTTGGTCCGACTAAATATCGTAATGAGATATTGACGACCGCATAACGATACGTCAACACTGCCGCCGTGCTGGTCCGCCGGTCGTCGCTCCGTCGTCCGGCCTGTCCGATGTTCCGGCGAGAGGACGCGCGTGCTGTCCGAAAATTTCACCACCCGTCCGTACTGGATCGACGGGCTTCCCGACTTCCCGACCTCGCCGCCGCCGCCCGACCGATCCTTCGACGTGGTCGTCGTCGGCGCCGGCTTCGCCGGGCTCTCGGCGGCGCTGACGCTCGCCCGCGCCGGCCGGTCGGTGGTCGTCCTCGAGGCCGCACGGATCGGCGACGGGGCGGCGGCACGGGCCGCTGGCTCGCTCAGCCACGTGCCGAAGGCGACCCTCGCCGACCTCACCGCCGCCTACGGGGCGGACACGGCGAAGGCCGTCTATCGCGAGGCGCACGCGGCGCGAGCCTTCGTCGAGGGGGTGATCGCCGAACACGGCATCGCATGCTTCCTGCGGACGAGCCCGCGCTTCATCGCCGCCCACAGCCCGCGCGCCTTCGCCCGTCAGGCGGCGTCGATCGACGTGCTGAGGGCGACCTGGGGCGACGTCACGCTGGTGCCGCGCGAGGCGCAGCGCCGGATCATCGGCTCGGACGCATTCCACGGCGGCGTGCGGCTGCCCGATTCGGCGATCCTGCAGCCGGCGCTGTTCCAGCGGGGCCTCGCCGCGGCGGCGATGGCGGCCGGCGCGGCGGTGCTGGAGGACCGGCGCGTCACCGCGATCGAGCGGCAGGCCGGCGGCTACCGGGTGACGACGCCGAAGGGCGAGTTCACCGGCCGCGACGTGGTACTGGCGACCAACGCCGACACCATCGCCGGCCCGGCGATCACCCGCCCGCTCGGCCGCCGGCTGATCTCGATGCCGGCCTTCGCCCTCGCCACCGAGGAGGTGGCGCCCGAAGTGATGGCGCGGGTGCTGCCGATCGGCGGCCCGGTATCCGACACCTACAAGATCATCAACTACATCGCGCCGAACGAAGCCGGCCGCCGCTTCATCGTCTCGGCCCGCGCCGGCCGCAACGAGGGCGACCTGCGGACCAAGGCGACGCGGATGTTCCGCTACTTCACCGAGCGCTTCCCCGACCTCGCCGGCATCAGGGTGAGCCACTGCTGGACCGGCTGGATGGCGATGACCGGCGACTGGCTGCCGCATCTCGGCAGCCGCGAGGGCATCCACTACGTGCTCGGCTGCAACGGCACCGGCATCCCGATGGCGACCTATCTCGGCGACCGCGCCGCCCGCCGCATCCTCGCCGACGGCACGCCGCCGTCGGTGTTCGAGCGGCCGCTGCCGCCGCTGCCGATGCTCGGCCTCGGCCGCCACTTCTACCCGCTCGGCGTCCGCTACTACGCGCTGCGCGACCGTCTCTTCCGCTGACCGAGGTTTCCGCCCATGAGGTTCATCCAGAGCACCGAAATCGCCGCGCTCGGGCTGCGCCCGGCCGATCTCGTCGCGATCCTCGAGGACGCCTTCGCGGCGGCGGCGCGAGGCGATATCGTCTGGAAGCCGAAGGCGACCATCAACCAGCCCGACGGCGCCTTTCTGATCGGTGCGCTGGCGGCCTGGCCGGAGAAGAATCTCGGCCTCTTCCACAACATCATGGGCACCGCGCCGGGCAACGTGCCACCCGGCGCGCCGCACTACGGCTCCTTCCAGCTCGTCTCCGACTACCGCCGCGGCCTCCTCGACGCGATCGTGGACGGTGGCATCACCTCGAACCTGATGCCGGGCGCCGTCACTGCGATCACGGCCC
>CALCDT010000087.1 GCA_937900425.1 uncultured Alphaproteobacteria bacterium | reverse complement strand
GCCCGGCCGAACTTCTCGCCCTCGCCTCCGTCGCCGCGTCCGCCGCTCCGGTCCCCGCCGCGCCGACCGCGGAGAAGGAGATCTCCGTCGCCCTCGCCGCGACGCCGCGCGCCCGGCCGGCCTTCGCGCCGCAGGAGCCGATCAAGCTCGCCGGTGCCGAGATGATCGACCGCGAGGCCGCGCCGACCCCGCCGGGCCGCGACGCCCGCGAGGCCGCCCGTCTCGCCTTCGCCGGCCTCACCGGCACCGATACCGAGGCCTACGAGGCGATGGGCTACGCCTCGGCGAGCGCCACCACCGCGGCGCTTCGCGAAACCGAAACGCCGCTCATGGCCGCCCGCGAACTGCCGCGGCTGAAGCGCCCGGCCCCGGCCGTCGCCAGCGGCGCCGACGCGACCCGCCTCGACAGCGATCCGCTGGCCCGGCTGACCCGCGCCGCCGTCGTCACCGACGCCTCGATCTTCGACGCCCGCCCGGTCGCCGGTCGCGCCGACGACCGCACCTTCGTCCACCCGGACCAGCGCGACATGGCGGGCTTCCTCGCCAAGCCGGACCAGGTGATCGGCTCGGGCTTCTCGCGCTATCCCTACGGCGCGCTGCGCAGCGGCAGCTTCGCCGGCGAGGCCGTGGCCCGGCTGCGCAGCCGGATCTTCGCCGCCGCCCCGCGCGGCACCGACGTCGCGAGCCGCTGAGGCCCGCGCCGCCGCGTCCCTTCGCGGGCGGGACCGGCGCCCTGCGCCGGACGATCTCATGAGAAAGGCCGCGACCGGGTGTCCCGATCGCGGCCTTTTTCATGTCCGGCCGACCCTGCCCGATCCCTTCGGACCGGGAGCGGGTCTCCCCGCGCCTCAGGCCATGCCGAGCGCCTGCTTGTAGAGTTCGAGGATGGTCTCCTCCTCCTCGCGCTCCTGCGGCTCCTTGGCGCGCAGGCGTACGAGGGTGCGGATCGCCTTGGCGTCGAAACCACGGCCCTTGGCCTCGGCATAGACGTCGCGGATGTCGTCGGCGATCGCCTTCTTTTCCTCTTCTAGCCGCTCGATCCGCTCGATGAACTGCTTGAGTTCCTCGGCGGCGACGCCGGTGCTGGCCACGTCTTCCACCATGTCGGTCTTCCTGTCTTCGCGTTCGGGGCCCACGCCGGCCTTCCCGGGCGGGAGGGTCCGGCGCGGCCCGGTGTCGATGTCGCACGGCGCCGCGGCGGAGGACTCGCCCCCGGCGGCACCGGCCCGGCGCCGTTCTACATGGCTCGGCGGTCGTGAGAAATGGGTTAACGATTCGTCTCGGAAAGACGCCGCCGCCGTCACCGTCGGAGGCGGCGGCGGAGCCCGGAGCGGTCCCCCGCCCGGTGCCGCGGCGGGCGGGGCCGGCCCGGGCCGTCGCTCAGTGCTCGGGCTTCGCCGCCTCGAAGGCGGCCTTCTGGTCGGGGCTCGCCTCGGCCTGGTGCTTCGCCTTCCACTCGTCGTAGGGCATGCCGTAGACGATCTCGCGGCTCTCGTCCTTCGTCAGGTCGAGGCCGCGCTCGCGGGCGGCGTCGAGATACCAGTTGGAGAGGCAGTTGCGGCAGAAGCCGGCGAGGGTCATCAGGTCGATGTTCTGGACGTCGGTGCGCGCGCGAAGATGCGCCACCAGCCGGCGGAAGGCCGCCGCCTCGAGCTCTGTCGTCGTCGCGTCGTCGGGAAGGCTCATGGGATCGGGCTCCTCGATTGGCCGCGTCCCCGCCGCCGGGCCGGGCCTCGATGGGGGCGGAAAGGCTCGGGATCGGGGACGGCGTGTCGTCGTGCCTTGCCACAGGAACGCCGTGGTGGCAATGCATGGGCTTCGTTCGCGCCACCCGAGGACCGTCCCCTTCATGACAGAAGCCGCAGCCCCAGCCGGCAGAGGCGCCGCCGCCTTCGCCCTGCCCGCGCTGATCGCCGGGGCCGTGGCCATGGGCGTCTCGCCGGTCTTCGTGCGCAGCGCCGACGTCGGTCCCTTCGCCAGCGCCTTCCACCGGGTCGCGCTGGCGCTGCCGCTGCTGTTCCTCTGGGCGCGCAGCGAGACCGACGTGCTCGGCATCCGCGCGGCGCTGAAGCTGCCGTCGGTCTGGGCCGCGGGCCTGTTCTTCGCCGGCGACCTGTTCTTCTGGCATCTCGCCATCGTCAACACGACCATGGCCAACGCCACCTTCCTCGCCACCATGGCGCCGGTGTGGGTGGTGCTGGGCTCGGGCCTCTTCATCGGCGAGCCGGTCGAGCGGTCGGTGTTCCTCGGTCTCGCCGCCGGGCTCGCCGGGGCGACGATCCTGATCGGCGGCAGCTACGGCCTCGCGCCGGAACGCCTCGTCGGCGACCTCTACGGCTTCGTCACCTCGGTGTTCTTCGGGGCCTATTTCCTCGCCGCCCGGGTGGCGCGGCGCCACGTCGGGCCGGGGACGCTGATCTTCGCCAGTTCGCTGGTGACGAGCCTCGCCCTGCTCGCCGTCGCCCTCGTTGCCGAGCCGACGCTGCTGCCCGGCTCCTTCGCCGGCTTCGCGGCGCTCGGTGCCCTCGCCCTTCTCTCCCACGCCGGCGGGCAGGGGCTGCTCGCCTTCGCCCTCGGCCACCTGTCGGCGGCCTTCTCGTCGCTGGTGATCTTCCTCGAGGCCGTCGCCGCCGCCCTGTTCGGCTATCTCGTCTTCGGCGAACGCCTCGGGCTCGACCAGGCCGCCGGCGGCCTTCTGATCCTCGCGGGGCTGTGGATCGCCCGGCCGCGGCCGCGGGCCCGATGACGGAGCCGCGCGCGGGTTCCGCCCGCCAGCGGCCAAGGAGTGTCATTTGACAAAGCGCGGACCAGATGGTCGACTCGCCACCGCGGAAAAACAGATAGCGCTGCCGGCGCGGCAGGGCGGCGGGGTGATGCCGTTGACTTGCGATCGGGTCGCACGCCATAAGACGGGGCGTTCGCGCACAGGGCATACGGGGACGGTGGACCCGGGCACGGCGGCCTCGGGGACGGGGCATCCGGAAGCGGACCGGTCGATGGCAATCCCGAAGCGGGACGAGGGTGGCACGCGCCGGTGGGCGCGGGCCGCGGTCCTGATCGTGGCGGCCGCTTCCGGCCTTCTTCTCTCCCAGACACCGGCCTTCGCGGATCTTCGTCTCTGCAACAAGACGGAATCCACCGTGAGCATCTCGATCGGATACAAGGCCAGAAACGGCTGGACGACCGAAGGCTGGTGGAACATCCCCGGCGCCAAGTGCAACACGCTGATCCCGGGGCCGCTGGCCGCCCGCTATTATTACATCTACGCCGTCGACGCCAAGCAGGGCGGAGAATGGGGCGGGAAGGCCTACATGTGCACCCGCCGCAAGATGTTCACCATCCTCGGAACGGAGGACTGCGTGGCGAGAGGCTACGACCGGACCGGCTTCTTCGAGATCGACACGCAGGACCAACGCAGCTGGACGGTGCAGCTGACCGAACCGACGCAGAAGGAAACCCCCGCGAAATGAAACGCAATCGCAAGGTCAAGATTCTCGCGACCCTCGGTCCCTCGTCCTCCGACGCGGAGACGATCCGCAAGCTGCACGTCGCCGGCGCGGACATCTTCCGCATCAACATGAGCCACACCAGCCACGGCAAGCTCAACGAGTTCGTCGCGACGATCCGCCAGGTCGAGGCCGACGCCAACCGGCCGATCTGCATCCTCGCCGACCTCCAGGGACCGAAGCTGCGCGTCGGCACCTTCTCGGGCGGCCCGCAGATGCTGGAGGCCGGCCAGGAGTTCCGCTTCGTCGCCGACAAGATCGACGGCAACAAGAACGAGGTCCATCTGCCGCATCCGGAGATTCTCGAGGCGCTGAAGGCCGGCGACACCGTGCTCGTCGACGACGGCAAGGTGCGCCTCAGGACGGTCTCCTGCGACGGCCGCACCGCGGTGATGACCGTCGAAGTCGCCGGCCGGATCTCCGACCGCAAGGGCGTCAGCCTGCCCGACACGATGATCGCGACCTCCGCGCTGACCGACAAGGACCGCGCCGACCTCGACGCCGCCCTCGAGGCCGGGGTCGACTGGATCGCGCTCTCCTTCGTCCAGCGCCCGGAAGATCTCGACGAGCCGATGAAGATCATCGGCAACCGCGCCGCGGTGATGGTCAAGGTCGAGAAGCCCCAGGCGATCCAGCATCTGGAAGAGATCACCCGCCGCTCCGACGGCCTGATGGTCGCCCGCGGCGACCTCGGCGTCGAGATGCCGCTCGAGCAGGTGCCCGGCCTGCAGAAGCGCATGACCCGCCTCGGCCGCCGCTACGGCAAGCCGGTGGTGATCGCCACCCAGATGCTGGAATCGATGATCTCCTCGCCGGTGCCGACCCGCGCCGAGGTGTCCGACGTCGCCACGGGCGTGTTCGAGGGCGCCGACGCCGTGATGCTCTCGGCCGAGAGCGCCTCCGGCGCCTACCCGGTCGAGGCGGTCGCCACCATGGACCGCATCGCTACCGAGGTCGAGAAGGACCGCAACTACACCAACATCGTCAACGCCCAGCGCGCCGAGCCGGAAGCGACCGGCGCCGACGTGATCAGCCAGGCGGCGCGCAGCATCGCCGAGACGATGAACCTCGCCGCCATCGTCTGCTTCACCTCCTCGGGCGCCACCGGCATGCGCCTCGCCCGCGAGCGGCCGCTGACCCGCATCGTGGCGCTCAGCCCGCGGGGCGACACCGCCCGGCGGATGCAGATGGCCTGGGGTCTCCATGCGGTCGTCTGCGAAGACGCCGAGGCGCTGTCCGACCTCGTCCAGATCGCCGCCCGCGTCGCCGGCGAGGAGGGCTTCGTCAATCCGGGCCAGAAGATCATCCTGACCGCCGGCGTGCCGCTGCGCACCCCCGGCGCCACCAACCTGCTGCGCATCGCCACCATCGCCGACGACGGGCGCACGGGGATCTGACCCGGCGTCTTTCGCCGGCGAAGCGACGGGTTCGACAGGAAAGGGAGGCGCCGGTTTGTCCGGCGCCTCCCTTTTTTCACGCCGTCGGCCGGTCGCCGTGTCACGTCGTTGTTACGTTATTTTCCTAAGACTCGCCCTGCCGAAGGACGGGGACGCCCACGCGTCTCCGCCGCGGCGGGAGGGGAGCCGGCCTTTGCGAGCCTGCTTCGTTTCCCTTCGACCGCTTCGCCCGAAGATTAACGCGATGGCGCCGGCGTTGTCGCCGGCGGTCCGCCCGTCATCCCGTCCACCCACCTCGCGGCTGTGCGCCGGCGGTCGCCTGTCGGCTTCCGCGAAGGCGTCTCCGCGCGTGTCGTCCGGCCGGGCGCCTTCCGTGCCCCGCGCCGTCGCAGAGGGGAGGCGGACGAGGGACGGGCTCATCGAGGAAAGGACCGTCACCGTGGCCAACTACACGCTCCAGATCCTGCACCAATCGGACGGCGAAGCCGGTCTGCTGGCGCCCGACACCGCGCCGTATCTGGCCGCGCTGATCGACGCCTTCGAGGACGAGTACGCCAACTCGATCAATCTCTCCGGCGGCGACAACTTCATCCCCGGCCCGTTCGGCGCCGCCGGTGCGGACGCCTCGCTCTCCGTCGTGCTCGGCGGCGCGACCGCGGTGTTCCGCCCCGACATCGCGATCCAGAACGCGCTCGGCGTCGAGGTCTCCGCCATCGGCAACCACGAGTTCGACCTCGGTTCGGGCACGTTCAACGACGCCCTGAGCCCGAACGGCCTCTTTCCCGGCGCCGAGTTCGTGATGGTGTCGGCCAACCTCGACTTCTCGGCCGACGCCGCCCTCGCCGGCCGCGTCGACACCTCTCTCGGCGGCACCGCCGGCGACCTCGCCGGGCAGGAAGCCTCCACGCTCGCCGGCAAGATCGTCCCCTGGACGACGATCACCGAAGGGGGCGAGATCATCGGCATCCTCGGCGCCACCACCCAGATCCTCGAGCGGATCTCCTCGCCCTCCGGCACCGAAGTCGTCGGCTTCCCGGGTGCGGGCGAGGCGGGCGACGGTCAGGTCGAAGTCGACGACATGGACCTTCTCGCTGCCCAGCTCCAGCCGGTCATCGACGAGATGATCGCCTCGGGCATCGACAAGATCATTCTGCAGTCGCACCTGCAGAGCATCGCCAACGAGAAGCTGCTGGCGACCAAGCTCACCGGCGTCGACATCATTCTCGCTGCGGGCTCCAACACCCGTCTCGGCGACGAGACCGACGAGGCGGTGGCGTTCCCCGGCCACGCCGCCGACTTCGCCGACGTCTATCCGCTGGTCGCCACCGACGCCGGCGGCGGCACCACGCTGATCGTCAACACCGACAACGAATACACCTACCTCGGTCGCCTCGTGGTCGAGTTCGACGAGGACGGCAACGTGCTGGTCGAGAGCATCGACGCCGCGATCTCCGGCGCCTACGCGGCGACCGTCGAAGCCGTCGCGCAGGCCTGGGGCGATTTCGACGGCGACCTTTCCGACACCGCCTTCGCCGAGGGTACCCGCGGCGACGCCGTCAAGGACATCACCGACGCCGTCGAGGCCGTGCTGCTCGACAAGGACGGCACCTACTATGGCTTCACCAACGTCTACCTCGAGGGCGAGCGCTCCCAGGTCCGCGGCCAGGAAACCAACCTCGGCAACCTGTCGGCCGACGCCAACGCCGCCGCCGCCCGCGAGGCGCTCGGCGGTGACGAGGCCTTCGTCGTGTCGTTGAAGAACGGCGGCGGCATCCGGGCCCAGATCGGTTCGGTGTCCTCCGCCGGCGGCGGCTTCGACAAGCTGCCTCCGGTCGCCAATCCGGACGCCGGCAAGCCCGCGGGTGCCGTTTCGCAGCTCGACATCGAGAACTCGCTGCGCTTCGACAACAAGCTGATGGTGTTCGACACCACCGCGGCCGGCCTGCTCGCGATCCTCGACTATGCCGCCGGCATTCCGAACAACGCGGGAGGCTTCCCGCAGATCGGCGGCGTCAAGTATTCCTACGACGAGGGAGCCGCCTCCGGCGAGCGGATCGAGAGCATCGCCCTCACCGACGAGAACGGTCTCGTCATCGCCCGCATCGTCGACGACGGCGTGGTCGTGGACGGCGCCCCCGAGCGGATCAGCGTCGTCATCCTCAACTTCACCGCCAACGGCGGCGACGGCTATCCGATCAAGGCGAACGGGGAGAACTTCCGCTTCCTGCTCGACGACGGCTCGCTGTCGGCAGCGGTCGACGAGAGCCTCGACTTCACCGCCCCCACCGTGGTGCCGACGAACGCTCTCGGCGAGCAGGCGGCCTTCGCCGACTATCTCGCCACGAAGCACGGCACCGTGAAGACCGCCTTCGACAAGGCCGACACACCCGAGGAACTCGACCAGCGTATCCAGAACCTCGACCTGCGCGACGACACCGTGTTCAACGCGGCCTACGTCGAGGGCACGACCGAGGCCGACGAACTCGTCGGCACCGCGGGGGGCGACCACATGGTCGGCCGGCGCGGGCGCGACGACATCCGCGGCGGTGACGGCGACGATCTGCTCAAGGGCGGCAAGGGCAACGACGCCCTGCGCGGTGGCGACGGCGACGATCGTCTCAAGGGCCAGGGCGGCGACGACTTCCTCAAGGGCGGCGAGGGCGACGATACGCTGCTCGGCGGCGACGGCCGCGACTACCTGGAAGGCGGCGCCGGCGACGACACGCTGGTCGGCGGCGAGGGGCGCGACGTCTTCGTCTTCACCGCGGCTCTCGACGTCATGGGTGTCGACACGATCCGCGACTTCGTCTCCGGCACCGACCTGATCGGTCTCGACGCCGACGTCTTCACCGGACTGTCGGCCGGTCGGCTGAGCGAGGCCGCCTTCGTGCTCGGCGCCACGGCACTGGACGCCGACGACCGCATCCTGTTCGACACCGAAACCGGCGCGCTCTTCTACGACGCCGACGGTGTCGGCGGGACGGCGGCGGTGCAGTTCGCCATCCTCGAAGGTGGCGTCTCACTGTCGGCTGGCGACCTGCTGATCGCCTGACCGGACGCGCGTGACGATCTCGGGCCGCCGCCTTCCTTCGAAGTTGGCGGCCCTTGCTTTTCGTGGGGACCCGAGGGGCCGAGAAGCGCGAGCGTCGGGTTCACTTTCCCGCAGCCCCTGGGCGGGGTGGCGGGCGGTCACTCTCCGGACGGCACCGCCGGCGCGGATCTCGACGCGGCCGCCGCGCTCCTGCCGGTCACCTCCGCGATCGCCGCCGCCACCGCGTCCGGGCGGGTGGCGTGGATCATGTGGCCGGCGCCGGGGATGCGGACGAGGCGGGCGCCGGGGATGTCGCGGGCGAGGCCCTCGGCGTGGATCTCCGGGTAGACCACGGCGTCGCGGTCGCCGGTGACGACGACGGTCGGCGCGGTGATTTCGGGATAACGCGGCACGAAGGCGGCAAGATTGGCCTTGAGCGAGGCGACGTCGCGGGCGTTGGCGAGGAATTCCGGCGCCCGCAGCACCAGCGCCGTGCCGGTTCGGGCGAAATAGCCGGCCGGCACCGGTTCCGGCGCGAAGGCTTCGGCGATGGCGCCGTCGACCAGCAGCCGGCCCATGGGCCAGGCCGACGTCCAGGCGAAAATTTCGCCGAGCCCCGGCGTGCCGGCGAGGCGGTAGTACCAGGCGATGCCGCCCGGCCAGGGATGCGACACCGGGGCGACCAGCACCAGGCCGGCGACGAGATCGCGCCGCTCGGCGGCGAGGGCCGCGGCGACGGCGCCGCCGAAGGAATGGCCGACGACCACCGCCTCGCCGATGCCGAGACGGTCGAGCAGCCGGCCGAGGACGCGGGCCTGCGCCGCCGGCGCGGCCATGCCGCCGGTTTCCGTCACTCTTCCATCGCCATTCGCCGTCCCTCCGTCCGCCGGGGGCTCGCCGGGGCCGGTGGCGAGAGACGAATCGTCGCCGGCGCCCCGGGCGCTCCAGCCGTGGCCGGGCCGGTCGACGAAAAGGGCGCGGCGGCCGTCGGGTACGAGGGGGCCGAGGGCGGTGAGCGGGTCGAGCGCGTTGCCGCTGGCGCCGTGGATGAAGAGCAGCGGCGGCGCGGTCTCGAAGCCGGCGGCGGCCGCCCGGTCGACGACGTGGATCCTCACGCCGTCGACCTCGACGAAGCGGCCGGTCGGGGGGAAGCGCCGCTCGATGTCGGCGATGGCGGCGGCCGACCAGAGCGCGAGGCCGGCGCCGGTGAGGACGACGGCGCCGAGAAGGAGGCCGGTGACGACCAAGGCGAAGCGGGCTCCGGGACGGTCGCGGGTCAGATCGGCCGCCCCTCGACGTCCGGCGCCAGCTTCTCGATCGCCTTCACGGCGTCCTCGAGATTGGGATGGATCGCGTGGAGCCGGCTGTAGATGGCGTAGGCCTTCTCGGGCTGGTCGAGCCGGCGCAGGATGCCGGCGAGGCCGGAAAGGGCGCCGAAATGGCGCGGCTCCAGCGCCAGGGTGCGCTCGATGTCCTCGAGCGAGCGGCCGTAGTCGTCGAGCAGGAAATGCACCGTGGCGCGCTTGTTGTAGGCCTCGGCGAAATCGGGCTTGAGGACGATGACGTTGTCGAGCAGGTCGAGCGCCTCGCCGTAGCGTTCTCCGGCGATCGCCCCGTGGGCGGCGCCCATCAGCAGGTCGACGGTGGCGCTGCCGCTGTCGAGGAAGCGCTTGAGGATGCGCTGCTCGAAGGGATGGGCCTCCCGCGCCGACTTCGCCGCCGCCAGCCGGGCGAAGAGGTCGTCGAGGCTGTTGTCGTGACGGTCGACCACCACCGGCGCGTCGGGCGGGCCGGGAACGAAGGGATTGGCGCTCGGAGCCTCCTCGAGCAGCGGCAGGTCGTCCGGGGTCGCCGGGGCCCGTTCCGCCGGGGCGTCGGGACCGATCTGCGGGGCGAGGGGCGGGGCGGGCGGCGCGTCCTGCGCGGCGGCCCGGCCGCCGGCGCCGGCGAGAGCGGCGATCAGCAGGGCGGCGAGGCCGGCGCGGACGGACGGGCGAAGCAGGGAGCGGACGCGAAAAAGCATGTCCCGGAGCCTAGCGGTTCCGGGACATGGCGTCAAAACACGATCGTGTTGACCGGCACAACCGGCCGGTCGCGCCGGACGGCACCCCCCCCGCGGCCCCTGCCCGGATCGAGCCGGGCGGACACGGGACGGCGGCGCCTCAGCCCTGGCGGGCCTTGTAGCGCGGGTTCTTCTTGTTGATGATGTAGACGCGACCCTTGCGGCGAACCATGCGGTTGTTGCGGTCGCGGCCCATCAGGGAACGCAGCGAGTTCTTGATCTTCATCGTCGTCCTTCCGGGAAACGGAGACCGTCCGTCGCGGGTGCCCGGCCTCGCGGTGATCGGGCGCCCTCGCAACCGTCGTTCCCGATCGTTCCGCCTGATCGAAAAAGGGTCGTCATGAGAGCGGCGGCTCCCCGGATGAGGGTGCCGCCGAATGGCGCGGACCATACGGATTTCGCGGTCGTTGTCAATCGAAACACCGCGTCCGCCGCCGGGTCCGGCGTATTCGGTCCGCAGGAACCGGCGCGCCCGCGCGATGGGGTCCGGCGAAGCCGGCTCAGGGATCCTCGGCGATCAGGCGGCCGCTGTAGATCACCGGCCCAGTCGGCCCGTCGGCGGGCGACCCGCCGGGCGGCTCGACCGAAACGGCGAAGCTGCCGGTGCCCGGGCTGCGGCCGATCCGCGCCGCCGGCAGCCGGATCGGCGTGGTTCCGGGCTCGACGAGGCCGAGCGAGCGCGGCGCTTCCCCCGAGGGCACGAACCAGAGCTCCAGGCTGCGTCCGGCCGGCACCTCGGCCCCGACCGGGCGCACCGTCACGGTTTCGGCCAGGGTGTCGACGGCGACGACCAGCGCCGGCAGGGCGCCGTCGGTGTCGACCACCGAGACGAAGCGGGTGCCGCGGGTCTGCGGCGTCGGCAGCGAGGCGAGCCAGAGCGCGCCGGCGAGGCAGGCGGCGACCGCGAAGGTCATCGCCGCGGTGCCGCGCCAGAAACGGACGCGGCGTTCGAGCTTCCCCGTCCGCCCCGTGTCGACGGCCGGCGGGGGGGGCGGCGGGGGGGCGGG
>CALCDT010000086.1 GCA_937900425.1 uncultured Alphaproteobacteria bacterium | reverse complement strand
GGGCCCGGCCTCGCCGGTCGCCGCGGCCGGCCGGGCTTCGTTCCGCACCGCATCGTCCTGCGACCCGGCGTCGAGCCGGCGCCGCCGCGGCCGCCGCCGAAGGCGTGATCCCCTCCGCAGCCCCGTTCCGCTCCCCGAGCTCAGGAGACGATCATGTCCTTCTGCCTGAAACCCGTTTCCCCGAAGTCCGCTCGCCTGAAATCCGCGCGCCTGAGATCCGCCGCCGTCGCGGCCCTGCTGGCGCTCGCCGCCGTTCCCGCCGCTGCCCAGGAGGCGTCGGGAAGCGATCCTGCCGGGATGGATCGGTCCGGCACGCACCATTCCGGCGCGGGCCACGCCGGCATGGAGCATTCCGGCATGGAGCATTCCGGCATGGCCCCCGCCGGCGCTCCGTCCGGCGCGGCCCACGACGCGGCCGCCGAGGCGATGGCCGCCCACCGCCGGATGACGGCGGCGATGGAAGCCGTCACCCCGACCGGCGATCCCGACCGCGACTTCGTCCGGATGATGATCCCGCACCACCAGGGCGCCATCGACATGGCCGCGGTGGAGCTCGCCCACGGCAGGGATCCGGAGCTGCGGAAGCTCGCCGAGAAGATCATCGCCGACCAGCGGCGCGAGATCGCCGAGATGGAGGCGTGGCTGAAGGCGCACTGAGGTCTCGCGGCGACCGGCCGCGGTTCCTCGCCGGCGTCGTCTTTCCGGCGTCGCGCCGCCGCCGGCGCGGGGCAGGGCCGTCGAACCGAAAGCCCGGGCCGCCGCGCGGCGGCCCGGAGCGCCTTTTCGTCCCGACCGGCGAGGGGCGCACTGCTCTCGGGCGCCCCCGCTCCCCCCGAGGCCCCCGGCCTCCTCACCCCGCGGCGAGGCCGTTGAGCAGCTTCAGGCCGTCGGCGAGGGCCTTCTGGTAGAGGGCGTGGTCGATGCCGTAGGCGATCGCCCGGAAGCCGCGCTCGAAATAGGCCTTCGCCCAGGTCTCGTCGACGGCCATGAAGCCGGCCGCCTTGCCGTTCGCCTTCGCCGCCGCCAGCACCCGGTCGAGGGCGGCGAGGTAGACCGGGTTGTCGAACTCGCCGGGAATGCCCAGGAAATTCGTCAGGTCGAAGTGGCCGACCCAGACGACGTCGATGCCGTCGACGGCGGCGATCTTCTCGACGTTGTCGAGCCCGGTCCGGGTCTCGATCTGAGCGATGACGAGGGTGCGGGCGTTCGCCTCGGCGATCTTCTCGCGCGGGTCGCCGCCGCGGTAGCCGTCGTGGGCGATGCCGAAGGCGGCGCCGCGCCGGCCGACCGGCGGATAGTGCGCCGCCGCGGCGATCGCCTTCGCCGCCTCCTCGGTCTCGACCATCGGCACCATCACGCCTTCGACGCCGGCGTCGAGGGCGCGGGCGACGAAGTGGTAGTCGCCGGTCGGCACCCGCACCAGCGGCGCCACGCCGAGGCCGCGGGCGGCGGCGCACTGCGCCTTCAGCATCGGGATGTCGGCGCCGGAATGCTCCATGTCGTAGAGGATGAAGTCGGCGCCGGCGACGGCCGAGATCGCGGCGATGCCGGGGGTGAAGAACTCGAGCACCATCGGCCCGAAGGCATGGCCGCCGCCGGCGAGCCGCTCGCGAATGCTGGTCATCGTGTCCTCGTCTGCGTCGCCGCCCGCCCGGCAGGCGGCCGGTCGGGAAATCGTCAGGCGGCGGCCTTCGCCGGGCTCGCCTCGAGGGCGAAGGTCCGCACCGCCTTCGCCTCGACGAGCGCCGCCGTGGCGCGGTCGAAGGCGACGAAGTGCGGCGTCGCGAGGTGCGCCCGGAAGGCCGCCTCGTCGTCGTAGATCTCGTAGAGGAACACCTTGCGGCCGCCGGCCGAGACGGCGACGTCGAAGCGGCTGCAGCCCGGCTCGAGGCGCACCGACGCGTCGGCGTTGTCCTTGACGAGCGCCAGGAACTCCGCCTCGGCGCCGGCCGCGACGTCGAAGTCGACGACAACCACGAAACTCATGAACGCGCGTCTCCCGTCCGGTCGCCGCGACCGGCCTGCTGCCAATAGAACGACGCCACCGCGTCGAGGTGTTCGCGCATCGCCTTCTCGGCGGCGTCCGGATCGTGCGCCGCGATCGCCTCGTAGATCCGCTCGTGGAAGGCGAAGGCCTTCTGCTTCGCCTTGCTCGCCTTCAGCGACACCGTGCGCTGCTCGGTCAGCCACTGCACCACCGCCTGGTGGACGCCGTTGAACAGCGGGTTCCGCGCCACGAGCACGATCTCGTAGTGGAAGGCGATGTCCGACTTCTCGAAGGCGAGGTCGTCGCCGAGGTCGCGGCGGTTGCGGGCGAGGGCGCCCTCGATGCGGGCGATGTCGGCGGCGCTGCCTTCCACCGCGGCGTGGCGGGCGAGCGAGATCTCGAGGTGCATGCGGGCGTTCTGGAAGTGGCGCACGCCCTCGGCGTTGGTCAGGAACACCCGCGCCGCGGCCGACAGCTCGTGGATGAAGTGCTGCGCGTCGGGCCGCGACACCCGCGCCCGCTCGCCGTTCGCCACGACGACGAGCCCCGCCTTCTGCAGCGACAGCAGCGCCTCGCGCACCGCCGGGCGGCCGACCTGGAACTGCTCCATCAGCTCGCGCTCGGACGGCAGCGCGTCGCCCTCGCGCAGCGCGCCGGAGCGAATCATCTCCTCGAGGCGGTCGGAGACCTCCTCGTAGATGCGGCGCCGCCTGATCGGTTCGAAGCTCATGTGCGCTCCCTACTGGTATGAAAGGATGCATCACGAAAGTGCACGCGGTCAACCTCGGGCAACAGGGTGTTCCATCCGGAAACGCCCTTGCATGGCAGTGAAACAGCCAAATCTCAGTGTTCGCATTCACCTGCCGGTTGACGACGCCGAAGGGCAGCGCTTAGCCTGTCATACCAGCGATCGAGACGAGAGCCCGACCAGCGGGCCGCCACGAGCGCCAATGTCAAGGCCGGTCCCGGGGCTTTTGAGGGCCGGCGAGGGATCGCAGGAGGAAAGCGATGCGTCTCACCAAGTTCCTGGCGGCGGCCGCCGTGCTGCTGGCCGCCTCCGTGCCTGCCGCCGCGCAGGAGGTGAAGGAAATCCGCCTCGGCTCGCCGTGGCCGACGTCGAGCACCATCCACACGGCGCTGCCGGAGTTCGCCGAGCAGGTGGAGAAGCTGTCGAACGGCAAGATGAAGGTCCACGTCTACCCGGACGGCCAGCTCGGCGACATCCAGGCCCTGATCAACGGCGTCCAGCTCGGCACCGTCGACATGACCTATCTCGCCATCGGCAACGCCGGCGTGCTGCGCGGCGGCGCGCCGCTCAACGTCGCCTACGTCCCCTACCTCTTCAACACCAAGGAAGACGCCCAGCGCATCGCCAACAGCGAGCTGTTCCAGGAGCTCTACGACGATCTCGCCGAGCAGTCCGGCGTCCGCATCTTCGCCGTCTACGGCTCCCGCTCGCCGCGCGCGGTGCAGAACCGCGTCCGCGCCGTGGCGAAGCCCGAGGACCTGAAGGGTCTGAAGATCCGCATCCCGCCGATCGACGGCATCCGCGTCGCCTTCGAGACGATGGGCGCCAAGCCGGTCGTGCTCGGCCTCGGCGACACCTACAACGCCATCGAGCGCGGCCAGGTCGACGGCCACGAGAACGGCGTCGACGCGATCGTCGGCTACAAGTGGTACGAGGTCGCCAAGCACGTCACCCCGACCGACCACATCTTCGAGACGGCGGCCTGGTACATCAACGAGAACCTGTGGAAGTCGCTCACCGACGAGGAGCGCGACATCCTCCGCAAGGCGGCCGAGCTCGGCGGCGCCAAGATGACCGCGGCCGGCGAGGCGATCGACGCCGAGGGCTACGAGATCTTCAAGAAGGAGGGCGTCGAGGTCACTCAGCCCGACAAGGCGGCGTTCCGCGAGGCGCTGAAGGACGTCTACAAGAAGTTCGAGGGCCGCGTCTGGCCGGAGGGTCTCGTCGAGAAGATCCGCGCCATGCAGGAGTGATCGGCGTCTCCACCGTCCTCGCGTCCCGGCGTCGGCGGGGACGCGAGATCGCGGCGGCCCGCGGCGGGCCGCTCCCGCGCTGCCGGGTGAAGTTCCCATGACTCTGCAAGCCATCGACCGGGCGATCACCCGGTTCGGGCGGATCGTCGGCCACCTCCTCGACGCCTTCATCGGCGTGCTGCTGGCCGGACTGCTCGCCGTCGTCTTCTCGCAGTTCGTCGACCGCAACTACGTCACCTTCTGGACGGACTCGCCCGAGGAGTACGTCAAGATCGGGCTGACTTGGCTCTGCTTCGTCGGCCTCGCCCGCGCCTTCGCCACCGGCGAGGCGATCCACATCAGCTTCCTCCACGACATCGTCCCCGCCTGGATGTCGCTGGCGATCGACACGCTGATCGACGGTCTGATCCTCGTCGTCCTGTTCATCCTCGTCGCGAAGAGCGTCGTGATGGTCGAGATGGCCGACTACCAGATCATCCTCGGCACCGACTTCTCGCTCGCCGTCCCGGCGACCGGCGTCCTCGTCGGCTTCGTCCTCCTCGTACCGCTCATCGCCTGGCGCCTGATCCGACGCCTCGCCGTCGCCGCCGGCCGGCTCGAAGGCGCGCCATGACCTTTCTCTTCCTGATCTTCATCCTGCTCCTGCTGCTCGGCACCGAGGTCGGCTTCGCCATGATCATGGCGGCCTGGCTCGGCGTCGAGTTCAAGACCGACCGCTTCGTCGACCTCGTCATGCTGCCGACGTCGATGATGAGCGGCATCAGCCTCTACGCGCTCGTCGCGATCCCGCTGTTCATCCTCGCCGGCGAGGTGATGAACCGCGGCGGCATCACCCGCCGCCTCGTCGGCTTCGCCTCCGTCTGGGTCGGCCGCGGCAAGGGCAGCCTCGGCCAGGTCTCGGTCGGCGCCAACACGATGATGGCCGGCATCTCCGGCTCCGCCGTCGCCGACGCGGGGGCGATCGGCAAGGCGATGATCCCGGAGATGACGGCGAAGGGCTACAAGCCCGCCTATTCGAGCGCAGTCATCGCCGCCGGCGCGCTCATCGGGCCGATCATCCCGCCGTCGATCCCGATGGTCGTCTACGCCCAGATGGCGAACACCTCCGTCGCCAGGATGTTCATGTCGGGGCTGATCCCCGGCCTCCTGCTCGCCGTCGGCTTCATGGCGCTGTGCGCCGTCATCGGCCGCATCCGCGACCTGCCGTCGGGCGAGAAGGTCACTTGGGGCGAGCGGTTGCGCGTCTCCTTCGACGCGCTGTGGGCGCTGCTGATGCCGGTCATCATCCTCGTCGGCATCCGCATGGGGCTGATGACCGACACCGAGATCGCCGCCGTCGCTGTCGTCTACGCGGTGGTCGTCAGCCTGTTCGTCTACCGAACGATGAGGCTCAGCGAGCTGCCGGCGCTGTTCGTCGCCGCCGCCCGCTCGAGCGCGGTGATCCTGTTCCTGCTCGCCGCCGCCGCGCCATTCTCCTGGCTCGTCGCCGAGAGCAAGATCGCCGACCAGGTCGTCGACGCGATCCACGCCATCTCCACGAATCCGGTGGTGGTGCTGCTCATCGTCAACCTGTT
>CALCDT010000085.1 GCA_937900425.1 uncultured Alphaproteobacteria bacterium | reverse complement strand
GCTTCCGCTTCCGGGTGCCCTACGGGACGCTGCTCTGCGTCTCCGACAAGCCGCTGCACGGCATGCTCAAGCTCCCCGGCATGGCCGACGCCTTCTACCGCAGCCAGATCGACCAGCACCTGCGCATCGGCATCCGCGCGATGGAGAAGCTGCGCGCCCTCGGCCTCGAACGCCTCCACTCGCGCAAGCTGCGCAGCTTCCAGGAGGTGGCGTTCCAGTAGCGAGCCCGGTTCCCATGTTGCTCATCGGACGTCTCGCCGTCGACCGGCGCTGGCAGGGGCGCGGCATCGGCGACGCCCTGATGCGCGACGCGATCCGCCGGGCGCTGACCATCTCCGACCAGGCGGGGGTACGGGGGCTCCTCGTCCATGCTCTGTCGGAGGACGCCGCCCGCTTCTACCGGCGCTGGGGCTTCGTGCCCTCTTCGGCCGACCCGCTGATGATGATGGTCAGGCTGGACGAGATCCTGCGGGCGATCGGACGCTCGGCCTGAGCGCCGCCGGACCTGTCCCTGCGCCTGGACGAGCTGCATGCCGGCGGCGACCGGCGCGGTGCGTGCCGGATCGGCGACGACGCGGCGGCCGTCTTCGTCGGCGACCGAGATCGGCCGGCCGTCCGGCTTCAGTCCTCGGCGACGGCGACGGTGGCGTCCGCCGACCAGCCTACGGCGATCTCGGCGTGCTCGGCCGGCAGCGCCAGCCCGGCTTCGAGCGGCATCGACACCGCGATCGGCGTCGACAGCGCCGTCTTCACGGTCACTTCGGCGTAGCTGCCGACATAGAGGACGCTCTCGACGCGGCCCGGCAGGCGGTTGTCCGGATCGAGCCCGTCGTTGACCGGCAGCAGGTGCGGCCGGTGCGGCCGCAGCGCCAGCGTCAGCCGGTCGCCCACCGCGGGCATCGTGCCCCGGCTGGGGCGGTGGCGCAGGGGCACGCCGTCGACGACGACGGTCGCCACGTCGCCGTCGATCGCCGACACTGTGCCGGACAGGAAGATGCTCTTGCCGAGGAAGTCGGCGACGAAACGGGTCGCCGGTCGGTCGAAAAGCTCGCGCGGCGCGCCGACCTGGACGACGCGGCCGGCCCGCATGATGGCGATGCGATCCGACATCGTCATCGCCTCCTCCTGGTCGTGGGTGACGTTGACGAAGGTCGCGCCGAGGCGGCGCTGCAGCTGCCGGAGCTCGCCCTGCAGGTCGTGGCGGAGCTTCTTGTCGAGGGCGCCCATCGGCTCGTCGAGCAGCAGCACCTTGGGGCGGAACACCAGCGCCCGGGCGAGGGCCACGCGCTGCTGCTGGCCGCCGGAGAGCTGCCGCGGCATACGGTCGGCGAACTGGCCGAGCTGCACGAGATCGAGTGCCTCGCGGACGCGCCGGCGGATCTCGTCCCTCGGCGTGCCACGCACCTTCAGCGGATAGCCGACATTGTCGGCGACGCTCATGTGCGGGAACAGCGCGTAGCCCTGGAAGACGACGCCGAAATCGCGCCGCTCCGGCGGCTGCGCGACGATCGACTGGCCGTCGAGGACGATGTCGCCGGCGGTCGGCGCGACGAAGCCGGCGAGCGCCATCAGCACCGTCGTCTTGCCCGAGCCGGAGGGGCCGAGCAGCGTCAGGAACTCGCCGGGGGCGACGTCGAGACTGACGTCGTCGATCGCCCGGAACTCGCCGTAGTGCTTGGACAGCCGTTCGAGGCGGATGGCGTGCGCGGCGTCGGTTCCCGTCATCGTCGTCTTCGATCCCTCTCCCTGCCGCGTCGGCCCGACCCGGAAGGCGACGGCCGCCGCGCTCGCCCGCGGGCGTTGCCGAAGCGCGCTCCGCGGCCGCATTCTCGCCGCTGCGGCGGCCATTCACAACACGGTGGCGACCGCGATGGATCGGAGCCCCGTTCGATGGTCTCAGCGAAACGCTCCGCGGACCCCGCCGCCGAAGACGGCCCGGCGCTCGGGCACGCGGCCGACACCGGGCGCGGCTTCCGTGGCATCGTCTCCGACGGCGACCTGCGCCTGCTGCGGGTGTTCAAGACGGTGGTCGACAACGGCGGCTTCGCCGCCGCCGAGGTGGTGCTGAACAAGTCGAAGTCGGCGATCAGCCTCGACATCGGCCATCTCGAGGCGCGGCTCGGCGCCCGCGGCCGCGCCGGCTTCTCGCTCACCGACGAGGGCCAGATCGTCTATCTCGCGGCGATCCAGCTGCTCAACGACCTCGAGAAATTCCGCGACCGGGTGGCGAGCGCCACGCGGCGGCTCTCCGGCCACGTCCGGCTGTCGCTCGTCGACAACATCGTCTCGGTGGCGGCCGGGCCGCTGACGCGGGCGCTGGGAGACTTCATGCGCCGCCATCCGCGCGTCGAACTGACCGTCGAATCGGCGACGCCGAGCGGCGTCGAGCGCGCCGTGCTGGAGGGCGAGGCCGACATCGGCGTCTCGGTGATCCCCCGCCCGGTCGCGGCCTTGGAGATGATGCCGCTGTTTCGCGAGGAGCTGGTGCTCTATTGCGGCCGCGGCCATCCGCTGTTCGACATTCCCGACGACCGGCTCGACGTCGAGACCGTGCGGCGACACCCGCTGGTGCCGCCCGGCGTGCTGGAAGACCCCGCCTTCGCCCCGGTGATCGGCGCGTTCCCGCCGGCAGGCGTCCGCTCCGGCAATCTCGACACCCGCGTCATCCTCGTGCTGAGCGGCGTCTGCCTCGGCTTCCTGCCGCCGCATTACGCGGCGCCGTGGGTGGCGACCGGCGAGCTCAGGCCGGTGCTGCCGACGGTGTTCCGCACCGAGAACACCTTCTACGCCGTCATCAAGAAGTCGGCCCGCCAGGGCGCCGCGGCGCGCGAGCTGCTGCGCGTCGTCCTCGACGCCTTCGAGAAGGCGAAGGTGCTCGCCGGTTGACGCGGGCGATGCCGCACCGGCCGGCAGATCGTTCCGGCCGGCGCGCCTCAGAGCATATTCCGCTCGGATCGAAACGATCCGATGATTCGATCCGGTCGGAAAGCGCTCTAGCCGCGCAGCATCTCCCGGCACGGCTTCAGGAACGACTGCGCCGTCGCGCGGATCGCCGGCAGCGGGCAGCGGCCGGTCTTCGGGCAGGACTTCATGTAGGCCCAGTGGGAGACCTGCGCGGTGTCGCCGGTGGTCATCTGCAGCTCCATCGTCCAGGCGCCGTCGTAGCGCTGCATGAAGCCGACGCCGGTCGTGCGCTCGCCGGAGCTGATCGGCGTGAACGACAGATTGAGCGTGCCCTGCGGCGTCACCGACCCGGCGAGCCGCATGCAGGTCGGATCGTCGTCCGGCTTGGCCGGCAGCTTGGTCTTCTCCGGCATCAGCTGCGCCCGCACGACGCCCCAGAAGAAGCCGCCGGAATAGCCGTCGATGGAATAGACGGTCTGGTCGAGGAGCTTGACCACCGCCGGCGAGGTCGCCGTCGTCATGATCGCCGGCAGCGACTCCGGCGGGACGTACCAGACGGTGCCCTCCATCCACGCCCACCGCCGCGGCGACGGCTGCTCGGCCGCCGCCGCACCGCACAGCACCATCGACGCCACGACCGTCCCGGCGATCTCCCGGATCATGTCCCCCTCCCTTCCACAGGATGTTCTCGAATAATTCTACCACGGCGGGGGTGATATCCTTCGCGGCCCCGCCGTTGGGAAACGGCGCCGGATCTGCTAGGCCGAAGCCTCTCGCACCCGGAGACACCGAATGCCTGCGGTCGACCGCGAAAGCCTGCCCTACCGCCCCTGTGTCGGCGTCATGCTGCTCGACCGCACCGGCCGGGTCTTCGTCGGCAGGCGCCGGGGCGGTCCGGAGCAGGTCGCCGACGGCTACGAATGGCAGATGCCGCAGGGCGGCATCGACGACGGCGAGGATCCCCTCGCCGCGGCGACCCGCGAACTGTGGGAGGAGACCGGCATCGACGCGGTGACGCTCCTCGCCGAGGCGCCCGACTGGATCCTCTACGACCTGCCCGACGCGCTCGTCGGCAAGGCGTGGAAGGGCCGCTACCGGGGCCAGACGCAGAAGTGGTTCGCCTTCCGCTTCGAGGGCGACGACGCCGACATCGACGTGCTCAATCCGCCGGCGGGACACGACCCGGAATTCGTCGCGTGGCGGTGGGAGGCGATGGAGCGGCTGCCGGAGATCGTCGTGCCGTTCAAGCGGCGGGTCTACGAGGACGTCGTCCGCCTGTTCCGCCCGCT
>CALCDT010000084.1 GCA_937900425.1 uncultured Alphaproteobacteria bacterium | reverse complement strand
CCTCGCCGGCCGAGTGAGCCGCCCGCCGCCCGGTCCGACGCAGACGCCGCCCGCGCTTGACGCCCCGCCGCGCCGGCCGCCACACTTTCCGGCGTGATTCGGATCGGGCCGCGGGTGCGTCGACAGCGCCGACGGAACCGGTCCCGCCGGGCCGGCCCGGCCCCGGCGGCGGCGGGGGGAAGCCAGATGGCGCGCAACGGCACGCAGCAGAAATTCGTCGAGACGATGGAGGCGGCCCTTCGGGATCACAAGGCCGGGCGGATCGACCTCGCGCGCCGCGGCTACCAGGAGGCGCTGCGGATGCAACCGCGCCACGCCGACGCCCTGCATCTGCTCGGCGTCGCCCTGCGCCAAAGCGGCGATGCCGCCGGCGGGCTCGGCTACATCGACCGGGCGATCGCGATCAAGCCGGGCGCCGCGGTCTACCACTCCAACCGCGCGGCGATCTGCCAGGATCTCGACGACCTCGCCGGGGCGCGCGCCTCGCTGAAGACCGCCCTCGACCTCGATCCCGAGTTCGGCGACGCCTGGCGCCGGCTCGCCGCCGTCGAGGTCGCCGACGACAATCTCGAGGGCGCCCTCGCCATCCTGCGCCGGCGCCTCGCCGCAGAGCCGGGCAACCTCTCGCTCGTCGAGGCGGTCGCCCGCGTCCTCGTCGACCTCAAGCGGTTCCGCGAGGCGCTGCCCTACTATCGCCAGGTCCGCGACGGCCGGCCGGACGACCACCGCGCCCTGCGCGAGGTCGTGGTGTGCGAACTGGCGCTCAAGGAGTATCACGACGCGCTCGATTCCCTCGATCTCGCGCTGGGGCGATTCCCGGACGACGTCGAGTTCCTCAATTTCCTCGGGGCGACGCTCTACCACCTCGGCCTGTTCGAGGAGGCGCGGACGGCGCTGTCGGCGGTGCCGGCCGACAAGGTGACCGCCGGCGTCCTCATCACCGATTCCCTCGTCGACATGGCGCTCGGCCGCTTCGACGTGGCGAAGGAGAAGCTCGGTCCGGTCCACGAGAAAGACCCGGCCAACGACAGCGTCGCCTGGAACATGGCGCTGATCAACCTCGGCCTCGGCGAGCTCGAGGAAGGCTGGAAGACCTACGACCGCCGCCTCGTCGTCGAGAGCGTCGGCATCCGAGTGACGAAGCTCGACCTGCCGTTCTGGGACGGCACGCCGGCGCCGGACGCCCATCTGGTGCTGTGGTCCGAACAGGGCGTCGGCGACAGCATCCGCATGACCTCGATCCTGCCGGAGGTGCTGGCGCGGGTCGGCAAGGTCACGGTCGCGACCGACGCGCGGCTGATGGGACTGATCGCGCGGGCTGTGCCGGGGGTGCGCACGGTCGACCTCAACGCCGTCACCGCGGCCGGCTACGACATGCAGCTCGCCATCGGCAGCCTGCCGACGATCTTCCGACGCAGGCTCTCCGACTTCGACATCCCGCCCCGCTTCCTCGCCCCCGACCGCGCCCGGCGCCTGACCTACGCCCGCATCGCCCGCCGGCTCGGCCAGGCCCCGGTTGTCGGGCTCTGCTGGCGCAGCCGCAACCGCGCCGGCGTACGCAACAAATACTATCTCGACCTGCCCGACCTCGCCCCGATCGTCGCCCTGCCCGGCTTCTCCTTCGTCAATGCCCAGTACAACTGCGAGATGGACGAACTCGAGGCGTTCTACGACCGCACCGGGCTGATGCTGCATTCGCTGCCCGACCTCGACCAGCGCCAGGACATCGACGGCTCGATGGCGCTGATCGACTGTTTCGACCTCGTCATCACCGCCAACACCGTGGTCGGCGACATCGCCGGCGGCCTCGGCCGGCCGTGCTGGCGCTTCGGCGGCATCCAGGACGGCTTCCTGCTCGGCCAGGACGGTCCCCCGTGGAACCCGACGACGCGCTTCTACCCGATCACCGGGACGACCACGCCGCAGGATCTGGTGCCGCACATCATCGACGACATGAAACGCTTCCGCGACGGCTGGGATCCGGCCCGCCAGCGCATCCGGCAGATCATCGCCGAGGAAGAGGCGGCGGCGGCCGGCTCCGCGGGCGGCCCGGCGGGCGCCGCCGCCGGCTGAGGCCGCGATCCGCTCCGGGTGCCGGCGGAACCATCCGTTAACGCCGTCCTGCGATCGTCGCAGAATGCCACGACCGTCAAGACTTCGTTAACCATGATGCCGGCACTCTAGGCTGCCGGACCGTCCTTGGCGCTCGCATGCGCGGCGGGGCCGCCGGCTGGCGCCGGGCCGTCGCGGGCCGCCGGCCGCCATCGGCGATGCGCCCGCGCAACGAGCCGGCCCCGGCACGGGCCGGCGACAACAAGGCCGGATACCATGACGCGGCTCTTCATTCCCGAAACCCAGGCCGCCCCGAAGGTCGTCGCCGAGATCGGCTGCAACCACAAGGGCGACATGGCGATCGCCGAGGAGATGATCATGATGGCCGCGACCTTCTGCAAGGTCGACGCCGTCAAGTTCCAGAAGCGCAACAACCGCGAGCTGCTGTCGCCGGAAGCCTACGCCGCGCCGCATCCCAACCCGATGCACGCCTACGGGCCGACCTACGGCGCCCACCGCGAGTTCCTCGAATTCGACGTCGACCAGCATCGCCGGCTCAAGGAGACCTGCGAACGATTCGGCGTCGCCTACAGCACCTCGGTCTGGGACGTCACCTCGGCCCGCGAGATGATCGCGCTCGAGCCGACCTTCCTCAAGGTGCCCTCGGCGCTCAACCTCAACTTCGCGATGCTCTCGGTGCTCGCCGACGACTACGGTGGCGAGATCCACTGCTCCTTCGGCATGACCACCCGCGAGGAGGAGGAGCGCATCGTCGCCTTCTTCGAGAAGAAGGGCCGGGCGAAGGACGTCGTGCTCTACTCCTGCACCTCGGGCTATCCGGTCGAGTGCGACGAGATCTGCCTCTACGAGATCCCGCGGCTGCGCGAGGCCTACGGCGGCGCCGTCAAGGCGATCGGCTTTTCCGGCCACCACCACGGCATCGCCGTCGACGTCGCGGCGATGACCCTCGGCGCCACCTGGGTCGAGCGCCACTTCACCCTCGACCGCACCTGGAAGGGCACCGACCACGCCGCCTCGCTGGAGCCGGACGGCCTGCGGCGAATGACGCGCGACCTGCGCAACGTCGCCCGCGCCCTGCGCTTCAAGAGCGCGGAGATCATGCCGGTCGAGATCGCCCAGCGGAAGAAGCTGAAGTGGGCGCCCGCCCCCGCCGCCGCCTGATGCGCGGAGCCCTGGCGTGAGCGTCACCGCGCTGATCCCGGCGCGGGGCGGCTCCAGGTCGATCCCGCGCAAGAACATCCGCCCGATCGCCGGCCGGCCGCTGATCGCCCACGCCGCGGGCGCCGTCCACGCCGCCGCCGGCGTCGACCGCGTCGTGGTGGCGACCGACGACGACGAGATCGCCGCCCTCGCCCTCGCCCTCGGCCTGCCCCGGCTCGAAGTGTTCCGCCGCGGCGCGGCGACCTCGACCGACGAGGCCTCGACCGAGAGCGTCGTCGCCGAATTCCTCGCCGCCGACCCGCTCGCCGCGGCCGACCCCGGCCACCGCCTCGTCCTCGTCCAGTGCACCTCGCCGCTGACCCGCGCCGCCGACGTCGAGGCCGCGCTGGCGAAGATCGACGCCGCCGGAGCCGACAGCCTCGTCACCGTCGCCCGCCAGAAGCGATTCTTCTGGGAGGAGAGCGCCGACGGCTCGGCCCGCCCGCTCAACTACGATCCGCTCACCCGGCCGCGCCGGCAGGAGTTCGCCGGCCAGCTGGTCGAGAACGGCGCCTTCTACGTCTTCTCCGCCGCCGGCTTCCGCGCCACCGGCTGCCGGCTGCACGGGCGCATGCTTCTCCACGAGATGGCACCCGAAACCCTCGTCGAGATCGACGATCCCGACGACTGGCTCGTCGTCGAACGGCTGCTGCTCGCCCGCCGCGATCCCGGCACCGATCTGCGGGAGCGCGCCCGCCGCATCCGCATGGTGCTTTCCGACGTCGACGGCGTCCTCACCGACGCCGGCATGTACTATTCCGAGGCCGGCGACGAGCTGAAGCGCTTCAACACCCGCGACGGCGCCGGATTCGCCTTCCTGCGCGAGGTCGGCCTTCTCACCGGCCTCGTCACCCGCGAAACGACGCGGCTGGTGGCGCGGCGGGCGGAGAAGCTGAAGCTCGACGTCCTCGTCCAGGGCGCCGGCGACAAGGTCGCGGCGATCGACGCGATCCGCGCCGGACACGGCCTCGGCTGGGACGAGATCGCCTATGTCGGCGACGACCTCTACGACCTCGAAGCCCTCCGCCGCGCCGGCCTCTCCGCCGCCCCGGCCGACGCCGTCGCCACCGTCCGCGAGGCGGTCCACCACGTCTGTTCCGCCCGCGGCGGCGGCGGCGCCCTGCGCGAGGTCGCCGACCTGATCCTCGCCGCGCGGGGCTGAGGGCGGATCGGTCGCGGGCGGACGGCGCGACGCCTCGTCCCGGCGTCTTCGCCCGTCTATCGCGCCGGCCGCGGACCCGCTATCTAGGCGCCATGGAAACGGACCCCGACCGGGACGCGGCCGCGGCGGCCTTCCGGCCCTCCCCTCTGGCGATCACGCTCTCGGTGGCGGCGGCGGCGGCGTGGCTGCCGCAGGCCTTCATCCTCGCCGACGCGATCGCGGCCGTCGTGCTCGCGGCGGGCGACCGACCCGACGAGGCGGCGGGCGGCGCCACCGTCTCCGGGCTTCTCGCAGCCGCCGCGCTGTTCCTCGCGCTCTCGGCTCTGCGCGCCGCCCTCGATGCCGGCTCCCACCTCGCCGCGAGCCGACGGGCGGAGGCGGCCAAGCTCGCCCTGCGCCGCCGGCTCGTCGCCCGGCTCGCGGTGTGGTCGCCGGCCGACACCACCCGGCCCGCCACCGGCGAGATCGCCGGCCTCGCCGGCGCCGAGATCGAGAGCCTCGATCCCTTTCTGCTGCGCTACGGCCCGGCGCGGGCGCGGCTGATGGTGATGCCGCTCGTCATCCTCGCCGTCACCTTCGCCTGGTCGTGGGCGGCCGGGCTGCTGCTGCTGCTCGCCGGGCCGATCATCCCGGTGCTGATGTCGCTGATCGGCGCCGCCGCCCGCGAGCGCAGCGCCGAACAGCTCGCCGAGGTCGGCACGCTGACCGGCACCCTGCTCGACAAGGTCGCCGGGCTGACGACGATCCGCCTGTTCGGCGCCGAGGACGCCACCGCCGCGGCGATCGAAGACGCCGGCGAGCGCATCCGCCGGCGCACCATGGCGGTGCTGCGCCTCGCCTTCCTGTCGTCGGCGGTGCTCGAACTCTTCGCCGCCATCGGCGTCGGCCTGATCGCGGTCTACGTCGGCTTCCACCTGATCGGCTGGATCGGCTTCGGCGCCACCGGCGGCACGCTCGACCTCGCCGGCGGCCTCTTCATCCTGTTCCTCGCCCCGGACTTCTTCCAGCCGCTGCGCGACTTCGCCGCCGCCTATCACGACAAGGCCGCGGCCGAGGCGGCGAGGGCCCGCTTCGCCGACCTCGTCGAGACGCCGCGCCCCGAGATCGTCGGCGGCCTCTCCGCGCCGGAGGCCGAGATCGCCGGCGCGCCGCCCGGCCCGCTCGCCGTCGCCGCC
>CALCDT010000083.1 GCA_937900425.1 uncultured Alphaproteobacteria bacterium | reverse complement strand
TGTCGCCGATCTCCGTCTTCGACGCCGACGAGATCACCGACCGGCTGCGCCGGCTCGAGGCGATCGAGGCGGCGCGCGCCGGCAGGCTGCCTCCGTCGCTCAGCCTGAAGCCGCACCTGCTGGTGCCGTGGCTGTGGGACATGGTCCACGAGGAGCGCATTCTCGCGCCGGTGCGGGCGATCCTCGGGCCGGACGTGCTGTGCTGGGCGTCGAGCTTCTTCGACAAGTCGCCGCAGGCCGCCGCACATGTTCCCTGGCACCAGGATGCCACCTACTGGGGCCTCGACCGGCCAACCGCCCTCACCGCCTGGGTCGCCTTCACGCCCTCGGTGCCGGAGAACGGTTGCATGCGGGTGGTGCCGGGCACGCACCTGCAGCCATTGCCGCACGGCGACAGCCGTGATCCCGCCAACATGCTGCTGGGGCGGGAGAAGCTCCTCGTCGAGGTCGACGAGGCCGATGCCGTCGACGTCGTGCTCGCGCCCGGCGAGATGTCGCTGCACGATCTCCTCGTCGTCCACGGCTCGCGGCCGAACCGGTCGCAGCAACGCCGGGTCGGCTTCGTCATCCGCTACATCGCCGGCGATCTGCGGCAGCAGGGCGGCGAGCGCGGCACGGCGACGCTCGTCAGCGGCCGCGATCACGGCACCTTCGACCTCGAAGTGCCGCCAGAGGGCGAATTCCATCCCGACGCCCTCGCCCGTCACCAGCCGGTGCTGAAGCGCTTCCTCTCCATCGTCTCCTCCGAGATCAAAGAAGGCCGCGCCGCGACGGAAGGCGCCGGGCCCGGGGCATGACGGCTTCCGTTCCCTCCGCTCCGGCCGGCGTCAACGACAGCTCGGACCGCTCGCTGCTGGCCGCCTTCGCCGCGCACGCCCGCGACCGCGGCGACCGTGACGCGATCCGCTTTCTCGCACGGGGCGAGGCGGTGACGGAGTGCTGCAGCTACGCGGCCCTGTTCGCCGAGACGGAGGCCATCGCCCGCGGTCTCGTCGGCCGGGGCCTCGCCGGCGCGCCAGTGGTTCTCGCCATGGCCGCTGGCCCGCGCTTCGCGGCGACCTTCCTCGGATGCCTGCGAGCCGGCGCCGTCGCGGTCACCGTGCCCTACCCCGCCCTCGGACAGAATCGCGTGCGCTTCGCCGCAATTCTCGCCGACGCGATGCCGGCGGCCGCCGTGACGGTCGACGCCGAGCGGCCGCCGGACCTGCCGGACGGCACGCTGCACCTGAGCCTCGACGAGCTCGTTCGCGACGATACGGCGTCCCTGCCGCCGGAACCGGCCGCCGATGCCCCGGCGATGGTCCAGTACAGTTCCGGCTCGACGCGCGCCCCGCGCGGCGTCGTCGTTACCCACGGCAACATCGCCGCCGCCCAGCGGATGCTGTGGGCCGCGGCGCGGACCGGGCCCGACAGCGTCACGGTCTCCTGGCTGCCGCCGTTCCACGACATGGGCCTGATGGCCTCGATCCTGCATCCGCTGTTCCTCGGCGGAACCGCGGTGCTGATGCCGCCGGACGCCTTCCTGCGACAGCCGCTGCGCTGGCTGCGGGCGATCTCCACCCATCGGGCGACGTACGCCGGCGCACCCAATTTCGGCTACGAGCTCTGCGTCCGCCGGAGCGGTCCGACGTCCTCCGACGACATCGACCTGACGAGCCTGCGGACGACCTTCTGCGGCTCGGAACCCGTGCGAGCGGCGACCCTCCACAGCTTCGCCGAGCGGTTTCGCGGCAACGGCTTCGACCCGCGGTCGCTCATGGCCTGCTACGGGCTCGCGGAGGCGACGCTGCCGGTCGCTGCGACGCCGCAGGGAACCGGTATCCGCGAGGTCGAGATCGGCCGGCTCGACAGCGGCAACGTGCCCCTGTCGCGCGTCTCGTGCGGCCACGTCGTTTCCGGCTGCACAGTCGTCCTGCGGCCGACGGAGCCCGGCGGCGCGCCGAGCGCCGCCCCGGTCGGCGAGATCTGCGTCGCCGGCCCGCACGTCTCGCCCGGCACGTGGGGCGGCGCGACTCGCACAGTCCTGCCCTACGCGGACGCGTTCACCGGCGCGTCGGGTGAGCGCTTCCTGCCGACCGGCGACGTCGGCATGCTGGTCGACGGCGAACTGGTGATCGTCGACCGGATCAAGGACACCATCGCCATCTACGGGCGCAAGCTGCATGCCCTCGACGTCGAGGAAACGGTGCTGGGCGAAAAAGACGCCAACGTCGTCGCCGCGGCGGCCTTCTCGGTCCCCGTCGACGGCCGCGAGGCGCTCGCGGTGCTCTGCGAGCTGCGGGCCGCCGATCTTTCCGCCGCAGCTGCGACGGATCTGCCGCAGCGGCTGCGGGCCCTCGTCGGCGATCGCCACGGTGCTGTCCCGATCGTCGGCATCCTGCCCTATGGTGCCCTGCCTCGTACCTCGAGCGGCAAGATCCAGCGGCAGCGGGCCCGGGCGCTCTTCGCCGCCGGCGAACTGCGCGTGACGGCATCGAGCGAGCGGGAAGTGGCGGCGTGACCGGAAAGAGGACGGGCCAGGCGAACGGCGGGCCTCGGAGCGGGCGCCTCACCGAGGCGCAGCGGAAGACCTACGCCCGCGACGGCGTCGTCTTCCCCGTCGATGTCCTCGACGGCGCCGAGGTGGCGGACTGCCTCCGCAGGCTGGAGGCGGTCGAGGCGGAGCGGGCCGGCCGCCTGCCGCCCGCGCTCAACGCCAAACCGCATCTCCTGCTGACCTGGCTGTGGGACCTCGTCCACGACCCGCGCATCGTCGACGCTGTCGAGGAGCTCATCGGCCCCGACGTCCTGTGCTGGGGCACGAGCTTCATCTCGAAGACGGGACACGACGACAGGTTCGTCTCGTGGCACCAGGACGCCACCCACTGGAAGCTGGCGCGGCCCGCCGCGCTGACCGCGTGGCTCGCCCTGACGCCGAGCCGCCGCGACAACGGCTGCGTCCGCGTGCTTCCCGGCACGCATCTCGCTCCGGTCCCGCACGAGGACACTACCGACCGCGACAACATGCTCGGCCGCAAGGAGCGGGTGCTGGAGCCCCTCGACGTCTCGCGGGCGATCGACGTCGAACTCGAGCCCGGCCAGATGTCCCTGCACCACGCCCTCGTCATCCACGGATCGGACCCGAACCGGAGTGGACGCCGGCGCACCGGCTTCGCAATCCGCTACGTCGCCGGCAATGTCGGCCAAGCCGGCGGCAGGCGGAACCTCGCGACCCTCGTGCGCGGGCGAGATCACGGGCTCTACGAACTCGAACAGGCCCCCGAGGCGGACTTCCACCCGGACGCCGCGGCGCGTCACGCCCGCTCCCTGCGCGCCGGAATGTCGATGATCTTCGATGACAACCCCAGCGCCCATGCCGGCCGTCGCCCCGATCGCGACTGACGGCGCGCCTCCGGCGTCGGCGACCGTAGGGCCGCCGGTGTGGTCGGCGGCCGAGCAGGCGTGGCTCGTCATGCGCCATGCGGACGTCGCTGCGGTGCTCCGGTCGTCGGACTTCCGGACGGCAGATCCGGCGGCGAGCGTCCGCGACGTGCTGCGGCGGACCGGCGAGCGCGCCGACCACCTCGTCGCCGTCCTCGAGGGCGCGGCGATCTTCCAGGGCGGCGACCGGCATCGCGCTGTCCGCGCGGAGCTGAAGCGTTTTGTCGCCGCGGTCGCGGCCCGCTGGCCGGAAGCGGCGATCGACGCGCTGGCGCAACGGACGCTCGCCCCGCTCAGGGCCGGTACGACCGTCGATTTCATGCCGGCCGTCTGCGACGCCGTGCCGAACGCCGTCGCCGCCTCGGCGCTCGGCCTGCGGATCGACGAGGTGGAGTGGCTGCGCGACCTCGCCCTGCAACTGTCGGCGGCCTGGCGGCCGCTCGTGCCGCTGCGCGAGATCCGACGGCTGGACGAGATCGCGAAGACGGTGCGCACGTTCCTCGTCGACCGGATCGGCGACGCGGCCGCGGTCGCGACGATCGCCGACACTGCCGGCCTGAGCGCCACCGACCTGACCCTCTTCATGGTGACGGCGGTGGTCGAGACCTCGTCCGCCGCCCTCGGCAACGCCGTCGATCTGCTGGCCCGCCGCGCGGATATCCAGCGTCGCCTGCGCGACGAGCCCTCTCTCGTCCCGGCCTTCGTCGACGAGGCGCTGCGGCTCGCCGGTTCGACCTACCGGCTCAACCGGCGCATCGCTCTGCGCGACGTGGAGCTGGGCGGCGTCGCCATCGGCGCCGGCGCCCCGGTGATCCTCGTCATCGAGGCTGCCCATCGGGATCCCGACGTCTACGACGCTCCGGACGACGTCGATCTCGCCCGCGCCGGGCCGCCGCTCTTCGCCTTCGGCGGCGGTGCCCATGCCTGCCTCGGCCCGCACATCGCCACGCTGGAGCTGGTGGCGACCGTCCGGCGCCTCGTCGAGCGGTTTGAGCTCGCGCCCGCAGACGAGCCGGCACGGCGACGACAGTCGAAGGATTTTCGGCAGTTCGAGAGCCTACCGATCAGGCTTTACTGACCGGCGCTCCGTCCCGCACGGCGACGATCAGCAGGTTGCGATAGAGCGGGTCCACCGAGAGCCCCGGCCGGTAGCCGTAGGCACGCAATCCCACGGTCGCGAGCAGGTCGAGAAAATCGGCGCCGATGATGCGTCGCTCGGGCATCCGCGTGCCGCCCCCCGCCCGCAGCGGCAGAGCGGCTCCGCCTCCGGCTTCCACCGTCTCGTCCGGGAACTGCCAGGCGAAGGTCTCCTGGAACACGGCGTGGCCACCCGGCGCGAGCACGCGGCCGACCTCGTGGACCAGCGCGGTCAGCTCCGGTACCCAGAACAGGACGTCGCGCAGGAAGACGACGTCGACGCTCGCGTCGGCCGCCGGCAGGGCGGCGAGATCCACCGGGTCGACGGGCTGTGGCAGCCGAAGCGCCGCCTCCGGCCCGAACGGATTACCCCGTGTCAGCCGGTCGGCAAGCGTGATCGCCTGCGGCAGGACCGGATCGAGCGACAGATCGAGAACCCTCGGGTGCGGAATGGTCGCATCCGCCGCGAGTGCGCGCACCGTCGCGTGGATGCCGTGCGCCCATTCCTGCAGGAAGGCGGCGGCGAGCTCCATCGCCCGCCGTCCGGCGCCGCAGCCGCAGACCCGCACCGGCTCCCGGAGACGTGTGACATCGAAATTGCCGGAGCACACGGGGCACACCCCGTCGAAGGGCAGCGGCTCTCCGTCGAAAAGCCCGTCCATGCGCACGGGTGTCGCCGTCATGTCCGCACCGCCACCACGGCGGCGCTGTGGCAGAGCCGCGAGACGAACGGGTGCGAGCGATGGAACGTCACCTGCATGCCGTGCCGGCGGTGCCATTCGACGAGGTCGCGCCCGAAATCGGAGAACACCAGCGACGGCGTGTCGGTGCCGGAGCGGTGGTACCGCGGCTCGGCGAGATGCTTCACGCGCCCGTCGACGATGCAGGCCCGGGCGGTCGTCTCGTCGGCGAGCGGAAACTTCAGGGGGATCGAGAAGACGTGCGCGCCCCCTGGCTTCAGGACGCGGCCGATCTCGGCGATCGCCGCGTCAACGTCGGCGACGTGCTCCATCACGTCGCTGGTGATGACGAGATCGAAGCTCGCGTCGGCGAACGTCATGGCCTCGAGATTCTGGCAGATCACACCGTTCTTCGTCTCTCCCGGCGCGACGTCGTCGAACAGGTAGGACTGCACGTAGCCGGGATGTCCCTTGAGGTGGCGGGTGAACGGGCCGCGAATCGCCGCCTCGAGGATCGACAGGCGTTGGCACTCGGGAAACCGGACGAACCGGGTGAAGAACGAGAAGCGGCCGCGACCGAAATGGGTGAGAATCGCGCCGGCCTGCTCGCGATAGCGCAGCGTCGCCCGGCAGGTCGGGCAGGGGAAGGATTCCCGCGCGCCGAGCGACGTCCCGACGAAGACCGCCTTGGCGCCGCACATCGCACACTGGCCGGGATAGGAGCGGCTCCGCAGCTGCTCGGCCTCCTCGAAGGCCGTGGGCGGCTCGGACGCCTCGACGCCGCCGGCCCGTCCTTCATCTTCCATCCCGTGCGCTCCGCGTTCCGTTGCCGGCAGACCCTATGGCGATGGGGTGGGAGCAGGCAACCGTGCGGCGCCCGTCGGGGCGGCGGGCAGGCGTGAACCGGCGTTGCGTTCCGCTCCAACGTCCGGACGCCGCCCGGTACCGGCGGCCGACGAATTGGCCAGTTCCGACGGTTCCGCGTGCCCGCCGCCCTACCGCCTCCGCTGCCGCGAGACATCGCGTCCCTCCCCCACTTCCGCACCGTGATGTTCCGGCACATCCTCGTGTACGAGCTGCGCGCCACCGGCACCGCGGTCGACCTCGGCGCCGGCGCCTGCTGGTTCTCGGTGCTCGCCCGCGACCTCGGCCTGCGGGTCACCGCGGTCGACGCGCGGACCGACCGGCTTCCGCGGGAAGAACTGAGACAGGGCATCACGTTCGTGCGGGACGACGTGCGGACCTTCCCGCTCGACGGCTTCGACTACGTGTTCGTGCTGGGGCTCCTCTATCACCTCCCCCTCGCCGACCAGGCGGCGTTGCTCGACCGGGCCCGCGGTGCCCGGGCCGTCGTCCTCGACACCCAGATCCATGTGCCGGAACTCATCCGTGCCGAGCCGGAGCCGTGGGAGACGGACGTGCGCTGCTTCGACGGCTATTTCGGCGTCGAGTTTCCCGAACGCGACACCCTCCAGGCGTCCTGGGGCAACCCGACCTCGATCTGGCTCACCGAACCGTCGCTGATGCGGCTCACCGCCGACCGCGGCTACCGGTCGGTCACGCCGGTCGGCCCCGTTCATCCGACGGTCTCCGGCGGCCGCCGCTTCTACGTACTCCGGCCGTGACCCGGAGCCTCGCCGCCCGACGTGCGTCGGGCGCGGCGACGTGATATGCCCGTCTTCGGGTTCCTTTCCGATCACGGTCCGACTGCCCCCGATGTCTCCTCCGACAGTCCTCTCCCTCGAATCCCCCACCGCGTCGGCGCCGTCCGACACCGCGCCGGCCGTTGACGGCCTCCTCGCCGGTGGCACGCCGGAGGGGCTGCCGCCGGCGACCGTCTGGCTGCGGAGGACGGTGCTGGCGAACGGCTGGATCGCCGAAATCCGGTCCGACGAACCCTCGTCCGGCCGCTCGCTCGCCTTCGCGCCCGAAGCCGGGCTGACCATGACGTGGCCGGCCCCGGCGGCCCGGGTGCGACTCAGCGCGCCGATCGCCCTCGATCGGCTCTCGGAGACCGCCGCCGGCCATCTGCTGGCCGTCCGTGTCGCCCTCGGGCCGGACGACGAGGCGCCGCAGGCGGTGGAATGGGTCGCCGTTCTGGAGATCGGCGGCGACGAGAAGGCGGTGTTCTTCCACAAGATCGCCGACGGTCGCGCCTTCGCGGCGGACGGGACGCTATCGAGAACGGTGCAGACGCCCGCCTTCGATCGCCGCCGCCGCTACACGCTGACCTGCCAGTTCGCCCCCGGTGCCGGCCGGGTCTCGGTCCGCGAGCTATCCCTGTCCGACGGGCGGAAGCCGGAGCGGCCGGCAGGCGAGCGCGTCGTGTCGGCGCCCCCGGTGTCCTCGGACGCGGGCGCCGACGGCCGCGAGACGACGGATGCCGCCGCCGCGCCGGTACGGCGCAGGAAGGCGGTCGTCGTCTGCTGGGATCTCGGCCACAACCCGGCGGGCCGTGCCTTCGTTCTCGCCGAGCTGCTGGCGGCCGACCACGACGTCGAACTCGTCGGCCCGCTGTTCGACCGCTACGGTGGCCGTCTCTGGCCGCCTCTGGCGGACGCCGGTCTGCGGGTCAGGACGTTTCCGGCGCGCGCGATGGACGACTTCTTGCGCGCGGCGACCGCCGTGGTGGCGGAGATCGACGCGGACGTCGTCTACGTCTGCAAGCCACGCCTGCCCGGCATCGTGCTCGGCCTGCTGTTCAAGCACCGCTGCGGCTGCCCGGTGATCCTCGACGTCGACGATCACGAGCTGGCGTTCTTCCCCGCACGGACCCGGCTGCCTCTCGACGCGCTCGACGAGCCCGGCCTCGACCCGTCCGATCTCGCCCTCCCCTTCGGCGAGACCTGGACTCGGATCTGCGAGACCCTGGTTCCGACCTTCGACGCGGTCACCGTCTCCAACGTCGCGCTCGCCGAGCGCTTCGGCGGTCGCATCGTGCGCCACGCCCGCGACGAGGCGGTCTTCGGCCGCGACGATGACGTGCGCGCCCGCGTCCGCCGGGAATACGGCTACACCGACGCCGACCGGGTGATCCTCTTCCTCGGCACGCCGCGGACCCACAAGGGCGTCTTCCGCCTCGCCGAGGCGCTCGAGGCGCTCGCCGACCCGCGTCTCGTCCTGTGCGTGATCGGCGCCGCCCCGGACGATCCCGTCGCGGCGCGGCTCGCGCGCTACGAGCGGGCG
>CALCDT010000082.1 GCA_937900425.1 uncultured Alphaproteobacteria bacterium | reverse complement strand
CGGGCGGGGCGTCGCCGCCGCTCTGGGCGCGGACGGGGCCGGCGGGCAGGCCGGCGGCGAGGCCGAGGGCGAGCACCGCGGTCGCGAGAAGGCCGGCTCCCGGACGGCGGCGTCCGCGGAAAATCCGTCCGGCGAGGCCGCGTCCGGGGAGAGAGGAACTCCGCAGAGCGGAAAGACGAGGACCGGTCATGGCCCGCCGTCCCCGTCCTCCGTCCGCGCGGCATCGAGGAGGGCGTTGGCCTCGCGCACCGCGGCGGCCGGGCCCGCGGGATGGGTCCAGACGGCGTCGCGCAGGGCGACGAATTCGGCGCCGGTCTCCGCCGCAGGCGTCACCGAAGCGATGTCGGAGCCAGCGAGGACGACGCAGGGCGGCTCGAAGACCTCGGCCCACCAGCGGCCGAAGTCGAGCGACTTCCTGTGCGGCATCGGATCGTCGGGCCGCTCCAGCAGGCCGAACAACAGGTAGTCGGCGCCGGCCTCGCCGGCGGCCATCGCCTCGTCGCGGCTGCGCAGGCCGCCGGCACCGACGATGAGCCTGGGCTGATGCGCCTCCACCGCCTCCTCGAGCGCCTCGATGCCCTCCTCGACGTGAAGGCCGTCGGCGCGGGCGCGGGCGCTCGCCCGGCTGTCGCCGTGGACGAGGGCGGCGACGTCGTGCGCCTGGGCGATCGGCACCAGCCGCTCGGCGATCCGCTGCAGTTCGGCGGGCGAGCGGGTCTCGACCGAGATCAGCAGCGAGGCGACGTCGCCGGCCGACAGCGCCTCCTCGAGCATCGGTGCGAAGGCCTCGAGGTCGATCTCGCGGGGGGTGATGAGAAACAGTCTGGCGCGGGGCACGGGGCTCGTCCGGAACGGGGGCGGGGGCATCCCCGAATCCCGGGGGCGCCGCGAACCCTCCCTAAAGCACGGAAGCGGCTGCGGCGCGAGACACTCGCCGGCGATTGCGGCGAAAACCGGGAAAGGCGGCGCCCGGGATCAGGCGTCGGCGGAGCGGGGCGCGGCGCCGCGGCCGAAGGCGTCGGCGAGCAGGTCCATGTGCCGCGAGACCGGGCTCGCCACCGGGCGGCGGATCTCGGCCGGGGCGCTGATCGCGCCGGCGAGGTGGCGGATGCGGTCCTGCAGGCGGAAGGAGCGGTCGATGAGGTCGCGCAGCGGCGCCGGCAGGTCGTTCCACTCGGCGGCGCGGCGGGTGGCGGCGTCGTCGAGGCGGACGCGGTTGCGCTCGGAATTGGCTTCGGCCTGGGTGATCTCGCCCTCGTTGACGGCGCGCTGCAGCAGCAGCCAGGAGGCCATCTGCATCAGCCGGGTGGTGAGGCGCATGGATTCGGTGGCGTAGGCCAGCGAGGCGGCGCGCGAGAGGGTGCGGGAATGGGCGCGGCCGTCGCCGTCGAGATAGGCGGCGGTCTCCTCGACGAGGCCCATGCCTTCGCGGAAGAGGTCGCGGAAGACGTCGGAGGCGGCGAAGCGCTCGGCGAAGGGAATGGGGCCGCCACGGGCGGCGCCGGTCTCGCGGGTCAGATCCGTCATCGTTCTTTGCCCTGTTCGTGAACGGGCGGGTCGCCGGGGCGGCCCGCGCCTCAAACCGGCTGCCGGAGCGATCGGGATCCGGATGAACCGAAACGGGATCGTCGCCGCAGCGTCTGGCCACAATGAGGCAACCGCCGTGCCAGCCGGTCCGGTGCGGGGGCCGTGGCGGGGCGAGGGCGGGACAGCGGACGGGACCTCCGGCGGTGCGGGGCGCCGTCGGCACAAAAAAGAGCCGCGACGAAGCGCGGCTCTGAAGTGGACAGGGAGGCGTCAAAAAGAGTGACGGGAGCCACTCGCAGATCCAGAAGTCTGGACCCCTCAGTAATGAATTGGAAAGCTTAACGAAGTGTGAATCGATCCGGCCGTTTCGGTCGCACCGTCCCGAAGAAGGACAGTCGCCGGTCGCGCCGGTCGATCCCCGCGCACGCCGGACGGTCGGGGCCGGCGCTCTTCGCCCCCGGCGGCGCGGCTCCCCGTGCGCGGCGCTCCCGGCCGCCGCTCACCGCGCGGCGCCCGCCGGAATACTTGGCCGGCGGCGAGAACAGCGCCCGGGAAGCCCTCGACATCGGCCGCAATTCGATTTGCGTCGGCGCCGCCGCGCGTCTATATAGCTCGTCAATCTCCGATCATCGTCCGAATGAAAGGAAAGCCCCGCCGGTCGCTCCGGTGGCGCCGCAAGGAGGAATGGTATCCATGGCCAACGCACCGCTCATGCCCAAGGCCACCGCGGTCTGGCTCGTCGAGAACACGGCGTTGTCCTTCGATCAGATCGCGCAGTTCTGCAAGCTGCATCCGCTCGAGGTCAAGGCGATCGCCGACGGCGACGCGGCGCAGGGCATCAAGGGGCTCGACCCGGTCCAGACCGGCCAGCTGACCCGTGAGGAGATCGCGCTCGCCGAGCGCACGCCCGCCCACAAGCTGCGCCTCGCCGATCCCAAGGTCCGCGTGCCGGAATCGAAGCGCAAGGGGCCGCGCTACACTCCGGTCTCGCGCCGCCAGGACCGTCCGAACGCGATCCTCTGGCTGGTCCGCAACCACCCCGAGCTCAAGGACGCGCAGATCATGCGGCTCGTCGGCACCACCAAGCCGACCATCGCCCAGATCCGCGACCGCACCCACTGGAATTCGGCCTCGCTGACGCCGCTGGACCCGGTGACCCTCGGCCTGTGCTCGCAGATCGAGCTCGACCTCGAGGTCGAGAAGGCGGCGAAGGATCGGCCCGCGACGGCGGCCGACGCCCCGACCCTGCTGCCGGTCGAGGAGACCACCTCGGACGACGCGCTGTCGATGTTCCGCTCCGCTCCGGCGCGCAGCGCCGAAGAGGAGGAGGAGATCGACGCCGCCGCGGTCTTCGCCAAGCTCAGCGCCATGCAGAAGAAGCCCGAGGAGGACGAGGACGACTGATCCGGCGGGCGGCCCGCCCTTCGGCGCGCCCGCGCCGTCGTCCGTCCTCACGCCCCGACGCCGCTCCCGGCCCCCGTTCTCGCTCGGATCGTTGATCCAGATCAAGGACGGGGGCCGTGCCGTCTCTAGGCTCCTTCGGCGGAGACTGCGAAGAGGAGCGAGCGCGATGACGACGAACACGGATGCGGCCCCGGCGATCCCGGCGCTGATGGGACGGATGGCGGCGACCCTCGGTGTCGTCCCGGGGCAGGCGTTCTCGCCCGGCGAAATCGCGACGGCCGCGGGGCGTTGCGAGGGCTGCTCCGACAAGCCGGGCTGCCGCGACTGGCTGGAGCTCGCCGCGATCCGCGGCGCCGACCGGCCTCCGAGCCTTTGCGCCAACCACGACCTGTTCGTGGCAGCGGTGAGCGACGTCGAGACCTTGTGACCGGCGTCGCCGGCCGCGGCCGGGAGAGCGGGACGAGAAAGGGGACGGACGCGCGCGGCGTCCGTCCCCTTCGTGTTTGCGGGCCCGTCACTGCGGCGCCGGCGGCGATCCGTGTCGGTCCGCAAGGGACGCCCCGACGGATCGGGACGTCCCGCTCCCCCTCTCACTCGAGGTTCTTGACGATGCTCTCGACCATTTTCTTTGCGTCTGCGAAGAG
>CALCDT010000081.1 GCA_937900425.1 uncultured Alphaproteobacteria bacterium | reverse complement strand
GAGCGCGAGCCTCGCCGATACTGCCGCGCCACAGCCGCGGGCACGAGGAGGTTTGCATGGGAGGGCGGGACCGGATGACGCGCGCGAACCGGAGGAACCGATCCCTGCGGTTTCTCGCTGCCGCGTTGCTGGGCTGCGCCGTCGTCGCATCCGGGGGCGCGTCGGCCGGCGTCCTCGACCGGATCAAGGAGACCGGAATGCTGCGCGCCGGCACCCGCGCCGACGCGATGCCCTTCGGCTTCCGCGGTGAGGACGGCGAGCTCGTCGGCTTCTCGGTCGACCTGCTCGAAGCGATTCGCGCGGCCACCGAGAAGAGGCTGGGTCGCCCGGTCAGCCTCGACGTCAGCGAGGTGACGGCGGCTGACCGCATCGAGAAGATTGAGAAGGGCGAGATCGACATCGAGTGCGGCATCACCACGCCGACCTGGGAGCGCGAGGCCCGCGTCGACTTCTCGATCCCCTTCTTCCGCGACGGCACCCGCGTCCTCGCCTACCGCGACACGGTGAAGAAGAAGCCGGACATCACCCAGATGACCATCGGCATCGCCGCCGGCACGACGACCGCCAAGATCCTCGAGGACGCGCTGCCGACGGCGACGATCCGCGAGTTCCCGAACATGACCGAGGCGATGCAGGCGATGAGCGCCGGCGAGATCGACGGCGTCGCCAACATCGGCGTCGTCCTACTCGGGCTGTCGCGGGAACTCGAACCGCGCCGCAGCGTGGTGCTGCTGCCGCGCACCGACACGCTCGGCACCGAGCCGATGGCCTGCCTGCTGCCGCAGAACGACAGCCCCTGGCGCGACCTCGTCAACCACGCCCTCGTCGACCTCATGGATGGGATCGAGGAATTCCGCGGGCCCTATGTCGAGATGTACGACCGCTGGTTCGGCCGGCGGGATCTGATGGTCTATCCGCTCGACCGGACAACGCGCGACTATCTGAGCGAACTGAACATCTGGGCGCGGTGACGCCGCACCCGCCCGTCAGATGCCGATGCTGAAGCGCACCACGTTGCTGTCGCCCTCGCGGGCGTAGTCGAGCCGCTCGACCAGCGTCTTGACGATGTGGACGCCGAGGCCGCCGATCGGACGGTCGTCGAGGGCGGCGCTGGTGTCCGGGGCGCTCGCCGTCGTCGGATCGAACGGCGGTCCGTCGTCGCGGACCTCGCCGGATATGGTGCCCCCAGCCGCCTCGACACGGATGCGGACCGGGCCGCCGCCGGTGCCGCGGTAGGCGTGGTTGACGACGTTGGTGACGAGTTCCTCGACGACCAGCCCGAGAACGTAGGCCGGTCGCGTCGCGACCGCGTGCGCCTCGCAGAACGCCTCGATGGCGGCCTGCACCGCCGGCATCGCCGTAGCGTCGGCGGGCAAGGTCAAGGCGACGGACTCGGCCATGGCGCCTCCGGGACGGTGGGGTGCCGTGCGCGATCAGGTACGCGGACGGATGCCGAAGCCGAAGGCGATCCAGGCGATGCCCTGCGTCAGCAGGTCGACGGCGAGCAGAAGGCCGATGAGCCAGACGGTGTTGACCGGCCAGCCGATGCCGATGAGGAGGCCGAACAGCGCGGTCAGCACGCCACCGGCGACCACCCAGCCCCAGCCGTCGGCCGGGCGCGCGTCGATGCCGGCAATGATGCGCAGCACGCCGACGGCGAAGACGAAGCCGGCGAGGAGCAGCGTGAACACCGCCGAGGCGAGCAGCGGGTCGGCGATCGCGATGATGCCGGCGACGGCGTAGAGGACGCCGCTGAGGAACCAGTAGAGGGTCTTGCCCCACGACTTCGCGCCGAACGAGTGGCCGATCTGCACGACACCGCCGACGATCAGCATGATTCCGGTGACGAAGACCGTCGCGAGGGTCGCCGCCAGCAGGTTGCTGAGGGCGATGACGCCGAAGACGACCATCGCCACGCCGGCGGCGACAAACCATCCCCACTTGCTGCGCAGCGCCTCGACCTTGCTGCCGAGAGACGTGCCACCCGTTCCAAACGTCATCGCCGTCGTGTCCTTAACGCTTCCGCCCGAAGGCGCATCGTGGGAAGACTAACCCAACTCGTCGCCGACGAGGAACGATTTCGTTCGCCCGACGAACGCCTTGCGGGTGTCCCTTCGGTGGAGGCAGCATGGAATTTCCGGCCACGATTCCTGCGCGTTCGATCGAGGGGCGCGTCGTAGCGCTGTTCCGAACGCCCGATCCGACGAGCTTCGAGACCGCGCCGGTGGAGCGCCTGGACCTGGCGCTCACCGGGATCGAAGCGGATCGCCATGCCGGCTTCGTCCGCTCCTCGACGGGCCGCGAGCCCTGGTACCGGCGCGGCACGCCGGTTCGCAACGACCGCCAGCTCAGCATCCTCTCGCGCGAGGAGATGGCGATCGTCGCCGCGCGGCTCGGTCTCGACGAGCTGCTGGGCGGCTGGGTCGGGGCGAACCTCCTCCTCGAGGGGATTCCGAGCCTGTCGTTCCTGCCGCGCGGCACGCGGCTCTTCGTCGAGGACGCGGCGGTGATCCAAGTGGAGGCTCCGAACGCGCCCTGCCGCATCGCCGGGCGCAACATCGCCAAGCACACCGGACGGCAGGAACTCGAACTCGGCTTTCCGCGGGAGGCGATGCACCTGCGCGGCGTCGTCGCCTCGGTCGAGCGGGCCGGCGCCGTCCATCCCGGCGACCGCGTCGTCGCGAAGGTGCCGGAACAGTGGCTTTATACGCACTGAATACGCACTGAGAGAAGCTCACGCGACACCTCAGCCGAAGGCTGCATCAGACTGAAAATATGCAGTTATTTGGCGCCACCGTTACGCCGCGTCGTAGCCTCGGGGACGGCGTCGATCGACGGGATGTAGGGCTTCACGTCGAGAACCGGAGTGCCGTCGAGGCAATCGAGCATGTCGATCTCGAGGATGCCGGCGGCGGCGTCGAGGCGGCGCAGCCGGGCGACGGCGAGCGCGATCGGGTTCGGCCGCACAGGCGTGCGCAGGGCGAAGGTGCCGCGTGGCTCGCCGAGGTGCCGCGGCACCTGGACGACGAGGTCGCGCCGGGCCGCGTGCATCCAGTAGAGGACGATGACGTGGCTCGCCTGATCGAGGCCGTCGAGAGCGGGCCGGAAGTCCGGGGCGATCTCGACGATCGCCGCCTCCCCGGTGCGCTCGCGGGCGGCGCGGACGCTGCGCGGGCAATCGGCGCGGTCCCGCCAGGGCGTGCGCGCCCGGCCGACGAAGACGACGGACGCATCGCCGCCGTCGGCGGCGGGTTCGAAGGGCAAGGCGATCTCGCCGGGCCGGACATCGGAGTTCTTCGGCTGGTCGGTCATGGCTCTCGCGGCAATGGAGCGGGCTGTCGGTGTGGCCGTCGGGTGACTTTCACCGACCGTTAGCGGTTTGCGGAGCGTCCTTGGGGTCGCGGGGCTTGCGTTCGCCGGGGCGTCCCCTATCACTTTTTTCGTGTTTCGGCCTGTGCCACCGGATCCGGGGCTAGGCCCGCGTATCGGAGAGCCGGATGGGTCGCAATCGTCTCGGAATGGTCGGCGCGCTCGCGCTTCTCGCAACGCCCGTCCAGGCCGCCGACATGGCCGAACTGATGACGTCGCCGCTGCCGGCGTCGGGCTGGATCATCAGCCTCAAGCTGAACGGCATCGTCGAGCCGGAATTCCTCGGCTCCGACGACTATTCGGTGATCGGCTACCCGAGCTTCTCGTTCCGCAAGGCCGGCACGCCGGAGGGCTTTTCGGCGGCCGACGACGGCATCGACCTGTCGCTGTTCGGCAACGAGTTCTTCTCGGTCGGCCCGGTCGCCCGCTACGCCTCCGGCCGCTACAACGGCTCCGACCGCAAGCTGCGCGGCCTCAACAGCATCGGCTGGACGGTCCAGGTCGGCGGCTACGGCGAGGTGTGGCCGACGGACTGGCTGCGCGGCCGCGTCGAGGTGCGCCACGGCCTCAACGGCAACACCGGCTTCGTCGCCGACCTCGCCGCCGACGCCGTCCTCCAGCAGGGCCAGTGGACGCTGTCGATCGGGCCGCGCATGACGCTCGGCGACAAGGACTTCATGGACACCTATTTCGGCGTCACCCGCGCCGAGGCCATCCGCAACGGCCGCGTCTCGCGCTACCGGCCCGACGGCGGCATCGTCTCGGTCGGCGCACTCGCCGGAGCCGGCTACCAGTGGAACGAGCGGTGGACCACCGCCGGCTGGGCCCGCTACGACAACCTCGTCGGCAACGCCGCCGACAGCCCGATCGTCAGGAAGATCGGCTCCGCCGACCAGTTCAGCTTCGGGCTGACCGTCGGCTACTCGTTCGGTGTCGACGGCTTCTGATCCGTCCGATCCCTTCGCCGTCCGGAGCGTCGCCATGCGGCGGCGCGACGACGCTTGCGCGCGCTCTTCGATAGAGATAAAGATATCTTTATGTCCTATCGTGAGCGCCATAGCGGGGCCGAGTCCGCGCTCGACCAGCTGCCGGTCGACCAGATGGTCGCCGCCCTCAAGGCGGCGGGCGAGCCGACGCGGCTGCGCATCCTGGCGCTGCTGGCGGCGAGCGACCTGACGGTCAAGGATCTGACCGCGATCCTCGGGCAGAGCCAGCCGCGGATCTCCCGCCACCTCAAGCTGCTGGTCGAGGCGGGCCTCGTGCGCCGCTTCCCGGAGGGCGCTTGGGCCTACTACCGGCTCGGCGACGGCGGCGCGACGACGCGGCTCGCAGCCTTCCTCGTCGACCGGATCGCCGCGTCCGATCCGGTGGTGGCGCGCGACCGGGCCCGCTTCGAGGGCGTCAAGCGCGCCCA
>CALCDT010000080.1 GCA_937900425.1 uncultured Alphaproteobacteria bacterium | reverse complement strand
AGCTGATGGCGGAGGTGCTCGCCGGCCTCGACGCGATCGAGACCGGCCGCGGCGTTCCGGTGCAGGTCTACGCCGGCCACGACAGCAACATCCTCAACCTCGCCGGCCTGCTCGGCCTGCGCTGGCGGCTTCCGAGCTACCAGCCGCTGCAGACGCCGCCCGGCGGGGCGATCGCCTTCGAGCTGTGGCAGCGGCCGTCGGGCCCGGCCGTCCGCCTCGTCTACTTCGCCCAGACGATCGAGCAGCTGCGCCACAACACGCCGCTCTCCCTCGCCAATCCGCCGGCGCGCGCGGTGATGCCGGTCGCCGGCTGCGCCGCCGACCACGGCGCCTGCGGTTGGGGCGACTTCCGCCGGCTGGCGCGGCGGGCGATCGAGCCGGCCTGCGTGCGATAGGGCGCCGACGACGTCACGGGGGCTTTGCAGTCCGCGGCCAATCGGTTATGAGCAGCGCACGGCGAGTGCCTGAAGGGGTGTAGCTCAGCTGGTAGAGCAGCGGTCTCCAAAACCGCAGGTCGTGGGTTCGAGTCCCTCCGCCCCTGCCAGCCGGCGCCCGCCGCGAGTTTCGACGCGGGCTCGAGCCTCCGGGTTCGGGCCCGTCGTCGCGTCGGTCCGATTTGAGGCTTGCGCTTCGGCCGCCGCGGCAGTAAGTAGAGCCCTCCGGTAGGGCGTGCGGCCGTTCCCGCCGCGCGCTCGTTCGTCATGCGCGGGCGGATCGGTGGCGCTCGGGCGTCATTTCAGCCGGCTCGATCCGGAACTAAAGACAGGCCGAATCTCTATGGCGAAAACGAACCCGGTCGTGTTCCTCCAGCAGGTCCGCTCGGAGGTGGGCAAGGTCACGTGGCCGACGCGCCGCGAGACGGCCATCACGACCGCGATGGTCTTCGTCATGGTGTTTCTCGCGGCCATGTTCTTCCTCGCCGCCGACCAGGTGATGGCCTACGGCGTCAGCCTGTTGCTCGGCATCGGGCGCTGAGCGAGCCGCAGCGAGGGAAGGGAACGATGGCGAAGCGCTGGTACATCGTGCACGCCTACTCGAATTTCGAGAAGAAGGTCGCCGAGTCCATCCGGGAGAAGGCCGCCCAGCAGGGCCTCGAGGATCTCTTCGAGGAGATCCTCGTCCCGACCGAGAAGGTCGTGGAGGTGCGGCGCGGCCGCAAGGTCGACACCGAGCGGAAGTTCTTCCCGGGCTACGTGCTCGTCAGGATGGAGATGACCGATCAGGCCTATCACCTGATCAAGAACACGCCGAAGGTGACCGGCTTCCTCGGCTCCGACAACCGCCCGGTGCCGATCTCCGATGCCGAGGCCGGCCGCATCCTGCACCAGGTGCAGGAGGGCGTGGAGCGTCCGAAGCCGTCGATCTCGTTCGAGGTGGGTGAGCAGGTGCGCGTCTCCGACGGGCCGTTCGCCTCCTTCAGCGGTCACGTCGAGGAGGTCGACGAGGAGCGGGCGCGGCTCAAGGTCGCCGTCTCGATCTTCGGCCGTCCGACGCCGGTGGAACTCGAATACGGCCAGGTCGAGAAGGTCTGAGCCGGAAAACCGGAGTGGGAGGCGTGCGCGGCTTTCGCCGGCCGTCGCGGGTCGCACCACCCCGTCTGAGAGGCCGCCGGTCCGCCGGCGGCACGACAGGAGCATGAGATGGCGAAGAAGATCGACGGCTACATCAAGCTGCAGGTGAAGGCGGGCTCTGCTGCCCCGTCTCCGCCGATCGGCCCCGCGCTCGGCCAGCGCGGCCTCAACATCATGATGTTCTGCAAGGAGTTCAACGCTCGCACGCAGGACATGGAGAAGGGCGTCCCCTGCCCGGTGGTGATCACCTACTACTCCGACAAGTCCTTCACCTTCGAGATCAAGACGCCGCCGGTCACCCACTTCCTGAAGCAGGCGGCGAAGATCCAGTCCGGCTCGAAGACGCCGGGCAAGGGCGCCGTCGTCGGCAAGGTGTCGAAGGAGCAGGTGCGCCAGATCGCCGAGGCCAAGATGAAGGACCTCAACGCCTCCGACGTCGAGGCGGCGATGCGCATGGTGGAAGGCTCGGCCCGCTCGATGGGCCTCGAGGTGGTGGGTTGATCTGATGGCGAAGCCCGGAAAGCGCATCCGCAAGGCCGCGGAAGGTATCGACCGCGCGCGGCTGTACCCGCTCACCGACGCGGTGCGGCTCATCAAGGAGCGCGCCACGGCGAAGTTCGACGAGACCGTCGAGGTCGCCCTCAATCTCGGCGTCGATCCGCGCCACGCCGACCAGATGGTCCGCGGCGTCTGCGTGCTGCCGAACGGCACCGGCCGCACCGCCCGCGTCGCCGTCTTCGCGCGCGGCGACAAGGCCGCCGAGGCGACCGCCGCGGGCGCCGACATCGTCGGCGCCGAGGATCTCGTCGAGCAGATCCAGGGCGGCAAGATCGACTTCGACCGCTGCATCGCGACGCCCGACATGATGCCGCTCGTCGGCCGCCTCGGTAAGGTCCTCGGCCCGCGCGGCCTGATGCCGAACCCGAAGGTCGGCACGGTGACGACCGACGTCGCCACCGCCGTGCGCGACGCCAAGGGCGGCGCCGTCGAGTTCCGCGTCGAGAAGGCCGGCATCATCCACGCCGGCGTCGGCAAGGTGTCGTTCGGCGACGAGGCGCTGCTCGAGAACATCCGCGCCTTCGCCGACGCGGTGATCAAGGCGAAGCCCGCCGGTGCCAAGGGCACCTACCTGCAGAAGGTGGCGGTGTCCTCGACCATGGGACCGGGCGTCAAGGTCGACCCGGCGAGCGTCGTCGGCGCCCAGGGCGCCTGAGACCGAGCGGCGCCGGCTCCGGCGCCGCACGAATTTCCCGGCCGCGGTCGCGGCCGGGCGAGAGCTCCCGGCGGTCCGCCGCCGGGGTGGTCGGGACCGACGGGGCGCGTCTCCGTCCGGTCTCACCTGTCCGAGACTGCGGGTGGATCGGCTCCGGCCGATGCTTAAGCCCTTCCGGGGCCCGCACGAGACGGGACGGAACCGATTTTCGCCGGCACCGGGCGCGCGCCCGGTCTCCGTCGTTCCCGGTTCGCGACCGTTGAGCCTTGCGGCTTGCGCCTCGGCGCGGGTCCGCGGGCGGACAGGCTGAAGAGCGCCGTCCGATCCCGCGGTCTATCCGTGACGGTCAGGCGGCATGGCAACGGCGGCCGGATGTCCGGTCGCCAATCGGAGTGAGGCAAGTGGACAGAGCGGAGAAGCGAGAGCTCGTCGCGACGCTCCACGAGGTGTTCCAGAACACCGGCGTGGTCGTCGTGGCCCACTACCAGGGTCTCACCGTCGCCCAGATGTCGGCCCTGCGCGGCCGCATGCGGGCGTCGGGAGCGTCCCTGAAGGTGGCGAAGAACCGCCTCGTGAAGCTTGCCCTTCAAGGCACCGACATGGAGCACATCGCCGGCCTCTTCACCGGGCCGACGGTGCTTGCGTACTCGAGCGACCCGGTCGCCGCGGCCAAGGCCGCCGTCGACTTCGCCAAGACGAACGACAAGCTCGTCATTCTCGGCGGCGCGCTCGGCAAGTCGCAGCTCAATGCGGAAGGCGTCAAGGCGCTGGCGAACCTGCCGTCGCTGGACGAGCTCAGGGCTCGCCTGCTCGGCATGATCAACACGCCCGCGACGCGCATCGCCGGGGTCCTGCAGGCCCCTGGCGGCCAGGTGGCGCGCGTGCTCGCCGCCTACGCCAAGAAGGACGAAGCGGCTTGAGGCCGTTCGCCCGTCACTCCCGGTCCTGGAGCCGATCCGGGGCCGCCCGTCTAAAGCCGGAGCCCGCCGGGGCTCCGCTCAACGGAACGAACCGACAGGAAGTGAACAATGGCTGATCTTGCGAAGCTCGTTGACGAGCTCTCGAACCTGACCGTCCTGGAGGCCGCCGAGCTCTCCAAGATGCTCGAGGAGAAGTGGGGCGTGTCCGCCGCGGCTCCGGTCGCGGTCGCGGCGATCCCGGGCGCCGGCGGTGGCGATGCCGCCCCGGCCGCCGAGGAGAAGACCGAGTTCGACGTGATCCTCGCCGACGCCGGCGACAAGAAGATCAACGTCATCAAGGAAGTGCGCGCCATCACCGGCCTCGGCCTGAAGGAGGCCAAGGACCTCGTCGAGGGCGCTCCGAAGCCGCTGAAGGAAGGCGTCTCCAAGGCCGAGGCCGAGGAGCTGAAGAAGAAGCTCGAGGAAGCCGGCGCCAAGGTCGAAGTGAAGTAATTCCTCGATCCGAGCCGGCCCGCGTCGGGAGGCGCCTCGCGGCGTCGCCCGGCCGAGCCGCTCCGGTCCCGCCGCCGGGCGGGAGCCGGAACCCCGAAGGCGGGCCGTTCGCGCGGTCCGCCGTCGGTCGTCCGGGGAGGGCCCCGGACCGGACGTCCCTCCGAGCCGCCCGCCGGCGGCTCCGATGGTCGTCCGCGAGGACGGTCTCCGCGAGGGGCCGCTGTGGACTGAACGAGGCCCGGTCGATGCCGGCTGGCGGGGGCACCCCGTCAGGATCGGGCCGCAGACGATGCGAGGAGCGACGGATGGCGCAGGCTCTCAAGGCTCAGACGTTCAACGGGCGCAAGCGGATCCGCAAGTTCTTCGGCTCCATCCGCGAAGTCGCGGAGATGCCGAACCTGATCGAGGTGCAGAAGGCCTCGTACGACCAGTTCCTCCTGGTCGACGAGCCCGAGGGCGGCCGTCCCGACGAGGGCCTGCAGGCCGTCTTCCGGTCCGTCTTCCCGATCTCCGACTTCGCCGGCACCGCGCTGCTCGAGTTCGTTCGCTACGAGTTCGAGCCGCCGAAGTACGACGTCGACGAGTGCCGCCAGCGCGGCATGACCTTCGCCGCGCCGCTGAAGGTGACGCTGCGCCTCATCGTCTTCGACGTGGACGAGGACACCGGCGCCAAGTCCGTCAAGGACATCAAGGAGCAGGACGTCTACATGGGCGACATGCCGCT